>CAYYMW010000216.1:0-11842 GCA_964472515.1 uncultured Verrucomicrobiota bacterium | reverse complement strand
ACTTCTTGTAGTCGTCCAGCGCGCCGTAGACGTGCCGGCCGAAATACCGGGTGACATCGAGGATTTCCGCCTCCTGCTTCACGAACGGCTCATCGGTGCCGCTCGCCAGATACAGGTGCAGGCCGCGGCGTTGCAGTTCCTCCAAAAGCGGCCGGGTGCCGTGCACGAGCAACTGGTCGGTGGCAATGGCCCCGGTGCGCACGCCTTCCACCCGGTGGCGGATGCGCTCGTCGAGCCGCCGCAGGTATTCGTGCTTGTACCAGAGCGGTTCCTTGGGGGTGCCGCCACGTTCGCGCACCCGCTCGGCCAGTTGGATCATCTGGTAGATGGTCTGCTTGCCGTTCAGGCGCATGATATCCTCGAACGCCAGCCGGCGCAGGTCCGCCTCGCTCTCGCCGGGCAGGGCCGGCAGCATCTCCACGAACATCGGGACCATCACGTCCGGCCAGCCTTGGCGGATCAACGAGATCGTGCCATCGAAATCGAACAGCACATGGGAAATACCGGGCCGTGGCTGGAATCCCGCGCTGAATTCCACCAGGCCCTTGAATGCGGCTGCGTTAATCATCGGTGCCTAGGAAAGGGGGAAAAGCAAGGCGTGTCAATGGCCTTGCGGCCGGGTGGTCGGCTCTGCTGGAGGAAGGGCAGGGCGGATACCTGCGCGCGGAGGTCCTGCTGCCGCGGTTGCTCCGGTTGCCCGCAGGAACCTACCCTAAGGGGGCGTCAACGAATAAGCTTTACGGCTATGCCGATGGGATTGAGGCGGCGGGCGAGGCGCGAGCGAGGCGCATCCCCGTAGCGGGCTGTAACGAGCGAGTAACGACGCCGGCCGCCGCAAGACCGAGGCAGAGTGGAAATGTTATTCTTTGACGGCCCCTAAGCCGGTTTGGGGAAATGCTGCACCACCGCGGCGCGGACCTCCGCCAGCCATTGCTGCCGCTGCTCCGGCGAACTCACGATCACCGGGCTGAAGTTCCGGCGGTAGACGATCTCAATCCCGCACAATCCGAACACCACCTTGCGCCACAGCGTCTCGAGTGGATCGCCGAAGAGCGCTTCCTCCTTCTCCTGCGGCGTGTTGGCCGTATTGAAGACCATGCCGATCCGCGCCTTCAAGAGCCCCTCCGGTTTGGCGCCGCCCCGGCCATCGGGCACGAACCGGTACGCCCGCCCGGCGCGGAGCGCGCGATCTGTCCAACCCCGCACGATGGCGGGTGGCTGGCTCCACCAGTTGGGGTGAATGACGATGATGCCGTCGGCTTCGCCCGCTTCTTGGCAATGCCGCTCGATTTCCGGCGGCAGCACGGCGTCCCGGCCCAGCTCGGCGGCGCTCATCAGTGGATCGAACCGCTCGGCATAGAGATCGTGAAACCACGCCTCGTGGCCCTGTTGCGCCAGCGCTTCGCGCACCTCGGCGGCGATGGCATGGTTGAAACTGCCCGGATTCGGATGGCCCAAAATCACCAACACGTTCATGAGCGCATATTAACCAACCCCGCAGGAGGCACCAAGCCCGAACCGGTGCCGCGCTGGCCAGTCGGGCCACGCTCCGCGTCCTCCGCGAAGCGCAGCTTTCCGGTCCTCCTGGGCCGGCTTCTCGCCCACGGCGAGCATTTGCGCTTCCCCCGTCGTTCGAGTAGTCTCGGGCTCAGAACGTCGAACGACGCACCGTCGAACTCATGTCCACCACGCCTGTGGAAGTCGCAACACGCCGCGCCCGGAAATCTCCCGGGTGGATGGCCACCGGCTGTGCTTCCCTGGCGCCGAGCTTGCGGAGACCGACCGCATATGCCTGGGGCCGCCACTCCCGCTCGCGGTGGTCTCGGGAGGTCGAGGGTTCAACCTTGCTCAGGTGAACATGGGGTCATTTGCCGCCACGTTCTTGACCAGCACGGATTGGCTCCCTTTGGGTTTTGCCGGGTGGCCGCCCGTGGCCCAGGGCGCCGTGCTCTTCGCCCTGACCTTTATCTCGGAAGACCTGACCGCCCTCGCCGCCGTCTGGCTGTGCGTCACGGGAACCATGTCGTGGATGGTCGGCTTCTGGTCGTGCTTCCTCGGGATCTGGCTGGGCGACTCCTGGCTTTACTGGGTCGCACGCGGCGTGGGACGGCCGCTGCTGGAGAAACCGCTGGCCCGGCGGTTGGCCAATCCTGCGGCGGTGGCCCGGGCCGAGCGTTGGTTCGTTGAACGGGGCACGATCATTGTGCTGGCGACCCGCTTCCTGCCCGGCAGCCGCATGCCGCTCTACTTGGCGGCGGGCTTCCTGGGTGTGCCCTTCGGCCGCTTTCTGTGGCTGACCGCGCTGACCTCCGTGTTCTGGTCCGTGCTGCTTTTCGGCTTGGCGAAGTTGCTGGGCTTGGCCTGGCTCGAGTGGCTCCAAACGTGGAAGTATGGCGGTTGGGCGGTGCTGGCAGCGGTCGGGTTGGGTTTCCTGGCCTACCACGCCGGCCTGCGTTGGTGGGCCAGACGAAGCCAGGATCGGTAGACCCTGCCGCCTTACTCCTTCAGCGTCCAACCGCAGCCGGTTGGCTGGCCGGAGTGACCCAATGATAACGGTCCACGACCGGCCGGTCCCATTTCAGGCTGCGGCCGTTCACCCACTTGAACTCCACGCTGTCCACCTGCGTTGAGTTGCCCAACCCAAAGTGCATCTCTAGCGGATGCTGGACGCGGTGTGAATCACCCGTCACCTGTTGCCGCGTGGCGGTCCTGCCGGCCCAGCGCAGCGTCGCGCTCAAGCCGAGCGGCGAAGCGCCCGGTCCCTCTTCCTTGAACCGGAACCCGATCCAATGTCCTGTCGCCGGCAGGTTGTTCCGATAGACGCGCAAGGTCTGTTGCACCTTGGGCCACGTCTCGAAGGTCGTCACCAGCAGGTCCACCCGGCCGTCGCCGTCCAGATCGCTCGCCACGGCGTTGCGGGAATCGACTTGGAGCGCCACCCCGAGCGGGTGGCCGGCCTCGAGGAAGTTGGTCCCGGCTTGGTTCAAATAGAGGCGGTTGAGGTCGTACCCGCCGTAGGACCACCCATGCCCACGCGTGCGAGTGAAGTTCATCGCGAAATAGGTGTTTCGGACCGGGTCGTCGCGCGAATCTCCCACATAGATGTCGTGCAGCCAGAATTGGCTCTCATAATCGCGCACCGATTCATGGGTTTCGTGTCCGTTGGCGATAAACACGTCGGGCCAGCCGTCGTTGTCGGCATCGAAAGCGACGTTGCCCCACGCCCAGCCCGAGTGACGCAGCGCCTCGCCCGCGGCCTCTTCCCGCCAGCCGCCGGACGGTTGCGCGAAGTAAAGGCGGCTCCCTTGGATCATGCGGCCGCGCATGGCGTCGTTGGGATGATCCGCCGCGCGCCGGAGGCCCATGCCCTCCAGGCGCGAAGCCGTGGGGCAATGCATGCCCATCACCAGCAGATCGAGCCGCCCGTCGAGGTTGAAGTCCGCCAGGGCGTGTGCCATCCCGAAGCCATGCCATGCGGGCAACCACCGTTCCGTCATGGCCGTAAAGTGGCCGCGGCCATCATTCCGGTAGAGTTCCGTCCCGGCGAAGTCACTCACCACCAGCAGGTCGAGCTGGCCGTCACCATCCACGTCGACGAACGAGCCGCTGTAGGACCGGCGATGCCGTTTGGCGGCCAGACCGGCGGCGGCCGTGGCGTCGCCGAAGCGCCCGTGCCCGTCGTTGAGCAGCAGCCATGACGGGTTGCCGTCGTTTGCGTCAAAGTACGGCGTCGGCATCTGGCCGCGCTCGTAAGGATTCTTGTACTGCCCCAACCAGAGATCCAGGTCTCCATCCCGGTCGATATCGCCGGCGGTGAGCAGCTGCCCGTACTTCAAACGCGGCTCAGCGGTCCAAACCAGTTCGGGTGCGTTTGGAAACCGGCCTGCGGCGTTTCCCCGGTAGCGGAGCAAACCATCGAACACCGCCGTCAACAGGTCGGTGAACCCGTTGCCGTCGAAATCGCCAAGCACCGCCGTGAACGCCAGCCCCCGAGCCTGTTCGCAAAGCGGCTCCTCGCGGTACGAGCCGTCGGGCTGGCGGCGAAACAGCAGATTGGCCGACGCCAGGATGATCTCCGGAGTCCCGTCCCGATCCAGGTCGTACACGAGGAGCGGGTCAACAAAATGCGACCCTTGCGGAGGTGCGATCTTCCGTTCCAACGCCACCTCGAATGCTGGGGCGGCCCTGCGGGCGCACCAAGTGAGGTCGTGGGCATCTATCTCTCCCGGGCGCGGCGCTCCGTCGGCGTCCACCTGACTGCTCCACCGCACCTGGATGCTCCCTGCTAGAGTCCCCACCTCCCTGGTGACGGTGTTGGTCAGGTCGCCCCGCGCCTCCAACACACTGACAGGACTCTCCCCGGTTGGTGCGGAGAAACCCAGGTGACGGATTTCGCAACGTTCCAGACGCCACCCGGCTTTCGCCCATGCGCCGACGGCGGTCTTCCACCCGGCCTGGTCCACCTCCTGTGACGCGCCAGCGGATCGGTGCCTCTCCAGCCCCTGCGGACCGGCTTCCGGCGCCATCCAGTGCGGCAGGAGGAACCGCGTCGCCGCGAGTTCGCCGAACACAGCCAGCCGATCCTCCGCGCGGTTGACGGCGTCCCAAAGCGCGTCCACTGCGTCCCCGTGGCGCTGGGCCACGAGCTCGGGGCCCCAAACCCGCTCCGCCACCTCGTTTTCCTGGCGCTCCAATTCGGTGACTTTCGAGAGCAAAGCACGCGCGGCCTGCGGGTCGGCTGCTCCCGGGCTCGGCGGGTGCGTCCGGCGCAGCGCCCAGGTCGCCGCCCCCAGCATCGCCAGCGCCCCCAAGAGCACCAACAGGCGCTTCGCGGATGGAGGACGGCTCGGCATGGGTGTTTGCGGCAAAACGCCCGGCGGGGTTCATCACCGCGCCGGGCGTGAAGCGTTTCTGTGGTGGCGCGTCAGGCGCGTTGCAGCAACTGGCGCAGCACGTAAGGCAGAATCCCGCCGTGCTGGTAGTACTCGATCTCGATCGGCGTATCGATCCGGCAACGGACGGGCACCAGTTCCTGGGTGCCATCCTGGCGCGTAATGCGCAAGATGACGTCCTGTTGCGGCTTCAGGCCCGCTCCCAGTCCCACCACGTCGTACTTCTCCGTGCCGTTGAGCTTGAGGGTCTGGGCGCTTACGCCTTCCTTGAACTGCAGCGGCAACACCCCCATGCCAACCAGGTTGGAGCGGTGGATGCGCTCGAAGCTCTGTGCCACGACCGCCTTCACCCCCAGCAGCCGCGTGCCCTTGGCCGCCCAGTCGCGCGAGCTGCCGGTGCCGTATTCCTGACCCGCCAGCACCACCAGCGGCACGCCGAATTCGGCATACTTCCGGGCGGCGTCGTAGATGGTCAGCTTCTCACCGGAAGGCTGGAAGCGCGTCAGGCCGCCTTCCTCGCCCGCCAGCATCAGGTTCTTGATGCGGACATTGGCGAACGTGCCGCGGGTCATGACCTGGTCGTTCCCGCGCCGCGCTCCGTAGCTGTTGAAGTTCTCCGGGGCGACCCCGTGTTCCGTCAGATACTTGCCCGCCGGGGAGTTCTTCTTGATCGCGCCCGCCGGCGAGATGTGGTCGGTGGTGACGCTGTCGCCGAAGATGGCCAGTGCCCGCCCGCCTTGGATGTCCGCAACCTCGCCCGGCTTCATCGCGAACTGCTTGAAGAACGGCGGTTCCTGAATGTAGGTGCTCGAGAAGTCCCACTGATACACCTGGCCCGTGCTGGTGGCGATATCGTTCCACTCCGGATTCTGCGCCGCGAAGTCGCGGTACAGGCGGCTGTAGGCTTCGGGCGCCAGTGCGCTCTTCATGGCCTTGCCGATCTCTTCCAGGGTGGGCCACACGTCCCGCAGGTAGACCGGCTTCCCATCCTTGCCGATCCCCAGCGGTTCGGCGGCCAGGTCGATATCCACGCGCCCCGCCAGCGCAAACGCCACCACCAGCGGCGGCGACATCAGGAAGTTCGCCTTGATCGCCTGGTGGACCCGCGCCTCGAAGTTCCGGTTGCCCGAGAGGACGGAGGCGGCCACCAAATCGTGCTGCGTCACGGCCTCCTCCAAGTGCGCTTCCAGCGGCCCGCTGTTGCCGATGCAGGTCGTGCAGCCGTAGCCCACCAACTGGAAACCGAGTTGATCCAGGTACTTCTGCAACCCGGTTCGCTCCAGGTAATCGGTGACCACCCGCGATCCGGGAGCCAGTGACGTCTTCACCACCGGGCCGACGCTGAGGCCAAGCTCCACCGCCTTCTTCGCCAGCAGGCCGGCCGCCAGCATGACCGAGGGATTCGAGGTGTTCGTGCAACTGGTGATGGCCGCGATCAGCACCGACCCATGCCCGATCTGGCTGCGCAAATCCTGCTTGGTCACCGTCACATTGTCCGGGGCGGGATGCTGGTCCCGCATCTCGCTTTCGCTGGCTTCTAAATCCGCCCGGCGCAGGCCCGCGTGCCATTGGTGATGGAACGTGGTGTCTTTGGCGCCCCGGATGACGATGCGCCGCTGGGCCTCCTCTCCGGACTTGCCGTAGCCGTTCTCCGTGATCGGTTTGGCGAGCAAGTCGAGGAAGGTCCGTTTCAGCGCCGGCAGCTCGATGCGGTCCTGCGGCCGCTTCGGCCCCGCCACGCTCGGCGTCACCGTCCCCAAGTCCAGCTCCAGTTCCACCGAGTAATCGATGTCGCCCCGCTGCGGCATGCCCCAGAGCCCCTGGGCCCGGTAGTAGCTCTCATAGGCCCGGCACAGCGACTCCTCCCGGCCGGTGGCCCGCAGGTAGTTGGCGCACTCGGCGTCGATGGGGAAGAAGCCCATGGTGGCGCCGTACTCGGGGGCCATGTTGGCGATCGTCGCCCGGTCCACCAGCGACAACGCGGCGGCTCCGGGGCCAAAGAACTCCACGAATTTCCCCACCACCTTGGCCTTGCGCAGCAGCTGGGTGATCGTCAGCGCCAGGTCGGTCGCCGTCACCCCTTCCTTGAGTTGGCCGGTCAGGTGTACGCCCACCACGTCTGGAGTCAGGAAGTACACCGGTTGTCCCAGCATCCCCGCTTCCGCCTCGATGCCGCCCACGCCCCAGCCCACGATGCCCAGCCCGTTGATCATCGTGGTGTGCGAATCGGTCCCCACGAGGCTGTCCGGGTAATAGACCCCTTGCGAGTCCGCCAGCACACCCTTGGCCAGATACTCTAAGTTGACCTGGTGGATGATCCCGATGCCCGGCGGCACCACCCTGACCGTCTCGAACGCCTGCATGCCCCACTTCAGAAACTGATACCGCTCCCGGTTCCGCAGGAACTCCATCTCGAGATTCTCCCGGTACGCGGATTCGGAGCCGGCGAAATCCACCTGCACGGAATGGTCCACCACCAGGTCGACGGGAACCAGCGGTTCGATCAGTTGCGCATTCCGGCCCAGCTTCGCCACCGCCGAGCGCATCGCCGCCAGGTCCACCAGCAACGGCACCCCCGTGAAATCCTGCAGCACGATCCGCGAGACCACGAACGGGATCTCTTCCGTCCGTCCGTCCTTCGGTTGCCAACCTGCCAATTCCCGTACGCTTTGCTCCGATACCCTCCGTCCGTCGCAGTTGCGGAGGACCGACTCCAGCACCAAACGCAACGAGACGGGCAGCCGCGAGATGCGACCTAAGCCCGCTTTCTCAAGCGCAGGGAGGGAGTACAGGCGGCCTTGTCGGCCGTCACCGAGATCAAAGCTTTGCAGGGAATTGAACAGGTTGTGAAGTTGGCTCATAAGCGTATCTCCCACGGCACATTTGCCCCGGGGAGCACTGTCGAAAATGCAGGGACGCTAGGGGGATGTCAAGCAAGGGCGGCGGCGAATCGCCAAATCCTCTCCCGACCCCCTTGCCGGGGCGTTGCGACCGCCCGCCAATCCTGCCTGTGCGCCTGCCTTCCGAGTCTGCCGGTTGGTCTCTTCAACGCGCGGCGGCCTCCGGTTTGTATGCCTATCCACCAGATGCACAACGAGTTGTGTTAGTGATTCAAACTTGCGTCAATCCCTGCAACTTGGCACCGACACTGCTATTATACTCCCCGGACGCGCACGCAGGGTCCGCTGCGGCGCGTTCGAGTCTTGGGTGGCCGTGCCAACCAAGCTTGGTCGGATTCCCGGAAAGAACGGGCGACCTCGAAGTGAAGCGGGTCGGGGCTCTCAGGGCACCACCGGCTGCGGCTGACGCAAGCAGACCCACAGCGGGTTGTAGTGCATCGAACGTGCAAACTTGCGTTGACAGCGGCAGGGCGCGTGATAGCCTCGCCTTATTCGTAACGCAAATTCTTAAACGATCATGTTAGTCAAAGGCAGCTTGATTGTGGCCATCTTGGCCGGGCTGGGAATCCTTGCCATCAGTCATTTCCAAGTGGCGGAGAAGATCGGGACCCTCAAGACCGATCTGACCTCCACGACGGAACAACTGCAAGCCTCCCAGAAAGAAGCCACCACGGCCAAGAAAGAGGCCAAGGATTCCAAGGAGCTCGCGCAGAAAACGGCCAAGGAACTGGCCGAAACCGGCGCGAACCTCGAGAGCATGACCAGCAAGGCCAACATGCTCGAAACCCGCGCGGTCACCGCCGAAACGCAATTGACCACCACCTCCTCGAATCTGGCAACGACTGTGCGCGAACTGGCCGGTTGGAAGGCCTTGGGCCTCCCCAGCGAGCAAATCAGCATCTTGCTCAGGGAGCACAAGGAAGCCACCAACGCCATCGTCGTGCTCGAGGCCGAGAAGGGCGTCATGGCAAAGAAGATCGGCTCCCTCAATAGCCGCCTTGCCATTTACGAAGGCGGCAAACTGCCCCCGCCTGCGCTGCCTGCGACGCTGCGCGGCAAGGTCATCTCCGTGGATCGCAAATGGGACTTCGTCGTGCTGGACATCGGCAGCAACAATGAGGTGGTCGAGCGCGGCGAAATGCTGATCAGCCGTGACGGCCGGTTGGTCGCCAAAATCCGCATCACCACCGTCGAAGCCAACCGCGCGGTCGCCAACGTTCTCACCGCCTGGAAACAGGGCGATGTCGAAGTGGGCGACGTGGCCCTCCCTTCCTCCTAGCTCGTACCGATGAAGCGGGTTTCCCGATGGTTCGCGTGTCTGGTGGCTCTCGGCGGGCTCACTTGGCTCACCGGCTGCGCTACGACGGAGTCTGACAACCTGTCCGAGCGGCCGTGGAACGCGCCCCGTTCCTGGGAAAACGGACTCCCCGCCAGCATGTTCGAAGGACGTTAACCGTCGCTCGCTTTCTCCCTTTCACATACAAGGGCCGCAGGATTTCCTGCGGCCCTTCGCGTTCTTCCGCCCTGCCTCGGGCGCGTGCAATGACGCCTGGCTAATTCAGCGCCATCGAGGCGGGGCGGTTGCTGAAGGCTGGGGGCGGGGTAAAGGCCAGCGCGATCAGGCGTACGCCGCTTCGGGGACCCGTTTGCGCGGAACCGCGCTGGATGCGCAAGGCAAACCCAGCGCCGGTCTGGAACCGGCAGACCACCGGAGTCTCTTTGGTCGTGCTCGTTCTCATCATCAGGCCTTTCTCGTTGCCGTTACTCTCGTCGATCCTGCGATCCGGCGCCGTCTGATCTCTCTCTCGCGCCCAGACCGTCATGGATGAGATAAAGCAACCCGGGTGCCATGCTTGCGTTTGCGTAAACTGTTGATTTGGAGGGTCGCCGGTTTGCGGCGTTGTCCCAGAGTGAGACACTGTACGGACACTGGGGAGATTCGGAGGCTGGTCGCATTCAACGGAGGGAGGCCGCTTTAGGGTGGGCTGGGAAGGCCCGGCCATGGCGCAGGTCACCATTAGGCTGGGCTGACCGGCAGAACCGTTGAGAAGGAGTCCGCGAGGCCCGCCCCCCGGCCGGGTTCCCGGTCAGCCCCGCGAATCACGTTGCGCTGGAGCCGCCCCTATTCGCAGTGCAGCACGCGCGCCGGGTCCGTCTGGGAGGCCTTCCACGCCGGGATGACCGAGGCCACCAACGCCACCGTCGCCAGCAGCCCACAGGTAAGCACCACCGTGGTCGGATCGGTGGCGCTGACTTGGAAGAGGATGCTCTCCAAAAACCGGTTCAGGATCAGGATGCCGGCCAGCCCGACCGCCAGCCCCACGCCCACCGTGCGCAGGCTTTGCCGCAGCACCAGCCCCACAATGGCCGATTGTTCCGCCCCCAAAGCCAGGCGGACCCCCAGCTCGCGCCGCCTCTGCTCGACTCCGTAAGAAACCACCCCGTAAATCCCCACGCACGCCAGCACCAGCGCCAGCACGGCAAACACCCCCAGCAGCGTCATGGCGAAGCGGGGACGCTCCATGGCGTTGCGCACCAGGGCGCTCAGCGGATCGAGACGGGCGATAGGCAGGTCGCGGTCCAACCCCCGCACCACCGTGCGCGCCGCGCCGCTGAGCAGTGCCGGGTCTCCTTCGGTCAGCATCACCGGCATCATCGTCGTGCGAAAACCGGCGAAGTCCGGCGCCTGCTCCATCGGCAGGTACGCTTGTGGCCCGGCGGGGGCGCCGAAGTCGTACTGCTTCACGTCCGCCACCACCCCCACAATGGTATGCCAGGGAAAATCGAGACGTTTCGGGCCGAAGATGCCATCGCGGTTCAAGTTGTCGGGCAGACCCAGCATCACCCGCTTGCCAATGGGGTCCTTGACCCCGAAATAGCGGCTGGCCAGGCTTTCATTGATGATGGCCACCGGCTCGGAATGCCGGGTGTCCTGTGCCGTGAAGGCGCGCCCCGCCTTGACCGCGATCCCCATGACCTTGAAGTATTCCCCCATCACCAGATTGTAGGAGGTCCCGGGCAACTCCTGCAAGTTGGCGTAGCTCCGCCCTTCCGGCACGATCGGCATTCCGAAATTGTTCCCGCAGAAGGGCAGGGTGGCATTGGCTCCCACCGCTTTGACCCCCGGGATCTGCCGCAGCCCCTCCAGCACCTGCGTGTAGAACTGCCCCGGTTGGTCCCGCTGCGGATACCGGGCCTCGGACAGGGTCAACTGCATGTGCAGCACATGGTCGGGCCGAAACCCGAGTTCCACATTCGCCATCTGCCGCAGGCTCTTGAGCAGCAGGCCCGCTCCCGCCAGCAACGTCAGCGCCAGCGCGATCTCCGCCACGATCAACCCCTGCCGCACCCGGTGTTGCTGCGCTCCGCCAGTCGCCGTTCGGCTTTCCTCGTGGAGACACTGCCCGGGTTGCGTGCCGGAAATCTGGATCGCCGGCAGCACGCTGAAGAAGAGCGCCGTCACCAAGGCCAGCGCCCCCGTGAACAACAGCACGCGGAAGTCCGTCCGAATCACCGCCTCCGACGGGATGCTCCCGGGCGGCACCAGCGCAACCAGCGCCTTGGTCGCCGCCAGCGAAAGCAGCAGGCCCAAGCCCCCGCCCAGTGCGGCCAAGGGCAGGCTTTCCCCCACCGTCTGCATCACGATCCGCATCCGGCTCGCCCCCAGGGCCTGTCGGATCGCCATCTCCCGCTGCCGCGCCCCCGCCTTCACCAGCAGCAGATTGGCCACGTTCGCGCACGCAATCAGCAGCACGCTCGCCACCGCCGCCATCAAGATCCACAACGCCGGCCGGATGCCCCGCACCACATTCTCCTTCAATAGCGTCAACTCGACCCCCACGCCGGTGTTCGATTCGGGGTACGCCTTCGCCAGCCGCGCGGCGATGGTGGTCATCTCCGTGCGCGCCTGCTCCAGGGTTGCCCCTTTCCGCAGGCGTCCGACCGCGAAATACCCCATTCGCGCCACCCGGCTGGAATGGATGTCCCCGTCGTAATTCTGGCCGGCGGGCACCCACGCGTCCGCGCCCCAAAACGTGAACCGCGCCGGCA
>CAYYMW010000215.1:0-11863 GCA_964472515.1 uncultured Verrucomicrobiota bacterium | reverse complement strand
CCGCCCACACCCCCAGCCGAGTCGTCGCATCCGACAACCCGGCGTTCACAGAGACTTCACGGGGGCCGTCGATCCTCAACAACGCCTGGCCCACCGCCACCAGGCGGCCCACCCAAGCCCGCAGACACACTCCATCGGTCTCCACCACGCCTCCCGTCAGGTCTTCCGTCCCGGGGGCCGGCAAGCCACGCGCCGCGTTCTCCGTCAACTGCTCACGCTCAACCATCGCCAGCCGCCTTCCGGCCGGTTCGGCCATCAGCCCCCCCGCCACATCGAGCCCGGGTGCATGGAGGAACGCCACTTGGCCCTGTTCGGGAGGAAGGAGATCGCTACGCATGCCCCGGACTATACGCCCCACCTACCGTTCCACGCAAGCGAGTCGCTCGCACTGCCTGACGTCGCCGAAACCGGCGCCAGCCGACGCGGGGGGAGCTTTTGCGCCCGTTTTGACCGCCGGTGGCCAGCCCCGCGCCCCCTGTCCGAGCGCGATTCCAGGAGTTGCCGGAGTACGACAACCCGGTCAGACCACGCCACGTGGAGGCCATGCCGATCGGCGTGGGCAGCGCGCGGTCGGCGGGCTCAGGTAGCAGCGGCGGGAATCTCAACCCAGAACACGGAGCCACCCTCCGGGGGAAAGTCCGCGCCCACGCGTCCCGCCTGGGCCTCCGCAAGTGTCTTTACGATACAAAGCCCCAGTCCGATGCTCTCCTCCCCCGCCGTGGGCCGGTTGGAGGTCTTGGAGAATTCGGCAAAGAGACGATTCCGCTCCTCGGGCGCCACGCCCGGCCCCTGGTCTTGGACGCGGATGCGCCAGCGATCACCCGCCTGGCGCGCCTCGATTGAGACGGCGGTCTGAGGCGGACTGTACTTGATGGCGTTGGAGACGTAGTTGGTGAGGATCTGGTGGGTGTGAGCCACGTTGCCGAGCGCGTAGAAGGGGGCCTCGGGAAGGTGGTGGTTTAGGTCGATCCGCTTGAGCTTCGCCGAATACCCCTGCTGTTCGATGACTTGGGCAATGACCTGGTCGAGCGGAAACGCCTCGGCAGCCCCCTCCTGGCGTGCCTGGGCAATCTGCAAGCTCAGAAAATCATCGATGATGGCCTTCATCCGGTAGCCGGCCTGGCTGACTTGTTCCAAAGCCTGGGCCACCTGCTTGTTGGCATTCATCTGCACCCCCAGGTCGCACCAGCCCAGGAGGGCTGTGAGCGGGTTGCGGAGGTCATGGGCGGCAATACGCATGAAGCGCTCCCGCTGCGCCAGCACGGCCTGAAGCTCCCGCCGCTGGCGGGCGATGGTCAGGTGGGTGTTGACGCGCGCCGCCACCACCTCCTGTTCGAAGGGCTTCGTGATGTAATCCACCGCGCCGACGTCGAAACCCCGCAGTTTGTCCCGGACTCCGGTCAGCGCGGTGGTGAAGATCACCGGAATCTCGCGGGTGGCGGGAGCAAGCTTGAGCCGGCGGCAGGTTTCGAAACCGTCCATGTCCGGCATCATCACGTCCAGTAGGATCAAGTCAGGCTGGACTTGTTCGGCTTGTTGGATGGCCGTGGCGCCATCCTCGGCCACCAGCGTCCGATAGCCCAGTTTCGAGAGCTGGATCACCAGCAACTGCAGGTTGACGGGGGTGTCGTCGACGATGAGGATTTGTTCGTTCATAGGGACGCAAGCAAAGCGCGCACAGCCTTGAGGCGGCAGGCCCGGGCAAGGTCAAGCAGTTCAGTCACCAAGGGGTTGCTGGTATCGCCGCTCCCCGCCAACTGCTCCAGGTGCGCTTGTAACGCCATCACATCCCCCCGCGCCGCCCACTGCTCGAGGGCTGTTCGGTCGGCCGGGGCAAGGTGGCCGGTGACCACGGGAGAGGGATCGCGGGTTTGGGCGGCAGCAGAAACGGGCTTGTGATCGTGGGGCACCGCTCCTGCCGCGCTGTCAGGCAGATCAAACCAAAAGCAAGAGCCCCGGCCCGGCGCGGTGTCGAATTGGATTTCGATGCCCATCGCTTCCAGGATCTTCTTGGTAATGGAAAGCCCAAGCCCGGTTCCGGAGCTGCGCAGCGCGTCGCGACCAAACTGCTGGAACGGCTGAAAGAGGCGGGACAGGTACTGCGGCTCGATCCCGGGGCCGGTGTCGCGGACGGCAAACCGCAGCGATCCGCCTTGCGGGGCGATCTCCAACCGGACCGCGCCGCGCTCAGTGAACTTGATCGCATTCCCCAGCAGGTTGAGCAGCACCTGCTTGAGCCGACGCGCATCCACCACGATGGCGGTGGGCACGCGATCGTGGATGACGCACTCCATGGCGAGTTGCTTTTCCTCTGCTTCGGAGCGCAGCACGTTCAGAGTCTCCTCGACGAGAGGCCGGAGCAGAACCCGGGCGGGAGCGATCTGGATTGCGGCCGCCTCGGCTTTGGAAAGGTCCAGCAAATCGTTGACCAGCGACAACAGATGGTCGGCGGAACGGAGGATCGTTTCGAGTGGAGTGGCGTGGTCCGCCGGCAGGTTATCGCTCTGGCGAAGAATCTGCGTGTAGCCAAGAATGGCACTAAGCGGAGTCCTCAGCTCGTGACTGACGGTAGCCAGGAAATCCCCCTTGGCGCGGTTGGCGAGCTCGGCGGCCTCTTTGGCGAGGAGCAGTTGGTGGGTGCGTTGTTCGACCAAGGCCTCGAGCCGCCGGTTGTGCCCCTGCAATTCGGCCGTCAACGCCTCGGATAGAATGGCGTTGGCTGCGCAAGTCAGACTGGTGGCGATGATGATGCTGTGGGCATCCCAGCCCGGGACGGACGCCGAGTCCAACACCGCGGCGAACATGCCCAGAAAGCGCTGGCGGGTGCGGAGCGCGGCCAGGATCAAGGTGGTCTTGCCTTCCGGAGTGCGGAACGCGGCCGGCCGGTGGTGGTTCAACGCCCAGCCAAACGTGCCGCTTTCGATGGCTTGGTCCACCAGCACGTTGAGCTCGGCGGCATCCCCGGCCGGGAGCGGGGTGCGCAGGGTAAACTCCAGGTCCTTGCCGTCGGCCAGATAGAAGCCGGCCGTGCGAAGCGAGAGTTGGGCTTTGAGGTGGTCGATGGTGAGCGTGAGAATCTCCTCGCGGCTCGAGGTGAGTCGAATTTCGCCCTGAAAACTCTCGAGCGCCACCATGGCGGCAACCAACTTGCCGTGATGGGCCGCATAGCTGGCAGGAACGGCATCGCCTGGGGAAAGCGCGCTCATCGCTTCAGTTGGCAAGGATGGCGCACAAGGGCGCGCACCGCGCCTCAACGGTGGCGGCGAGCGTGGCCAGCTCGCATTCCTCGATCCCTCCCTTGCGACCAGCCTCCGTCGTGGCGGGGGGGCCGACCAGGGGTTCGCCGCTGTTGCCGTACTCCAGGGCGCTGACCAGGAAGTCGGCCTGGTGGACCGTCCAGGCATCGTAAGCGCCCACGGTGGCGCCAGCGGGGAGATGATGCCACCGGACCATGTCCTGCAACGACGGCGGCAGCCGCCACATTCGGAGCAGTTCGCCGCCGAGCATCGCGTGGTCGAAACCCAGGACCTCGGTCTCGATCGGGACGACCGGGGCCTCCTCAGCCTCACAACGCTGGAGAATGTCGCGGCTGAGTTCAGGGGCCTTGATCAGGAGCACCAACCGCCCGACGTCGTGGAGCAAGCCGCCAACCAGCAGGCGTTCGGGGGTCGGGTCGTGTCGTTCCTCCGCGAGCAAGGCGCTGGCAATGCCACAGGCAATACTGTGTTCCCAAAAAGCGGCAGGATCGATCAGGTCAGCCGGCAAGCCGCTGAAGGCGCGTATAACGCAGGTGGCTAGCGCCAGGTTCTGCGTTTCACGCAAACCAATCATCTGGAGGGCCGCCTCTACGGTCTCGATCTGGGATGGAAAACTGTACAGCGCGCTGTTGGCCAGGCGAAGCAGGCGGGACGCCAGACTCTGGTCCTTGCGGATGATCTCACCGATCTGGCTCAAGGACGAGTCAGGATTGTCCACGGCACGGCTCAATTCCTGATAAACCGCCGGGAGAGAAGGCAGCTTGCCGGCGGTCCTGACAAACTCAGCAAGACTCGGGGTCATGGCTTGGGCGAAGCCAGTTTGGCTTCCGGTCTCGCCATCCGATCCGCCGTCCGCTGGACGGCGAGGGCGCGGATCTGATCGAAGACCGGATTGCCGACCGGCACGTGCTTGAGCCGCCGTTGCACTCGCGCTTCGGCCGCAGCCAGGAGGGTGGAAGAGTGAAGACGCCGGGTGGCAACCTCCTCGGAGGATTCGTCCGCGCCTACGATCGGCACCGTGCGCACGCCCCAAGTCTTCAGGATGCGGAGGTGGCGGCCGGTAAGCACTGTCCCGGCGGCGAGCAGCAACTCGTCGTTGAGATTGAGCAGGTCGCCGCTCAACACCATTCCTTCCTGGAGCTTGTCGATCGACACTTTCATATCGCTTCGGACGCCTCGGGCGGGAGGAATATGGCTGAGAGCCCGGGGACAGGCAAGCGGCTTCCCGCTCCCAACACCTCGGACCACGACAGTGCCCGTGGCCCTCCGAGACAATCGGGGAGCGTTGCGTTCAGGACCGGCCTACTTGATTGGGGTCATCGGGATCTCCACCCAGAAGACGGAACCTCCCTCGGGCGGGAATTCAGTGCCAACGCATCCCTCCTGGGCTTCGGCCAGCAGCTTGGCGACCTGGAGACCGATTCCAGTCCTGCCGCTGCCGACGACCGGTTTCGTGAGCGGGCTTAGGCCGGGTTGGAACAATTGATCTCGCTGCTCCACGGCCACTCCCGGCCCTTGATCCTGGATGCTGACCCGCCATCGGTCGGCGACGCGTTTCGCTTCCACCACGATGAGCAAGTAAGGCGGGCTGTGCTTGATCGCATTCGAGAGGAGATTGGTGAGAATCTGGCAGGTGTGTGCGGCGTTGCCCAACGCACTCATCGTGCCATCGGGAAGTTGAACGCTGATTTCGATTCCCTTCAGCCTGGCGGCGTAGGTCTGCTGGAAAAGCACTCGTTCGATCACCTTCTCGAGCGCAAAAGGCTCCATGGCGCCTCCGGGAGGGGAGGCCGACTCCGGCCAGCCCAGCGAGCCGTCCAACGTGGCCCGCGCCCATGCTGCAAGTTCCAGGATCTGCTGGAACCCCCGCGCCAGGTCGTCGGCAGACTTGGCCTTCGAACCCTGCTCCGCGCAGACAGCGAGCGCCGTCAGCGGGTTGCGCAGATCGTGCGCCGCCAAGCGGACAAACCGCTCGCGCTCGGCGAGCAATTCGCCTTGGAGCCGGCGGATCGTCAAGTACGCTTTCACCCGCGCGGTTACCTCCTCGGCCGTAAAGGGCTTGGTAATATAGTCCACTCCGCCCACCTCGAACGCTCTCAGTTTGTCCTGAATGCTGCTCAAGGCGGTCATGAAGACGACGGGTATCTGGCGGGTATGGGGCTTGAGCTTGAGTTGGCGGCAGGTCTCAAACCCATCCATGCCGGGCATCATGATGTCGAGCAGGATGAGGTTCGGCCCCTTCTCGGCGGCCAGATCGATCGCCCGTTGACCACTGTCGGTCAAAAGGGTCCGATATCCGAGCCTGACCAGCATGGCCTCGAGCATCCGGACATTGGCCATGGTGTCATCGACAATCAAAATCAACTCTCGTCCAGACATGTCGGCATTATCTTGTCGCCCTTTCGCAAATGCAAGCATACCGCGGTGCAAACGCTGTCCAACAGCGAACGCTCCCCCGCCCGTGAATGGGGACTGGGGCCGCTTGCCCACATCGTCCTACTTCGGGATTGCGTCCAGGCCCTGGGACTTCGCACAATCGACGCCGCACCGGCCACACCGCGAACCTGGCCAACGCCATCATGGAACATCCGCTGCTGAAACGACTGCCACGGGACCAAAACGCCTCGAATGACGACCTACTCGGGGCGTTCCTGGACTACGTCAGCGAGCGCGGTCTGGAACTCTATCCCTCGCAGGAGGAAGCCATCCTCGAGTTGTTCGAGGAGAAGAACGTGATCCTCAACACGCCGACGGGCTCCGGCAAATCGCTGGTAGCCGCCGCGCTGCATTTCAAGGCGTTGGCGCAGGGGCGACGCTCGATCTACACCTGCCCGATCAAGGCGCTGGTGAACGAGAAGTTCCTCGCCCTCTGCCGGGATTTCGGCCCGGAGCAGGTCGGCATGTCCACGGGCGATGCCACGGTCAACCGCGACGCCCCGATCCTGTGCTGCACCGCCGAGATTCTCTCGAACATCGCGCTGCGGAACGGCGATCAGGCCTGGGTGGATGACGTCATCATGGACGAGTTCCACTACTACTCCGACCGTGAGCGTGGGGTGGCATGGCAGGTGCCGTTGCTCACGCTGCCGCAGGCGCGATTCCTCCTGATGTCCGCGACTTTGGGTGACACGGCTTTCTTCGAGGAGGAGTTGACCAAACTCACGGACCGCCCGAGCGTGACGATCCAATCCAACCTCCGGCCCGTGCCCTTGGAGTTCCGGTACTCGGAGCAGGTGCTGGCGGAGACGCTGGAGGGACTAGTGGCTCAGGGGCAGGCCCCGGTGTACGTGGTGCATTTCAGCCAGATGGAGGCGGCGGAAAGCGCGCAGGATTTCATGAGCCAGAATTTCTGCACGCGCGACGAGAAGGAGAAACTCGCGCGCGCCCTCGATGGGGTGGACTTCTCGACCCCCTACGGGCCGGAGATCCGCCGATGGCTCAAGCATGGTGTGGCGCTGCATCACGCGGGCCTGCTGCCCCGCTACCGCGTGCTCGTGGAACAACTGGCCCAGCGCAACCTGCTCAAGGTCATCTGCGGGACCGACACCTTGGGCGTGGGCATCAACGTTCCGATTCGCACGGTCTTGTTCACCCGCTTGTGCAAGTTCGACGGCCAGAAGGTGACCATTCTCAGCGCGCGCGATTTTCACCAGATCTCCGGCCGGGCCGGCCGCAAGGGCTTCGATGACCGCGGCTGGGTGGTGGTGCAGGCGCCGGAGCACGTGATCGAGAATCTCAAGCTCGAGCAGAAGGCCGGGGGCGACAATGCCAAGCTGCGGAAGATCGTGAAGCGCAAACCGCCGGAGAAAGGCTACATCGTCTGGGACAAGAACACGTTTGCACGCCTGATCGCCGCGAGCCCGGAGCGCTTGGTGTCACGGTTCCAAGTCAGCCACGGCATGCTCTTGAACGTGCTCAGTCGCGAGGGGGACAGTTGCGGCGCCATGCGCGAGTTGATTCGGGCGTGCCACGATTCACCCAACGCCAAGACGGGCCACCGCAAACGGGCGTGGCAGCTCTTCCGCGCCTTGGTGGACCGCCAGATCATCGAGTTTGTCCCGCCGGACGAGGACGGCACTTACCTGCGCGTGAACATCGACTTGCAGGAGGATTTCTCGCTGGACCAAGCCCTGTCGCTCTACCTGCTCGACACGCTGCAGCTCATCGATCCGGAATCGCCGAACTACGCGCTGGACCTGCTCACCCTCGTCGAGTCGATCCTCGAAGACCCGGAGTCGATCCTGCGCCGTCAGTTGGACCGCCTCAAGTCCGAGAAGGTCGCCGAGATGAAGGCCGAGGGCCTCGATTACGACCAGCGGATGGAGGAATTGGAGAAGCTGGAGTATCCCAAGCCGATTCGCGAGTTCGTTTATTCCACCTTCAACGAATTCGCCGCCAAGCACCCGTGGGTGGGGCAGGAGAATATCCGGCCAAAATCCATCGCCCGCGAGATGTTCGAAGGCTTCCGGTCGTTCGAGGACTACGTGCGCGACTACGAATTGGAGCGCATCGAGGGCTTGCTATTGCGGCATCTCTCCAGCGTCTACAAGGTGCTGATTCAGACCGTCCCGGAGGCGCGCAAAAACGAAACCGTGCGCGAGATGGAGTTGTTCCTCGAGCATATCATTCGTCAGACCGACTCCAGCCTGCTCGACGAATGGGAACGCCTGCGCGACCCGGCCTACGAGGCGCGCCGGTTGGAGGAGGGCCCCGCGCATCCGCGCGCGAACGAGGAGCGTCCGGATATCACCCGAAATCGGGAAGGGTTTCTGCGTTTGCTCCGCCAGAGCCTCTTCGATTTCCTGCGCCCGGTAGCCAACGGCGACTACGAACGGGCGCTGGCCACGCTGGAGTTCTTGAAGGACGTGGACGGGCGCGAGTGGACGAAAGAGGCTTTGGAGACGGCGCTAACGCCCTACTACGAAGCACACGAACGCATCTGTCTTGACCCTGAGGCCCGCAATCGCCGCCACACGCACCTTAACGAGGACGAGGCGCCGGTCAGTTGGCTGGTGCAGCAGGTGCTGGTCGATCCCGAGGGTGCCAACGACTGGGCTTTGGAATTCAGAGTCAATTTGCGCGATTCGCGCGATGCCAACCGGCCGATTCTCCAACTGCTCCGGGTCGTGGATCTGACGAAGGTCTGAAACCGCGATTCAGGTTGTCCGACTGGGGGACCGGGCCGGGGCCGTCCACCAAAACCGTGGTTAGGGTGGACCGGCGGGGCTCAGCTTGAGACGGATGAAACGCGATGGCTGGCCATCCACGTTCTGGAGCGGGATGGCCAGCAAACGCATGCCGTTGGCTTGTTCGGTGATCTGGAATGAGGGATCGAATCCGTTGGGGTCCTTCACAAACGGTCCGGCCACCGTGCTCGCCGACTCCACCTCGTAGCGCACCGCGCCGGCCTCGTGATCGGTAAAGGCATTTCCCACGCCGCCGCTCCACGTGTGGAACCGGAGCGTGATACCGGCGGGTTCGGTGCGTTCCAACTGTAGCAAAGGCGCGGTTTCAACCTCGGTGGGGTTTCCGCCCAAGGCGTACTCGGCGAGATTGGAGAAACCGTCCTCGTCGGGATCGGCCAAGGGGTCGGCATCTGCGCCGATCAACCCGGCCACGGCAATCCACCCGGCGTAGTCAGGAGCGACAAGGAAGTACAGGTTGGCCTCGGCGAAGCCCAGGCTGTTGGTAGCCACGAGGCGGGAGACGTGACGCCCCGTCTCCTCCAACCGGCCAGTGATCCGGCCGCTGGTCGGATCAAGCGAGAGGCCTTTGGGCAAGCCTGTGGCGGAGAAGCCGACGGGGTGATTCAGGGTGACCGGCAAGAAATCAACCGTGCCACCGATCTTCACGTCGGAAAGAACAGCGTCGCTCACCAGGGGACCCAGGGGATTGGGGAGGACATGGAGAGAGACCTCGATAGCCCCCTGGCCCTTGGCATTGGAAGCCGTCAGGACCAGCGAGTGGACGCCCGGTGTGATCGGTCTGCCGGCCAACACCCCGGTAAGCGCGTTGACCTGCAAACCCGCCGGGAGGTTGAGGGCCCCGTAGACGGTGGGAGCCTCTGAGGCCACGATCTGATAGAGGAAGTCCGCGCCCACGGTGGCGTCCAGTGCGCCTGGGTTCAGGATCACGGGCACGCCGGCGGGCGTGGCCACGGTGAGCCGGAAGGTGCTCGAGGTCGCGCCCGAGGCGTTGCGGGCGGTGACGGTGGGGGCGTATGAGCCCGCAGCCAAGGGAGTGCCCGTCAGCAGGCCGCTGGCGGCCGCCAGGTTCAGACCAGGAGGAAGTCCGGTGATCTCCCACTGGACGGGGTTGTTGCCGCAGAACTGCGCCAGCCACTGGTTCAACGGGCGTCCCAATACCGCGTCGGTGTCCAAGAGGCGGGTGAACACCGGCGCCTGGCCGGAGGTTTGGATGCGCAGTGAGACCGCCTGCCAGGTCAGCCCGAAGGTATTGCTGGCGCCTACCCACGCGGTGAAGTTGCCGGCATTGAGCGGACTGCCTGAGATGGTTCCCACATAGCTGTTGAAGTCGAGACCCGGCGGCAGATTCGATGCCACGAAGCCGGCCGGACCATTCAGCGCCGTGATCTGGTAGGCGAACGCGCTGCCCGCCAGACCGTCCACCTCCGCCGGGCTGGTGATTTGCGGCGGGGCGGGATTTGCCAGCACGTTGATCGTGAGCAGGCCCTGCGCCAGGCCCACCGCGTTGGTGACCTTGACCACGTCGCCGTTCTGGCGCGCGTTGCCGGGAGTGCCGGTCACCATCCCTGTCTTGCGATCGAACGCAAGTTCTGGGAAGAGCATGGGGAGCAGGGAGTAGGCGAAACCAAGATTCTCGCCGGTGGCCGGGATGCGGTAGTGCAGCGGTTGGCCAGCCAGGGCGGCCACGGTCATCAACTTCGGGAGGGTTGGCGCCGCCGGGCGCACCCGCACGGTCACCTCGGCGGGTGCCGACCACGCCAAGCCATCCGACACGCGGAAACTGAACCGGTCCGCTCCGACGGCATTGGTTGCGGCGGTGTAGGTCAGTTGCGGCGGCGTGCCGGCGAGTTGGCCCAAAACCGGTGCCTCCACCAGTTCGTAGGTCAAGGCGTCACCATCGGCGTCCTGCGCGGCCAGGGGCACGGTGACGGATTGCCCGGCCGAAACCCGCGCCGCCGTCCCTAGGGCCACCGGGGGCTGGTTGGTGAAGGACCAGGTCCATTCGTTGTTGGCCGGGTTAGCCTCGGTGAGCGCTTGCGGCGCCACCAGGTCCGCCCGGGCACGCAACCGATGCACGCCTTGCGCGGTCGGCGTGAATGTTCCCGTAAACACCGCGCTCTGGAGCGGAGCGGTTTCCAGTTCACGCTCGGCTACCTGCACCTCGGGCTCGCCGGGTGGCTGCCAGAAGAGCCGCATTCGCGTTATATTGGTGGCACCTGGGTTGTGCACGGTCACCCGCGCCTCGCAGAGCCGCCCCATCTGCGGTCGCAGCGCCGGCCCGAGAGCGGGGTCCCGACCTTCCACCCCCAAGCGCAAGGCGTCTGGAGTCACGCGCAGATCCACCGCCGTCGTGTTGGTGGCCATCACCGCCACCCGGACGGTGTTGGAAGCCGTCTGTCCATGGCCATCGTCCGCTACGCAGGCAAGCAAGTGCTGCCCGAGACTCAGTGCTGCCGTCTCCAGTCGGGTGCCCGTGCCCAAATCGCCGTCGAGGGAAGAATACCAGCGGATCGTGGTGTTCTCTGTCGATGCCGCCGCCTTTGCGGCGAGCGTCCACAGGGTGCCCTCCGGCGCCGCCGCCTCGGCCCAGGGCTCCACAATCTCCACGGAGATTGCGGGTGCCAGCCGCCGGAATGGCCCCAGCGCGCTCTCTTTGCTCTGGAAACCGTCGGACACCACGACCTTGAAATGCAGTTGATCGGAGACCGGCAGACCATCGCGCCAGACCCGGGCCGAAGGCTGCCCGTCGTAATCTCCAGCGGCCTGCCAACTGGCGCCGCCATCCGCGCTCACGAGCAGCGAGATGCCCAGCCGATGCGCCGCCTCGGGGGCTTCGGTCACCCCAAAGCCCAGGTCCACCGACGGCCCCAGCACGTTGGTCCCCGGCGCCACTCCGGCAAGCACCTGTAGCTGCGGCTGCCAGTCGCCCGGCGCCGGCCAGAGGTACTCTGCGGTATGGGTGGAGGTCTCCAATTCATAGCGCGCGGCGGCGGCCGGAACGTCAAAGGTCTGCTGCCATTCAAACGTGCCCTCGCCCGACGCATCGGAGCGATAGCCGTCGTAGAAGCCCAGCAGGCTCCCCGCGCTGTTGTAGGCGCGCAGGCGCAGGTCCAGGCGCGTGCTCCCTTGCACCGCCGCAAAGCCGGCGGGCGTCACCCGGCAAGTGAGGGTCTCCGGCGCCAACTGCGCGTAGAGGCTGCGGCCTTCGGCGTCCACCCTCACGCCCAACCCCTTGAGCAGAATCCGCCGCGTTCCCGCCGCCTGCGCCGCCACCGCCCGGGCACCCGCCGTGGCGGCTCCCTGCGCCGGCGGCCCGTTGAGCAGCATCCCCAGCGCGGTTACGAAAGCCGAGTGCGTGCTGGGCACCATGACGTCGGCCGCGATCGCGCCCATCACATC
>CAYYMW010000214.1:0-11930 GCA_964472515.1 uncultured Verrucomicrobiota bacterium | reverse complement strand
GGGCGGGGAGAGGCAAAAAAGCAGCACGAGGGGCTTGGCCCTGCGGGGGGCGCACCCATCGCGCACCGTGGTTGCGGCAAGCCTTATGCCGTGGCTTGGGCGCCTGTCCGTGAGTTGTTGTCCTCCCTGCAAGCCGAACGAAGCACGTCGCCCAGTCGAGCTTGAAGCGTACGGGAATTCATCGACGAATTCCGGAAGACCGGCTATGAAACACCCAGATAGATCTGATGAAAACCTCGACTTACCTGAGTTTGTTTGGCCGCGGCGGCGTGGCAGTCGCGCTGGGCGCAGCACTCCTTGCCACCCCGGGACTCGCGCAGACCAAGTCCATCAAGAATTCACCCCCGCTCAAGGAAGCCGCGCCTGCGTCGGTGGGCGTATCACCGGAGCGCGTGGCCCGCCTCGACGTCATGCTCGAGCGGGCCGTGAAGAGCGGTTCCATCCCCGGGGTAGTCGCCCTGGTGACGCGCCACGGGAAGATCGTCTATCTCAAGGCGCACGGCATGGCGGACAACGAAGCCAACCGCGCGCTCAAACCGGACGATATCTTCCGGATCGCTTCGCAGTCCAAAGCGATCACCGCCACCGCCGTCATGATGCTCTGGGAGGAAGGCCGTTTCCAACTCGACGACCCCATCTCGAAGTTCATTCCCGAGTTCAAGAACCCGCAGGTTCTGAAGACCTATAACGAAGCCGACGGCACCTGGACCGCAGAGCCCGCCCGTCGCGAGATCACCATCCGCGACCTGCTCACCCACACCTCCGGGATCGGTTACGGGGTGATCGATGGAGACGAGCGCTTCAAGAAGATCTACGCCAAGGGCGGGGTGCAGGACCTGTTCACCGCGGAGCACGTGACCATCGGCGAGAGTGTGAAGAAGCTGGCCAAGCTCCCGCTGCACCACCACCCGGGCGAGAGGTTCACCTACAGCGAGGGTCTGGACGTGCTGGGCTACTTCATTGAAGTGGTTTCGGGCATGCCGTTCGATGCATTCCTCCAGAAGCGCTTGTTTGAGCCGCTGGGGATGAAGGACACCGCCTTCTACCTCCCGGCGGAGAAAGCAGGCCGCTTGGTGGCGGTGCAGAAGCCCGAGAACGGCAAGTGGGTCCGCTACCCGGTCACGTTCTACGATCCGGAATATCCCATCAAAGGGGCCAGGTCGTTCTTCTCGGGCGGCTCCGGGCTCTGCAGCACGGCCCGCGACTACGCCACATTCCTCCAGATGTACCTGAACGGCGGGGAACTCGGCGGTGTGCGCATCCTGAGCCGCAAGACCGTCGAGACCATCATGCGCGAGCAGGTCGCCCGCGACCTCTGGGGCGGCGGCGACAAGCATTACGGCCTCGCGTTTGGCGTGGTGACGGAAAAGGGCCAGGCCAGGGGCGGCGAAGGCAGCCCGGGCACGTTCGATTGGGGTGGCTATTTCAACACCCAGTATTTTGCCGATCCCAAGGAGAACATTGTCGGCGTGCTCATGAAGCAGACCCAGGGCGGCAACGACGAAACCGGCTGGAAGTTCCGTCAACTCGTCGGCCAGTTGGTGGATGACTGAGGGACCCGGCAGCTCTCCCGCGAACCGCACTGCCGCCGAATTGACCATGCCTCAGGCGCTCGCCAACGGTCATTCGGCGGCGGATTGCCGAGCGCCTTCGGCACCATCTGGCGGGCAGGCAAAGAGTCATCCCAACCCGAGATCGATCCCACCGGTCGGGGACAGAGAAGGCGCCTCGCGCGGCTTTCTGCCCCAAGGCCCAAGCGATCCCAGGAAGCGCAAGGCGACGACAACTTGGCACCATGACCGCTGTATCGCTTTCTCCGACGCTGCGGCTTTCCGCACCAACATAACGTAGCCGAACGCTCCCCCATCAAACCCTTGTCTCCTATGTCCGCCCTCACGCCACTGACCCATACCATGGTCGTGCCATCGCACTGGAGGTTGCTCTCCGCCGTGGCCGCCATTGCGGCTGCCTGCCTTGGGAGCACCGCCTGCGCCGATGCCGTCGACGATCTCCTTACCCGCGAAATCCCGCGCGGCCATCTTGTCGGGTTGTCGGTGGCGGTGGTGCGGGACGGCCAAATCATCAAGACCGGCGCGTATGGCCAAGCCGATCTGGAGCTGGATGTCCCAGCGACGACAGAGACGGTGTTCCAAATCCAATCCATCACCAAGACCTTCACCTCGGCGGCGATCCTCCTGCTGGCCGAGGAGGGCAAGCTCTCGCTCGACGATCCCATCGGGAAGCACCTGGACGGCACGCCAGATGCCTGGAAAGCGATCACGATCCGGCATCTCCTGAATCACACCTCGGGCATCAAGGATTTCATCAACGAGCCTACCGCCAGCCTGCGCCTTGACGTGACGGAGGAAGAGGTGTTGCGCGCCACCGCCCCCCGCCCCTTGAACTTCCCACCGGGCGAGCGCTATGCCTATAGCAACACCAACTACCACCTGCTGGCCATGGTCATCCGCAAGCTCACCGGCCAGTGGTACGGCGACTTTCTACGCGCGCGCCTCTTCCGCCCGCTGGGCATGGCACATACCCGCCCCGTGACCTTGACCGAGTTGGTGCCCCACCGCGCCTCCGGCTATTTCTGGACGGGCTCCGGTTTCCGCAAAGGCGACTTCATCGCGGAATCCATCCTCGCTTACGGTGGCGGCGGCATCCTCTCCACCGCGCCGGACATGGCGCTCTGGGCGCAAGCCCTGATGGGCGGGCGGTTGCTCAAGCCGGAGTCCCTCGCCCAAGCCTGGACCCCGGCCCGCCTGAACAGCGGCGCCACCTCGGGCTACGGACTGGGCTGGGGGATCGGGCGCATCGAGGGCCACCGGGAACTCAATCACAGCGGGGCCCATGCCACCGGCTTCACCAGCTTCCTGGGCATCTACCCGGAAGACCGCCTGGCGGTCGTGGTGCTCCTCAACCGCGGCGGCGCCGACCCCGCGCGCATCGCCCGCCGCGTGGCCGGCCTCTTCATCCCCGAATTGGCGCCCCGCCGCGAGCAGGCCATCGAAGACAAGGAACCGGACACCGCCGCCTTGCTGCGGGAATGCATCGCCCAGGCCCTTTCGGGAGATTTCGACCAAGCGCGGTTCACCCCGGACATGTGGCAGGTCATCGAGACCAAGAAGGGCGAGATTCAGGCCATGACCAAGGCCTTGGGCGCGCTCAAGTCGCTCGAACTGCTCTCCCGCAACGGACCCAAGGAACACCGCGTTTCGCGGTACCGCGCCCGGTTTGCCAACGGAACTCACATTATCACAGTGACCCTTGACCAAGAGGGCAAGATCGCCGGACTGAACAGCGACGAGGAAGAGTGACGGGCGGCGGGGCAGGCGGTCCGACGGTAATCGTTGGGCGGGAGTTGAACGGGAACCACGCGGCGGTGCCGCTGTCTTCGCAGTTGACCTTCACCCCACCCTGCCGCTCCAGCCCACCCGAGGCATGACGTTGGCGAGAGACCGGGATTGGCAGCCTCCCAGGTGTGCCGCTAGCAGGTAGTAGTAGCCACCTGTATGGCTGCAACCGGAATGCCCAACCCGGGTACGGCGCTTTCTGTCCATGTCACAACCATGGATGAACGCTCCGTTTGGCACCGCCACGACGGCGTCGGCTGGCTCATCCAGTTGGCGCAGTTGCCCGGGAGCAATGCAACCCCGGCTTGCGCAGGCGGGCAGGGCGCGTCACCTTCAGCCAGTGCGGCATGCTGTATTTCGACCATAACGCCACGGCTCCTCTGGCCCCCGCCGCCCGCGCGGCGTGGCTCGAGGCGTGCGACCGTTTCCCGGCCAACCCCTCGAGCCCGCACCGGCTCGGCGGCCGGGCGGAGACGGCGCTGGGCGAGGCGGCGGGACGGTTGGCGTCTTGTCTGGGTTGCGGCCCACTGGATGTGGTCTGGACCTCCGGCGCCACGGAGGCAGCCAACCTGGCCATGCATCACTACGCGCGCGCCCTGCCGCCCGAGGCGGTGGCGGTGGTGTCGGCCATCGAGCATCCCTGCGTGCGGCAAGCGGCGCGAAGGCACTTGGCAGGCCGCGTGGTGGAACTGCCGGTCACGAAGGCAGGCGTGGCGCGGCTCGATTGGCTGGCCGATCGCCTTGCTGCCGGGAGGGTCGGTCTGGTGGCCTTGATGGCGGCGAACAACGAGACCGGCGTTCTCCAACCGTGGCACGAGGTCCTGAAGTTATGCCGCCAGACCGGCGTGCCGCTGGTTTGCGACGCCACGCAATGGCTGGGCCGCCTGCCCGCGCGCGGGTTGGGCGAATGCGACATGGTCCTGGGCAGCGCTCACAAATACGGCGGGCCGCGGGGCGTCGGCTTCCTCAAGTGCCCGGGCCAAGGCGGCTTTCATTCCCTGCTGGTGGGCGGGCCGCAGCAGGCGGGCCGGCGCGCGGGGACGGAGAACGTGCCCGGGGCGGTGGCGCTGGTGGCCGCTTTGAGCGAGTGCGAGCAACGGCTGGCCAACGGCGAGGTCGCCGCGCGGGAAGCGTGGCGCGGGGAGTTCGAGCAACGTCTGCTGTCGCGCCTGCCCGGGAGCCGCGTGTTGGGACACGATACGGGGCGGCTGTGGAACACTGTCGCGGCCATCATGCCGCCCACGCCCTGCCCGCATCGCTGGGTGGTGAAGCTCGACAAGGCGGGTTTCGCCGTCTCCACCGGTTCGGCGTGCGCCAGCGGCAAGGAGGCGCCCTCGCACGTGCTCAGCGCGATGGGTTGCGACGCCGAGGAGGCCGCGCGGGTGCTGCGCTTCAGCAGCGGCTGGCCGACAACTCGCGAGGATTGGAGCCGCCTGGCCGATGGATTGGCGGGGGTTTACGCCGGATGGACCGAGCCGGGACCGGGGCTCGCGGGAGCGTCGTGCCCGGTGGGCTGAAGTTGGTGTCGATCGGGATGGTGTGGCTGCGTGAAGCAGTTTTGGGAAGGCGCGCTCTTTGGAGGGATTTCCCCTTGACGCTCTAGGTATTGTGGCCTAGTGTTCCCATAGAACATCTATGGAAGACTATGACCGGCACCAAGGCTGAACTCCTGCAGGGGACGCTCGATCTGCTCATTTTGAACACCCTCGCCGCCGGCCCGCTGCATGGGTATGCGATTGCCAAGCGCATCCAACAGCGAACGGACGACTTTCTCGTGGTGGAGGAGGGTTCGCTCTATCCGTGCTTGTATCGAATGGAGGGGAAGGGATGGATTGCCTCGGAGTGGGGTAGATCCGACAACAACCGGCGCGCAAAGTACTACTCGCTGACGCGCGCGGGGCGCACGCAATTGGAGGAGGAGACGGCCCTGTGGGAGCGGATGTGCCGGGCCATCAACCTGGCGTTGCAGCCGGCTTGAGGTGGGGAGGACGGCATGGATATCCTACGATGGTCTTGGTCCCGGCTCCGCTCGCTGTGGCGGCGGCGGGCGGTCAAACAGGAGATCGACGAGGAACTCCGGTTCCACCTCGAGCAACGCATGGCGGATAACCTCGCCGCGGGCATGAGTCCCGCGGACGCGGCGCGGGAGGCGCGCAAGCGCTTTGGCAATTGGCAGAGCGTGCGTGAGGATTGCCGGGACGCTCGCGGGGCGAGCTTCGGCGAAACGGTGTGGCAGGATGTGCGCTTCGGCGCGCGCATGCTGCGGAAGAACCCGGGATTCACCGCCTTGGCGGTGCTTACACTAGCACTGGGCGTGGCTGGGAACTTCGTCATTTTCAGCATCTACAACGCCTTCTACCTCCGCCCGTTTCCGTTCCAGGAACCGACGCGACTCGTGGACCTGGATGCAACCGCCCCACGCTGGAACCTCCCGTACACCGGCCTCTCGTATCCCGAGTTCGATGGCTGGCGAAAGAACAACCGCTCGTTCGAGAGCATGGCTGCGTGGTGTTACGATGCCTACAACCTGACTTTTGAGAATGGCGCCCAACGGGTCATGGGCGCGCGGGTAACGCATGACCTCATGTCGGTGCTGAAAATCCAACCTGCCTTGGGCAGGCCGTTTCGTCCAGACGAGGATCGCGTGGGCGGCGCCAAGGTGCTCCTGCTTGCCCACAGCTTCTGGAAGCGCCAATTCGGCGGGCGCGAGGACGTGGTTGGCCAGACGCTGCGTCTGAACCGAGAGGCATACACCATCATCGGAGTGTTGCCGCCTGACAAGACCGTGCTGGTGGAGAACGACTTTTGGGTGCCCATGGCCTACGACACCCGCGCGCAGCAAGGCTGGCATCTGCGGGGAGTCGGTCGATTGAAGGACGGGGTGACGCTGGAAGCGGCTGGCGAAGACCTCCGCCGGGTCCACCAAGGCATGGTGGAAGACAAGTCGGCCAACGAGAACACCTCGCCGAGACTGACCTCGCTTGGCGACCGCTTCTTCGGCGGCGCGCGCCTGATGATTCGAGTCTTGCTGGGGGCGGTGGCGGTGGTGCTGCTGATCGCCTCCGGGAATGTGGCGGCGCTGATGCTCGCGCGGGGTTTGGCCCGCTCGCGTGAATTGGGCCTGCGCCTATCGCTCGGCGCGACGCGGTGGCGGTTGGCGCGATTGATCGGCGTGGAAACCCTCCTGCTGGCCGGGTTGGGCGGATTGGCGGGCCTGTTGCTGGGATATTGGGGCCTCCAGGTGTTCCTGAATTCCCTCGCCGAAAGACCGCCGCGCTGGGTCCATTTTGATCCGGATTGGCGCGTCTTGGCCTTCGCCGGGCTGATGGTGGCAGCCGCCGCAGTTTTGGGTTCCCTGCCGGTGATCCGTTCCGCGTGGAGGCTGGACCTGCGCGCGATGCTGCAATCCTCGGCGCAGCAATCCACCGCGGCTGGTGGAGGCAGGCGGAGTCTGCGCACGCTCGTCGTCGCGGAAATGGCGCTCACCACGATCATGATGGTTCAGGCCGCGCTGCTGCTCCAGACCTTTCGATGCTTGCAGGAGGTTGACCCTGGATTTCGGGCCGAGCATGTGCTCGTTTATGAAATCGGCTTGCCGGAGGCGAGGTATGCGTCGCGCGAGGGGCGACAGGCGTTCTTCCAGGATCATCTCGAACGCGTGCGCGCTTTGCCGGGTGTGGTGTGTGCCAGCGCGATCACCGCGCCGCCTCTGGGGGGACATTGGGGAAACCTTTTCAAGATTGAGGACGCCCCGCCCAAGGGGCCCAACGAGCCAGATCCGATCATCCTCCAGCGGGTGGCCTTTCCGGGGTACTTCGAGACACTGAGCATCCCGATCCTGAAAGGACGCGCCTTCGCGGAACCGGACGGGATTAACGACGGCTCGCGCGCCGTGATCGTCAACGAGACCTTCGCCAAGCGATTCTGGCCAGATCAGGACCCTCTGGGCAAACGCATCAGCCATCAGTACCCCAACGCGCCTTGGATGAAGGTTGTGGGCGTCGCCAAGGACGTGAAGCACTATGGCCTGGACCAACCGATGATTCCGGGTGTCTATCTCCCCTACGCGCAGGATCCCCAAGGCCAGATGGCGGTGGTCGTCCGCAGTTCGGTGGCGCCGTTGAGCCTGGTCACTCCGGTGCGCGACCTGATGCGGCAAGCCGATCCGGACTTGCCCATGTTTGGTGTGGTGAGCATGGAGGATCGCGTCTCACGGTCCTTGTGGGTGCGACGGCTGTCGGCTTCGCTCTTCGGCATCTTCGCGGCGGTCGCCATGCTCATGGCCGCCGGCGGGATTTACGGCGTGTTCGCCTACATCGTCAATCGCCGTACGCCGGAGATCGGGGTGCGGCTGGCGCTGGGAGCGCAGCGCCAGGACGTGTGCTGGCTCATCGTGCGACAGGGGCTGGCGCTGGCGGCGACGGGGATCGCCCTCGGGTTGGTGGGTGCGCTGGCCGTCGGACTTTTGGCCCGCAGCCTGTTCTATGGCGTCAGTCCTTTCGATCTGACCACTCTGGCTGGCATTGCGTTGTTCCTGGCGGGGGTTGCGCTGCTCGCCTGCTGGCTGCCCGCGCGCCGGGCCGCGAGGATTGAGCCTGTGAGGGCCTTACGGTGCGAATGAAGCCGTTGTAACATTCGTCTAAACAAGGAGATGTGTAAGAAGTGCACACCCTGAGAACCATCTGGTCGAGACTCCGCTCAGTCTGGCAGCGGCGGGCGGTCAAACAGGAGATCGACGAGGAACTCCGGTTCCACCTCGAGCAACGCATGGCGGATAACCTCGCCGCGGGCATGAGTCCCGCGGACGCGGCGCGGGAGGCGCGCAAGCGCTTTGGCAATTGGCAGAGCGTGCGTGAGGATTGCCGGGACGCTCGCGGGGCGAGCTTCGGCGAAACGGTGTGGCAGGATGTGCGCTTCGGCGCGCGCATGCTCCGCAAAGACCCCGGTTTCACGGCGGTGGCGGCGCTGTCGCTGGCCCTGGGCATTGGCGCCAACACCGCCATTTTCTCGCTCGTCAATGCGATCCCTTCGCGCTCCCTGGTGCGCTCCGATTCGCGCACCAAGGCTGGGAAGGTTTGCTGCCGACCGGCATCCGTAGCGGGGTGAACGCGCCGGGTACGCCAACCAGTTTCGCCGTGCGCAGCCCCGCTCTACCCCCTTTGTGGTCTCGGCAGCGACGCACCACTGCCCCATCGACCGGGTGAGACCGCGCGGCTCTATTTGGTTCGGGCGTCCGAGGGGATCGTTTTCGCCAGGGGCTGGAGCGCGAGGAGCAGTTTCTTGATCTCCTTGAGACGGGCGCGCGGGTCTTTCTTGGTCAATCGCGGGAATTGGTTCCCGAGCATGATGTAGTCTCCCGCACGGGTGAGCATGAGCTTGCCTTCGCGGGCTTCGATCAGGGTGATGCCGCGCTCGCCCGCCAGGCGCTTGAGTTCGCCCACATCGAGGAGATTGTCCACCGCCGGCGGCAACGGGCCGAAGCGGTCGCGGATTTCCTGCTTCAGGGTCGTGAGCGCGGCGGGTTCGGTGGCTTGGGCCAGCTTGCGGTAGATCTCGATGCGCAGGCGCGGGTCCTGCACGTAGCTCAGCGGCAGGTTGGCCGGGGCCTGGCCGGAGGGCGGCGGGCGAACGGCGGCTGGCGCAGGCTCGTCCTCCTCAGAACGCAGGGCATCGCCGGGGTTGAGATCAAGGAAATCCAGGCGCACGGTGACCTCGACGCGCGGTTGAACCTTCTCCCCCCTCAACGCGCTGATGCTTTGCTTCAGCAACTGGCAATAGAGGTCGAAACCCACCGCGGTGATGTAGCCGCTCTGCTCGGGGCCGAGGAGGTTGCCCGCGCCGCGAATCTCGAGGTCCCGCATGGCGATCTTGAACCCGCTGCCGGGCGAGCTGAACTGCTTGATGGCGTTGATGCGCTTGCGGGCGTCCGCCAGCAGGCCCGCGTGGCGCGGGATGAGGAGGTAGGCGTAGGCTTGGTGCTTGTAACGGCCCACCCGGCCGCGCAGTTGGTACAGATCGCTCAGGCCGAAGCGGTCGGCGCGGTCGATGATGATGGTATTGGCGTTGGGGATGTCGATGCCGCTCTCGATGATCGTGGTGGAAAGGAGCACATCAACCTGGCCGTCGATGAACTTCGTCATGACCTCCTCGAGGTCGTCCGCGTGCATCTGGCCATGGCCCACAGCCAGGCGTGCCTCCGGCACGAGCGTGCGGAGGCGTTGCGCCACGCTCTTGATGTCGAATACGCGGTTGTGCAGGTAGAAGACCTGGCCGCCGCGGTTGAGTTCGCGGCGGATGGCGTCGCGCACCGTGCGCTCGTCGTAGGCCGCGATGATGGTCTCGACCGGGAGACGGTCCTGGGGCGGGGTCTCGATGGTGCTGAGATCGCGCGCGCCCGTCAGCGCCATGTAGAGGGTGCGCGGGATGGGCGTGGCACTCAGGGTGAGGACATCCACCATCTGGCGCAGCTGCTTGAGACGTTCCTTGTGGCCCACGCCGAACCGCTGCTCCTCGTCCACGATCACGAGGCCCAGGTCTTTGAACTGGACGTCCGGCTGCACAACGCGATGCGTGCCGATCACCACATCCACCGCCCCGGCGGCGAGGGCGTCGAGCACCTTGGCCTGCTCGCCCTTGGTGCGGAAGCGCGAAAGCAACTCCAGGCGCACCGGGTAATCCGCCATGCGCTCGCGGAAGGTGTTGAAATGCTGCTGTGCCAGCACGGTGGTCGGCACGAGAATGCCGACCTGCTTGCCCGCGAGGACGGCCTTGAACGCGGCGCGGATGGCCACCTCCGTCTTGCCGAAGCCGACGTCGCCGCAGATCAGGCGGTCCATCGGCTTGGCGGCCTCCATGTCGGTCTTGGTCTCCGCGATGGCCCGCAGTTGGTCCTGCGTTTCCTCGTAGAGAAAGGCGGACTCGAACTCCCGTTGCCAGGGCTGGTCGGCAGGGAACCCGTAGCCGGGCTGGGAGGCGCGGGCGGCTTGGAGCCGCAGCAACTCAGCCGCGAGGTCCCGCACGGCGTCGGCGGTCTGCGCCTTGGCCTTGGCCCAGCGGGCTCCGCCCAGGGTGCTCAGGGGCGGACGCGCCCGGCCCGCGCCGACGTATTTGCTGACGAGATGCGCCTCGGTGACGGGCACGTAGAGCTTGGGCGGCGGTTGCTCGGGGCTGGTGGGGGCGTATTCGAGCACGAGGCATTCCTGCCCCTCGTCCGGCGCAGGCGCCTTGGCGCCCAGGCCCGGCGCGCGCGGCGGATTCGCAGCCAGCCGCTGCAAGCCCCGGTAGCGGCCGATGCCATGCTGCACGTGGACCACGAGGTCGCCTTCCTCGAGGTCGGCGAAATTGATGTCCAGCAGCGTGCGCGTCGCCTGGGCGTGGGCGGATTTCATCCGCCGGGGCCGCATCACTTTGTACCGGCCGAAGATCTCGGCGTCGGTCACCACCGCCAGCCGGGCTTCCTCGAAGAGAAAACCCCGGCTGAGCGAGCCAAGCTGGATCGCTGGCTCGGCCACCTTGGCACCCGTGGCGAGGCCGTAGTCGCGCCAAATCTCGCGGAAGCGATCGCGCTCGCCCTGATTGTTGCAGAAGACGCGCACGGTCATCCCTTGCCGCAGCCAGCGGTGGATCTGCGCGAAGAACTCCCGCCGTTGTGCCTCCGCCACTGGCAGTTCACCCGCCCGCTCGCCCACGGGCCGGAAGACGTCGAGCCCAATGAAGGCCGGGCCGGGCAGTACTTGGGCCGGGACAGGGTCCGGCGCTGGGGACGGAACCGCGGGCGCCGCCTCCGACGGGGCGATGGATTCGGATGCTTCGCCGCCTTGCGTCGCCGCTACTTCCGGGGCTTCAGACAGATCCAGCCGCCCCATGGCGGCGCCGTGGAGTTGCGCGAGGAACGCCTCCCAGGTGGTGTGGAAGGGGTCGCCCGGGGGGATTTGCGCGGAATACGCCCCGGCTTGGCGCGCCAGTTCGGAGGGCTCGCAGAGCAGGAAGAGCGTGCTGGCGGGCAGATAGTCGAGCAGCGTGGCAAGCTTGGGCAGCACGGGTTGCTCGCCCATCTGGAGGGCCTGCACCGCCTTACGCAAGAGGCCCAGTTCGCCCGCCGGGGCGAGTGCGACAGTCTCCAGGGGGTCGCGCGAGATCTGGGTCTGCGGGTCGAACGTGCGCAGGGAATCGAGTTCGTCGCCGAAGAACTCGAGCCGCAACGGCCACGGGCTGGACGGCGGAAACACGTCCACGATGCCGCCGCGCAGGGCCAGTTCGCCCTTTTGGGTCACCTGGGCCTCGGGTTCGTAGCCCTGGTCCTCGAGCCACTCGATGAAATCGAGCGGGTTGAGCTGGTCACCGCGCCGCAGGACGCGCAGGCGTCGGCGGAATTCGTCCGGCGGAAAGGTCAGTTGCAGCAGGGCGGCGACGGAGGTGACGATCACCGGAGCGGCCTGGCCGGGAGCCGCCAGCGCGCAGAGGGTTTCGAGGCGCTCGCTGATGACATCCGCGTGGGGCAGCTGGGCCTCGTGAGGGAGCGCCTCCCACGCCGGGTGGAACAGCAGCGGGCGGGCCGGAGTCTGGCCGGGCTGG
>CAYYMW010000213.1:0-12194 GCA_964472515.1 uncultured Verrucomicrobiota bacterium | reverse complement strand
AAAACGTCAGCCCAAACCGGTCAAACATCACCACGTTCGTCGTCCCCTCCGCCAAAAGAGTGTCTCCCGTGATCACAGGAGCGGTCTCGTCGTCCAACTGCAAGGTCAACAAGTACTCCGAAGCCAGGCCGTAAGGCTGGCTGCCCGCCGGCCCCATGCTGATCCAGACTCCGCCCTGCAGCGTGCCCGCGTGCCCGCCGCTCGATGCATCCGCAATCGCGGTTCCTGAGCCTTCCTGCAGCGGCCAGAACCCCAGCACCCCCGCCTCGGCGCCCGTCCGCGGCGCAGCCATGTTCGCCACGATCTCCGCCTCCGTGAGGGGACGATCCCAAACGCAGGCCTCCTGGATATAGCCGGGGAAGGCGTTGCCCCAGCAGCAGGTTTCGTTGCCGATGACCACGCCGGAGGAGGTCCCCACGTAGTCGCTCAGGACCTCGCCCGTCACCTTGAGCACGCCGTTTACGTACAACTTCGCCTGGCTGCCGTCACACGTGCCCACCAGGTAAGTCCACTCGCCGGCCCGCGCCGATTCGCCCGCCCTCAAGCTTCGGTTGCCGCCGTCAGGCTGCCTGACCGCCACACCGTACTGGCCATCATGCACGGTCAACCCCCAATCGCGACCGTCGGCGAACGCGCCCACAATGCTGCGCCGTCCTCCGGGGACGCTCGTGGGCTTGACCCACGCTTCCAAGCTCCAGCGGTTGCCCGGAGACCAGTTTCCCGCCCGCACTCCCGCGCCGCTGCCATCGAACCACAGCGCATTCTCGCTCGCAGCCTTGCGGCCCGCTTCACTGCTCCGAATGCGGGCATAGTAAGCCCCTTCCTGGCCCGCGGCGAGGGTGAAGGAGATGTTGGTGGCCCCCGCCGCGCCAACCGTCACTTCGGTGCCGTCAGCCTCGACCACACTCAGGATCGGTGCCACCCCGCTGGTCGAGGGCTTCCGGTAGGAGACCCGAATGGTGCTTCCCTGCGCCAGGTTGCCCAGCGCAAAATAGTCGCCCGAGCCCTCCAAGAGGGTACCCACCATGGTCGCCGACTGACGATGGCCTTGCAGCTCGAACGCCAAGCCATCCGCCTGACTGGGATTGTTGTTGTCCTCGCTCTCCATCTGCAGCGGCGGCCGCGCCAGCGTGACCCGGAAACGATACTCCCCGCTGTACTCGTAGTTCTGCGTGACCCGGACAGTGTACGTGCCCGTGGCAGGAATGGTGCTGACACCACTCTGACCCCAACCTTCATAGCTGGGATAGAAGTCGATCAGTGCTCCGCCACCCACCCGTTCCAAGTAGTACCTCAACTGGGTGGCTCCGGGACGCCCCGGCACCTCGGTGCTGAGCTGAACCAAGTCACCCGCCTGCGCGGTAAAGCTCCAATAGTCCGTCTCGGAACCGCCCGAAAGATTGCCGCGTGCGAACGCGTGCCAGAGCCCACTGCCGGCCGGATCCTCATTGAGGAGTTCGCGGTTATTGCCCAGCGCGATGCCGAGGCCGTTCCACTCGTAATTCGCGGTGGCGAAGTCGATTCGCCCATCTTCGTTGTAGTCACCAAGCACCACCGAAATGGGCCGGCCGCCCATGCTGTAGCCGACCGATCCAAGGAACGTCCCGTCCGACTTGCCTTGCAGCACATAGACGACACTGGAACCGTAAGCCGCCACAATCGCATCCAACACCCCATCGCCATTGGTGTCACCCAGGACGACTTGGTATTCGTCGCTGCTGCCCACCGGGTAGTTGACCGAATCCAGAAGACTCCCGTCGCCCTTGCCCAGCAAGACGCTCAAGGTATGGGAGTTCACGTTGATCGCCACCAAATCCGCCTTCCCATCGCCGTTCAGATCGGCCGCGGCCACCGAACGCGGTCCATTCTGCACCGCAAAGGCCGTCGGGGCGCCAAAAGCCCCGTCACCGTTGCCCAGCAGAATGGCGACGTTGTCGCTGTTCAAGTTCACGACGGCCAAGTCCATCTTGCCATCCTTGTTGAAATCCGCCGCCGCCAAGCCGTGCGGGCCGGATCCGCCACTGGCGTGGTTTACCACACTGCCCATGGTTCCGTCGCCCTGTCCCAGCAGCACACTCACGTTGCCGCTGCTTTGATTGGCCACCGCCACATCGAGCTTGCCGTCTCCGTTCCAGTCGCCCAACACCACATGCCTCGGGTTGCTACCCACCGCGTAATTCACGGCAGCGGCGAAGGTGCCGTCCCCTTGTCCCAGGAGCACGCTAACGCTGTTGCCGCTGTGGTTGACGACGACCAAATCGGCCTTGTTGTCCTGGTTCAAATCGCCCACGTCGATCGCGATGGGCCGGCTTCCGACGGCGTAGACGGTGGGGGCGCCGAAGTTGCCCTTGCCGTCTCCTAACAGGACGCCGACCGAATCGCTGGTGTGGTTGGCCAACACCACGTCGGCATGCCCATCGCGGTTGAAGTCTCCCTTGGCAACGTAGTAAGGGCTCGACCCCCCACCGCCAAAGTAGTTGTAGACCGTGAAGGATCCGTCCGTGGTGCTGCTGGGGCTGCCGCTCAAGCTCGTCGCGGTAGCCTGCGAATCGTTGTTCGGCGTCTCCAAGACAAAGCCCGCCACGTTGGCAATCGTGAAGCTGCGAACGAACGGGGCCGCCAGCGCGTTCCCCACCAAGTCCTTGAGAGATGTCTTTACGGTCAACCGATGCGCCCCCGGCTGCAGCGGCCCATCCGTCATCCGAAGCGCGATGGTCAGGCCTCCGTCATAGCTGGGACTGAACAGGTGGTACACCCGGTCGTCAGCGGTACCGTAGGTGCCGTCAGACCCCGGTTGCCGCAGATCGAAACAATTCAGCGGGTCGGTGGGATACGGGTCCACCACGTCGACCAGGCCGTCGCCGTCGGTATCGGTCGCCGACGGAATCTCGATCACCCCGTAGTAGGTGCCGCCCCCGAAATCGTTCCACCCACCCGCAGTGTACATGCCGGCGTAGTCTTCGTTTCCAGAGTTGTTCGGCTCACCGCCGTTCCACCGGGTGTAACTGGGAGAATCGCCGTTCGACCAGACCCAGGTTCCCTCCGTATCCCGATCGCTCATGCCGATCCACAGCGTGCCCAACGAACTGAAGTTGGCACTCACCCAGTCGTTCTCGGCCGCATCGTTGATGGCCGTCAAGTGGCCCCCCATGCGCACCGCCTCCGTTTCCGCCTCCGGCCAATTCATCGCGCCGCTGGTGGCCAGGTAGGTGTGCCCCTTATAGACCAAGGCCTTGCTTCCCAAGCCCAGGAACGCCGGGTCGGGCCGTTCACTCAGGGTAAGCGTGAACGAGTCCACCACTCCTTGGGTGACATCGCCCTCCCCCGGCAGGCTGGTGGCGACCACCTCAGGCGGCACCCCATCCGTCACGTTGATGTTCAGCACGTACTGTGCGCGCAAGCTGCGACCGCTATCGCTCGACACATGAACGTAGTAATTCCCGTTCGTCGTCGCGGTGAAGGCAAGCGAAGTGCCGGTGCCGGCCGCGACTTCCCCCAAACCGCCCACTTCCACGGCCAGCCGGTTGTTTGCGTCGTTCAAGCTGCTGACGCTGGGCAGCAACGCCTGGATGCTGATGGCATTGCCCGTGTTGAAATAGCCGATCGAGAAGTAGTCGCCTGAACCGTCCGCCGCCACCAAGCTGCCTCCGACCTTGGCCCGGTGGTTCCCCGGCGTCAGCGTGGTTGCCAGCCCATCGGCGTTGGCAACGGTGTCGTTGCCCTCGGTTTCAAGCAGGAAGCCGCGCGCCTGATCCACCCGCAACCCGTAGCGCGAGGCGCGGTTCCCCGTGCTCACCCGCACGTAGTAGGTGCCCGGACTGCCGACTTGCACGCCCTGCAGCTGCACCACCCCGGAGTTGTCGCCGCCAGCGGTCGCCACGTCGGCTCCGGCGGCGGTCTGCAGCCGCAACTGGGGATAGACTCCGGGCAACTCCGCCTCCAACCGCAACGTAATGCGGTCCCCCGCCTCGGCATCAAAGCGCCAGTAGTCCACCTCGTTGTTGCTCGCAAACGAACCGATCCCCAGTGCGGTGTAGAACCCGCTCGCCGCCGGACTCTCGGTGGTGGGCAGCGGCGTCGCCGATGGCAAGGTGTCGTTGTCGAGGTTCTCGATCGCCCCCAAGGCGGGAGCCACGATGGTGAAATCCTGCGCATAGGGGGTCACTCCCTTGCCCGCGCTGTCTTGGAGCCCCGCCTTGGTCTCAAACCGGTACTTCCCTGGCTGGAGCGGGGTGGCAGCAACGCTGATTCGGACCACCTTTCCGCTCACTACGCTTGGCACCAACTCATAGACCGTGTCATCGGCGTCGCCGAACGACTGGTTGGCCCCCGCTTCCCGCAGCGAGTAGTTCGCGGCCACGGTAACCGTGTCGGCCTTGAGGTTCGTAGAGCTGAACACATCGAAAGTCTCGATCACCACCGCTGTCGGGCTGCCGGAGGGAGGTAATGTGGTGCCCCGCACTACGGTGGCGGGATCGCTCGGCTGCAACCGTACGCCTACGTTGTCGAGCCCCCACGACTCATCACCGACCTCTTGCAGATTGTGGCCTTGAAAGACGATCTCGGCATTGGTGCTGCCCGCCACGAACGGAATCTCGAGGCCCCGGTAGATGGCGTCCACAAGCCCCCCGAATCCATAGTCCGCGCGCCCCTCGTCAGGATCATGTGGGAAGGTCTGGGGCTGGCTGGGCGGGTTCCCGTTATAGTTGCTGAAAGTCTCCTTAAACGCGGAATTGCCATCCACGGACACCTCGAATTGGTCCGGCCCGGCATTTCCATCCCATGAATCGATCGCGTAGAAGTCAAAGGTCAGCAGGTAGGTCTTGCCGGCTTGGAGGTTCCCCAGCCGAAGCCCGGTGCTCCCGTTGCCATACCGGCCATGAAACGTGGTAAAAGTGGGGACAAAACCGCTCCTCACCGGCGTGATCCATTCGGTCCCCGTGCCGTACTCGAAACTCGAGAAGTACGGCACGGCGGCCCGGGCAAGCGCTGCCGGGGTGCTGGGCGGGCACTTTCCCGCCGCCCCCGCGTTGAACAGGCCCAGAAGCTCCGCGTCATTGAGGGCGCGGTTGTAAAGGCCGGCCTCGTCGATCAAACCCAACCAGCCGGTATCTCCGGCATGATAGCCCAGGCCCAGCCCGCTCCCCCCGGTTCGAGGAGCCGTGGTATTGGCCGCCACCTGCACTCCGTTCACGTAAAGCCGGCTGTTGGTGCCGTCCCAAGTATACGCCACGTGGCTCCACTGCCCGGGTTCCAAATGCCCGCCCGCCACCGTCGACCACATGTCCAGAGTGCCGTCCTGGCGCACGCCCATGGTGGGGGAATCGGTGCCGAACTCGAAGATCGTGTTGAAGTTATTGCCGCGTTGGAAGCTCGCGCCGGTGAACTTCACCCACGCCTCGAAGGTATAGGCTCCCGTCGGCGCGTCCAGCGGCACTTCCACGTGGCCGCCATCGCCACCCAGGTTGAAGGCCTCCCCCACGAGGCCGGGGGCATAGCTGGCGCTGCCGCTCAGCGCGCCGTGCGCCGTCCCCACCCAATCCGCGGGGCTGTTGTGTCCCGCCCACCAATGGGCTTGCCCTGCGGGCGGAGCGACACAGTCAGCCCCACTCAGCGACACGGACAACCCCAAACCAAGCACGGAGGACACCAAGAGCGTTTTCATAACCAAACCTCACGGAGTGATTCAATCAAGCTAACTATTTCTTCGGATGGTTTCTATAGCAAGAACAGCGCATTCCTACAAGCCCAAAGTAGGGCCGAACGAAAGCCCTCACCGAGCTACGCCGGAACGCCGCAGTCACCGAATCTTCCATAGAAAGACGCGGGCAAGACTGAGCTTCCAAATCATCTGCGCGAATAGCAGGAACCGCTCCATTCTCAATCGTGAGAATTCTCAAACTGAGCCCTGCCTCCACCCCGTGCTCCCTCTACATGATCCTGCGCTACTGCTATTTGCACATCCAGTACAGCAACGGCGCAAGCGCCAGCCCTGGCAGATAGTTGGCCAATTCGATGCGCTTCAACTCCAGGATCACCAGCGCAACCGCCAAGACCACAACGCCGCAAGTCAAGGTCACCGTGTCGACCAACTCGGCAGTCTCCAACCAAGGCAGTAACCCACGCGCCACCAGAGCCAGAGTACCCTGATAGGCTATCACGGGCAGAGCCGCGCCCCCCACCCCCCATCCCAGGCTCCGCGCCATGGCCATCGCCGCCACGCCATCCATCACCGCCTTGAGTAGCAGGATTCGCGGTTCGCCGCGTAACCCCTCCGTCACCGCCCCCAGCAAAGCCAAAGGCTCGACGCAAAACAGCACCGCACAAGGCAGGAATCCGACGGAAAATCGATGCCCCTCCGGGACCCGGGCCGCGCTCTCCAAACTCTCGCGGGTGTAGCGCCCCAACCGGTTGAGTCCGCTTTGAAAGCGGATCCCCCTGCCGATCAACCGTCCCAGCACCAAGGCCATCATGACCACTCCAAACTGCTTAAGTCCACGACCGAAGGGACTTGCGATGCCCTGCCACACCAAGTTCATGCCGAGCCAAACCGCGAAGGCCCCGCAGAAGATGCGCAGATTCCGCTGCTGGCGCGGCGTCAAATCCCATCGAAAGGACAGCCCCACCGCCGTCCCAAGCACAATCGCCAGTCCATTGATAATGGTCCCAATCACGGCTATCGCGTCCAATGTTCGCCGGGGAACTGCCCATCGAGCGCCTCAGCGGCGGTTAGTGTCCTCCAAACGAAATTCTTTCAACGCGGCGGCGATTTCCGCGCTCGCCCGGTCCAAGCCCGCGCTCAACCCCTTCACCAAGGCCACCGGAGTCCGCTCCGAGAGCGGTGTTACCGCCTTGCTTGTGCCCCCGCCCACCACCCGCCGTTCGGCCCGCCCCGCTTTCAACAACTCATATCGCACCTCCACCACTGCCGCGGGCGCCCGCCCGGTCCGCCAGTCCCCGTAGAACGCCGTCACGGTCATCTCCAGCCACCAACCGGCCTCCGCCGGGCTGCTCGCGGAAACCACCGTCTCGAAAGGGCGGCCTTGGCGCAACCCCTCGGTCAAACGTTCGGTGGCCAGCGATCTCGGCGGAACCAGAAATTGATGATAGAAGTCACTTCGGTACGTCACCTCGTCCCAACGATAGACCAAGCCTTGCGCCTCGAACGCCGCCGCGACGGTCACTGGCAGCACCTTCAGCGTTCCGGGGTGGCCCGGCTCGGCGGCTGGTCGAACCGTTGCGGGGAGGAGAAGATAGGAGTGCTGGTCTACGGCCGCCTTGCGCAGGCTGCAACCGCCCAGCGTAAGGATCGCGACCATCGCGCCCGCCACCATCCCGATAAACTGACCTGCCCTGCGTTTCATCGTCGTTCCTCCATTGGGTTCGTTGGTTTGGGCGGATCGCCGAATAGCACTTGGGCCGGATACCGCTTGGCGTTTTCGGTAATGACGCGCAGTTGCTCAGTGGCGACCCTGAGGTTATCCAAGGTGGCGGCCACGTCCCCCTCCCGCCCGGCCAGCAGCGAATCGGCACTGCGCAGGCTGCGCTCCAGGCTCGCGAGCGAATTGGTCCAAGCCGGGTTCTCCAGCAACTCGCGAACGCGGGAGAGCGAGGCTGCCGCTTCCTTCGGGATCTGGTCCCACGCCGGACTCGCAGCCACTTCCTGCAACCGTCGGTTGGTCTCGCGCAGTTCCCCCAGCAACTCGATGGCATGGCCGCTCAGCCGCTCCACCGGCACCTGCTCGAGCTTGCGGTTTACCTCGATGGCCAGCTTGTCGAGATTGGTCAGGAGGGACTCGATATCGAGCTTCTTCAGCCGACTGAAGAACTCCTCGGTCGTGCTGAAGATACGGGTGATGAAGCTGCTCGCCGACGGCACATACGGATGCGCCGGTTCCCACTCAACCGCCAGCGGCGGGTTGTCCTTGGGATTCTCGTAATCCAGCTCGAGGTAAGCGGTGCCGGTCAGGCCAACGTAGGCCAGCTTGACCCTCAGCCCCTTCTTCACTTCTTCCTGCAGTATCCGCAGCGTGGTTCCGCTGTGGATTTCCTCCACCGCCGCCGGGTCCACCGCCATCTCCACCAACACGTAACGGCGGCGGCTTTCCGGGGGCTTGTCCAACTGGTAGTGCGCATGAGTGAAGCCGATCCGCTCCACGCGCCCGACCAAGACCCCGCGGAATTTCACCTTCGACCCGACATCCAAGCCCTGCACGGACTCATTCAGGTAAGTCTCCAAGATCAGCCGCTTCTTGAAGAGCGCGCCCCCTCCAAGCACCAGGGTGAGCATGATCGAAAGCACGGTGCCGAGGATGATGAAGAGGCCGAGCTTGAAGTGATTAGGTTTGGCGCTCATAGGATGGTGATCTGCTGCCGGCTGGTGTGGGCGCTTCCGCCAACCGATGGAAGAACTGCCGCACCCACGGATCGTCGCATTCGTCGCGCAGTTGCCGCAGGCTGCCCGTGGCAATGATCCCCCGCTTCTGCTTGTCCAGCATGATCGCCCGGTCGCCCACCGCTTCAATGCTCGCCAACTCGTGCGTCACAATCACAAACGTGACTCCCAAGGCATCGGCCAACCGCCGGATCAAGTTGTCCAAACCCGCCGACGTGACGGGATCCAAGCCCGCCGACGGCTCGTCGAGAAACAGAATCTCCGGGTCCAGCGCCATCGCCCGGGCGATCGCCGCGCGCTTCTGCATCCCGCCGCTGATCTCCGCCGGCAGATGCCCCGGGTAGTCCTCAAGGCCGACCAGCTTGAGCTTCATGCGGGCGATCAGGTCCATGGCCGGGCCATCCAAGTCCGTAAACTCCTCCAGCGGCAGGCGTATGTTTTCCAGCAGGGTCATCGAGCCGAAGAGCGCCCCGCTCTGATACATCACGCCCATCCGGCGGATCGCCCGCAACCGCTCTGCCCCCGCTGCGCTCACCAGTTCGATGTCCCCCAGCCAGACCTCTCCATGCAGCGGCGGATAAAGCCCGATCAGATGCTTGAGCAGCGTGCTCTTGCCGCACCCGGAGCCGCCCAGAATCAGGAACACCTCGCCCCGGGCCACCTCGAACGAGACCCCCTCCAGCAAGGCGACGCCGCCATATCCGGCTGCAAGGTCGCGCACCCGGATGGCTGGTTCGGTTGCTGGATTCATGACAGGCTCAGATGCCAAGGTGATAGTAGAGCACGGAGAAGACCCCATCCGCGATGACAATGGCCACAATGCCGCTCACCACCGAGCGCGTGGCGGACAACCCCACCGCACTGGGGCCGGCTTTGGTCTGCAACCCGCGCTGGCACCCCAGCGCCGCCACCAGCAACCCAAACACGAAGGCCTTGGCCAACCCGCCCAACAAGTCGTGCGGGCCGACGGCGCCGCGCACCTCGTTGACAAACGTCACGAGCGGGATGTCGAAGCTCAGCATCACCAGCGCGCCCCCGGCCAAGCCGATGCAGTTCGCAAAGACCGTCAACAGGGGGATGGTGGCCGCCGCCCCCAACACCCGCGGCGTGGCCAGGAATCGCACCGGGTCCAGGCCCATCGTGATGAGGGCGTTGACCTCCTCGTTCACCTTCATGGTGCCGATCTCGGCGGCGAAGGCCGACCCGGTCCGCCCCGCCAGCAGGATGGCGGTCATCAAAGGCCCAATCTCGCGCAGGATGGACAACGCCACCAAGTCCGCGACGAAAATCTCCGCCCCGAATTGCTTCATCGGCACGGCCGACTGGAAGGCCAGAATCACCCCCATCAGGAAGCTGATCAACGCCACAATCGGCAGCGCGTTCGCGCCGGCCTGCTCCGCCACCAGCCAGACCTCCGCCCATCGCGTCTTGCGCCAGTGGCGCACCGCCAGCATCAGGCCCACCGCCATGTCCCCGGTGAACGTCACCAGTTCCTTCAGGTCCGCCGCCAAGCCCGCCGCCGCCGCACCCACCTCCTCCGGCACACTGGCTCTCGGACGCAAGCCTCCCACCGGCTTGGCGAAAAACGCCGGGTCAAACTGCGCCAGCAATCGCCGATACGGTTCCGCCAATCCTGCCACCTGCACCGCCCCACCGCCTGGTCGGGACTGCCGCAGCAAATCGACCAGCAGACCCGCACCCGCTCCATCGCAGTAGTCCACTTGGGAACAGTCGATGGTTACCGGACCAGTCTTCCGGGCAAGCCCCTCCCGCGCCTCCCGCCACACTTGGGCGACCGAAGCCACCTCCAACCGTCCCCGCAACCGCAAAGTCGCTCCCTCGCCGGTGCGGTCTTCCCAAGCCAACTGGACCCCGCTTTGGGAAATTGCCGCAGACATGCCTTCAAAGGCCTGGTCTCCGCCCTAATTCCTGGCTTCGGACGCCGCCAACTCCTGGGGCTCCTTGCCGCCATTCAGGAGAAAGAGGACCGCCATACGCACCGCCAGACCGTTGGTGACCTGCTCCAAGATCACTGAGCGCTCGCCGTCCGCCACGTCGCTGTCGATCTCCACCCCACGATTGATCGGCCCGGGGTGCATGATCATGGCGTCCGGTTTCGTCCACTTGAGCCGCTCCTGAGTGATGCCGAAGAGACTTGTGTATTCGCCCAAGCTCGGAAACATGGTCTTGCGCTGCCGCTCGTGTTGGATGCGCAGCAGGTTGAGTACATCCGCGTCTTGGATGGCTTCACGCAAGTCATTGCTCACGCGGCATCCCATCTGCTCGAACGTCTTGGGCACCAATGTAGTCGGCCCGCAGAGGGTGACGTGAGCTCCGAGCTTCGAGAGCAGCCAGACGTTGGACCTCGCCACGCGCGAGTACAGCACGTCTCCCAAGATGGTCACGTTCAATCCCGCAAGGCGCCCCTTCTTCTCGCGGATTGTGAAAGCGTCCAGCAGCGCCTGCGTCGGGTGTTCGTGCGCTCCGTCCCCGGCATTGACGACGTGGGCGTGCAACACCCGGCTCAGAAAGTGCGGGGCTCCGGCCGCGCTATGCCGGATCACAATGAAGTCTGCGTTCAGCGCTTCCAGATTCCGCGCGGTGTCTTTGAGCGTCTCCCCCTTCTTCAGCGAGGAAGCCTCGGCGCTGAAGTTGATCACATCCGCGCTCAAGCGCTGCGCCGACACCTCGAAGCTGATCCGCGTCCGCGTGGAAGGCTCCACAAACAGGTTCACCACGCTCTTGCCCCGCAGGGCCGGGACCTTCTTGATCGTTCGCTCGCCCACCGCCTTGAAGGCGCGCGCCGTATCGAGGATCGTATTGATCTCAGCCACCTCCAGGGATTGGATGTCCAACAGGTCTTTGCGGTTCCAGCTCATATCGTCGCACCGGGATTCGCGGCCAGCCACATGCTCATGGCGGCCCTATGAAAACGCCCAACGCCCCCAGCTTGAGCCGGCGCGTCGAAAAAGGCAATCCCCGGCAGGAAGCAGCCGGACATCTGTCACGCGCCGGCGTGAAGGTGCTTCAGGGGTAGGGGCGCTTGGTCGTGAGGCACCTCCTGGCTTTGCGCGGGTCTTCGACGCCCGCAACGGTCTGGAGGTCGATGATAGCCTGGGATTCGGGGTAAACAATCGCTCCAACTCCATCCAACACTGGGGCGCTCAGCCTTTTGCAGACGCGCTACCGAGGCGAAGCGCGCCTCCGGCGGGGGGCGCTTTTCGGCTTTTGGCCCTGCCCCCTTCCGGCTAAGCTCAGCCCGACATGGCGGTTGTTCGCATACTGGTCGACGGCTTCAGCCTGCTGCACCACTGGCCCGCGCTGGCGCCGGGCGCCCCACGCCACTCGGTCCAGGCGAGGGATGAGCTGGTGCACATCCTGACCCAGTATAGCGACGCCTGCCGCATCCCCATTACCATCATTTTCGACGGTTCGCGACCGCCCGGAGGCCCCGTGCCGCGCTCGCCGCGCCACCAAGTCGAGGTGCTCTATTCCACGGCGGGCCGCACGGCCGACAATCTGATCGAGCGCATCACCGCCAAAATGAAACCTTACGGCGAGGTGCTCGTGGTAACCGACGACGTGGCAGAGCGGGAAACCGTGCTCTCCCTGGGCGGCAGTGCCAGCAGTTGTCTGAACTTCGTCCATGGCATCGAGGGAGAATTGGCGGAGCTCGAGCTCGATCTGCGCCGCCATAATCTGCGCGAGCGCACGCTCTACCGTCAGGGCAACCGATCCGGAGGCTCATGAAAACCGCCACTCCCCGCCCCTGCTTCCTCCTCGCCCTCCTGCTGGCCCT
>CAYYMW010000212.1:0-12204 GCA_964472515.1 uncultured Verrucomicrobiota bacterium | reverse complement strand
GGACGCGCCACACCGCGATTCCGGGAGAAGCCCGCCGTCGGGATTCACCAGCCAAATCCCAGGCCCCCACCGCCGCAGCGCTCACGCGCATGGAGTGCGGTGGCAAGCGCAGCGCCGCTATTTCAGCCGCCCGCGCCAATAGGCCGGCTGCCGTTTCATGTGCATCACGGCCACGATCCATATGTAACCTGGCCGCTCCAGGTAGACGACGGCGTAAGGAAACGCCGCACTGAAATGGCGGCGAACGGGCGGATCGAACTTGTGAAAACGCTCCGGATAGAGGCACACCTCCCGGATCAGGCGCTCCATCTCGCGGTAGAAGCGAACGCCCAGTTCCGGCGCGATCTCCGCGTAGTATCGCACCGCGTCGGCGAACTCGGCGTCCGCCTCAGGATGGACTACGTGCCTCACAGGCCGGCGAGCTTGCGCATCCGGGCCAGGGACTCGTCCACGGGAATGCCCTGCACCTCGCCGGCTTCGATTTCCTCAATGCGTCGGCCAAGCTCGCCTTTCCAGGCGGCCTCAAGCCCCGGTTCGATCCCTCCGTGGCGCTCCAGCAAGATACGGTCAACCAACTCTGCCACAACGTCGACCGGCATTGCGCGCGTCTGCTCGACAATCTGTTCCAATGTCATTGGCACACTCCTGAGGCTACACCATCGCGGCTCGAGGCTCAAGATCGGCTTCAACGCAGTCCACCCAGTCCAACCGGGCCTGCCGCCCCGCCCGCCCCGCATTCTACCTTCGTGCCATGGACGCGCCACACCGCGATTCCGGGAGAAGCCCGCCGTCGGGATTCACCAGCCAAGCCCCAGGCCGCCACCGCCTTGGGGTTCACGCGCATGGAGTGCGGTGGCAAGCGCAGCGCGACACCGCTTTGCTCCTCACGGACACCGCCATGCCGCCGCGTCATCCCCACGCGCCCCTCCCAAACATTCTGGCCATGGCAACCCCACCATCCCGCCGCTGCAAGACCCCGCAATCTCCCGCAAACCGCTTCCGGGCCCGCTCAGGACCACCGTCGATCCGTCCAGTCCACCTCCCGGCCGTTACGTCATGACGCCATTACGCCTTGCGTCATTACGTCCCCCCCATCCCGCCGTGTGCAGCACCGTCCACCGCAGGTGCAAATATCCGCAAATATCCGCAATCTCCCGCAAACCAGTTCCCCGGCTCCTCCCGGCCGCCGCCCTCACGGGAGCGTGGCGGCTCTGAAAAACCTCCCAGGAACGCCGTCCTTCGGCGCCTCGAAGACGAACTCCCCGCCACTGAGCGTGTTGGTCAGCAGCGGCTGCCAGGTGCTGAGGTCGAGTGATCGCTCGACCCGGCAGGGTCGCCCGGCCGGGCCTTGGACCCGGAATCGCATGAGCCCGGGCGGGTCCTGCGCCAGGTATTCGAGGCGAAGCGTCCGGGCCGGGGCCACCACCAGCAGCGTGACGCCCTGCCCCGCCAGAGCCAGCCCGGTGACGCCATTAGTCAAAGCCACGTCCGCCAGCCGGTCGATCCGGTTCGAGGTGTTCAACTGCCACACCTGCGCGGTGCCGGCGGCGGGGAAATTCGTCAACGCCACCGACACCGGCGTCACCGAATCCAACCGCTTGTGAACCAGCACCACCGTCAATGCGCCGTCCGCCGCGCGCTCCGCCGCAAAGACCGCCAACTCGTCCGGGTTGGGGCCGCCTGCTTGGACGCTCGTCTCCCCAAACGTGGAGCCGGCGTTGTCGTAATTGCGGTACAGCTTCATGGCATTGTAGACGGGGGAATTCGTCGGCGGCGTGGTCCACCGCGTGGCCAGATCCAACCCTTCCCGGCCGAAGATGCCGAGCAGGTCCGCCTGTGCCGTGGCGCCGTTGATATGCGATTCCGCGCCCCAGTTGTACTCCGTCAGCCCGATCTTCGTGCCCGGGTAATAGGTGTCCACCCACTGCCGCAGGCGGGGAATCAGCCGCACCTTGTCGTTGATCCAGGTCTCATCCGTGTACGCGGGGTCCCAGAGCGAACGGGTGGAACGATTCCGCCGGAGTTGCAGCGCCGTGGAAGTGCTGCTGGCGTACTCCCCGCCCTGCGGGTAGTAATGCACCGTGAAGTAGTCCAACACCCGCCGGCCCGTGGTGGCGGCCTGCTGGCGGGCCTGGTCGAGGTACCACGGCAGGTAATCCCACCCGCCGTTCGCGGCGCGGTCCGGAAAGCTCGACCAACCGTTGGCCGCCCCAGCCTGCTGGTCGAACCCGCTGTAGAAGTAGCCGCTCCACCCCCACTCCTCCGGGCCGGCCACCAGGGCGTTCGGGTCCAGGTCCTTCACCATCGCGCCGTAAGAGAAGAGCTTGTCGCGCACCTCGGCCATCGTCGCGCCGGTGGGATGAACATCCCGGTGCGTCGCGTGCCAGATGCTCGGCTCGTTGTCCATGAAATACCACCGCACCCCGCCCTGCCCGGCCGTGCCCCAGCGATTGGTCAGGTGGGCCACCCAGCCCCGCTGAAAGGCCACGTCGGCAGGTTGGTTGGCGTCGTTCGGGTCGTTCCCGGTGATGTATTTGCCGTCGGAAGCGCGAAGGCCATTGCCGGCGTCCTTGAACCAGGCGTAGTCGGCGTCACTCTGCGGGCCATACTTGGCGATCGAAAAACTGGCCAACCGCCCGCGGTTCGGCCCCAACTTGGGCACCCACCCCACCATGGGAATGGTCAGCATGGCTTCCGCGCCGCCCGATTGGCTGGCGCTCACCCACTGGTCGGCCTCGGCGCCGGGCGTGGCGGACGAATCCGCCAGGCTCTCGAAGTACCAGTCCGCGCCGCGGTTGTGCGCGTTGATCTGCCAGTTGTAGCGCGACTCGCTGTTGCCCCCGGACCGGTTCAAGCTCGCGTTCAGGCCGTGCAACTCGTCGGCCTCGGCGAACGCCACCCCGTAGATCAACGGGCTGATGGGACGCCGGTTGCGCCCGGCATCCACGGCCACGGTGACTGTAGTGTTGGTGGCCGGGGGCGGCGGCGTCCCCGCCAGGAGCACCAGATCATCGAGGAAGAACGTCGCCTGGGCCTTGCCGGTGCGATCCGCGACCCAGAAGCCGTCGAAATCACTCGCCCCCGCCACCCCCAGCACCGTCAGCGGGATGCGCACTTCCTGCCAGGTGTTGGCCGGCAGGGCGGGCAGATTGGTGGACCCCTGCGCCTGGCCGCTCAGCAGGCCGCTGACCTGGAGCTTCTGACCTCCCTGAGGGCCACCGTGAATCCAGAGCACCAGGTTGGTGTACTGGTTGGCCACCAACGCGTCATGGTGGAAGTACGCCGCCTCCCAGGCTCCTGCGATCACCGCCAGGCCCGTCGAACCACCATGGACCGGTTGGTTGGTGGGGTGGTTCGCCGCCCAACTCCAGTTGGCCCAGCCCGTCGCGAACCCGTCCCCATAAACCGGCAGGTTGGTCTGTGCCTCAACCCGGGACAAACCCGGCACCGCACTGAACACCGACAAGGCAATGCTCAACCAGATCCGCTTCATGCCAGCCAAGTTAGCACATTCCTTACCAGCCATGGCGCGACTGCGCGCGAACCTCTTCCGGCCACCGCAGCCGCGACTGAACCTGTCCGTACGCCGCCTGGGAGGCTCCCCCGCCGGCCTGCCATCCGCGAAGTGCCGTCACTGCAAAAAGGCGCAATAGCCCGCAAACCCAGCCAGCCTGCGCTCCAGGTTCGTTACAAAGTCCGGCCGGAATTCTCATCGACTCACACCCGGTTTCGGCTTAAAGAAAGAACGCAGCCGCAGACAACGCACCGTTATGGCCAGACTGGTGGTCAATCCTGACACAACCCAAGCTTGGGAAATCCCCTTGAGCCCTGGGGCCACCACGCTGGGCCGCGGCGGGGATAGCGCCGTGCTGATCGACCATCCCTCGGTCTCAAGCGAGCACTGCCAGATCGTCGTCACGCCCGCTGGTGTGGAACTGCGCGATCTCAAATCAAGCAACGGCACGTTCATCGATGGTGCGCGAGTGGCCGACGCCCGGCTGAACCACGGTCAGGCGATCCGCCTCGGGCAGGTGGCCCTGCGGTTCGAGGAGGACGTGCCCGTGCCCCCCGATCTGGTGCCCCGGATTCCCGACGCCGACGCCGGGTGCCCGGCTCATCCCGGGGCCGAACCGGAGTATGCCTGCCCGCGGTGCCGGGTGAAACGTTGTGCGGCTTGCGTGCAGACCCGGCTTCTCCAGGGACGGGAACGCCAGACCTGCCGGTCTTGTGGCAGCATCTGCGTGCCCCTGCATCCCCACACGGCCGAAACCGAATCCGCCCCACGCGGTTTCGCCAGCCAGATCCCCCAGGCGTTCAAGTACCCGCTTCGAGGGGACGGCCTCCTGCTGCTGGTCGGCGGAGTGGTGTTCCTCCTGGTGCTGGACCTGGTGGTGCGGTTCTCCTTCCTCATCAGCGGGTTGGTCAGCCTGGGCGGCGGCGGCTACCTGGCCGCCTATTACCAGCGCATCCTGGTCAGCTCGGGCCAGGGCGAAACGGAAATGCCCACCTGGCCGGACTTCACGAGCTTCAGCGATCTGCTCCCGCCTTTGGGCCAGTGCCTCGCCACCCTCCTGATCTCCTTCGGGCCGGCGTTGGTCTTGAGCGCGATCCCGGCCGAGACCATCCCGTGGAAAACCGGGTGGGTGGTCGCTGCCAAACTGGCGGGGTGCGTCTACTTCCCGATGGCCTTCACCGTGGTGGCCATGGCTGACTCCGTCGCCGCTTTGAACCCCTTGGTGGTCATCCCCTCCATCCTGCGCCTCCCGTTGGACTACTCGTTATGCGTGGTGTTGCTCGCCGGCTTGTTCCTTCTGGATAAATTCGGCACCGTCTTGCTGGGAGCGATCATCCCCGTTCCTCTCGTGCCCGGCCTTGTTTCCGGCTTCGTGGGCCTTTACCTGCTCTGCGTAATGTTGCGCCTCATGGGCGTGCTCTACTTCGTGCACAAGGACGACCTGGGCTGGTTCCGCCGCTGACTCGGCGGCTCCCATCCGGCGCTTGCAGATCGCGCCCGGTCCGGCATCATCGGGGCATGACACCGTTGGTCGCCTGCATGGTCGTCTCCAACCCCAACCGCCATGGCTTCAGCCACCCTCTGGCGTTGGCCGGCCTGCTGCTGGGCTCGCTCCTGGCCGCGCGCGCGGCGGAGGCGCCGGCGCCGGTCGAAGTGGCAGCCTACTACTTCCCCAACTACCATCCCAACCCCCAGAACAGCGCCCGCTACGGCCCCGGATGGACCGAGTGGAACCTCCTCCGCGCCGCCCAGCCCAGGTTCGCCGGCCACGCCCAGCCCAAGGTCCCCGCCTGGGGCTATGAGGACGAAGCCGATCCAGCCGTCTTTGCCCGCAAGATCTCGGCCGCCGCGGACCACGGCGTCACGGCGTTTATCTTCGATTGGTATTGGCATGACTCGGGGCCGTTCCTCGAACGCGGACTCGAACAGGGCTTCCTCCACGCTACCAACCAGGCCCGGCTCAAGTTCGCCCTTATGTGGGCCAACCACGACTGGCTCGAACTCTTCCCCGCCCGTGCCGGTGTGCCGCAGGAACTGCTTCGCCCGGGGCCAGTCACCCGCGCCACGTTCACCGCCGCCACGGACCACGCCATCAAGGATTACTTCCCGCGCTCCAATTACTGGCGTCTCCAAGGCAAACCCTACTTCTCCCTCTACGAAACCATGACGTTGGTGAAAGGCTTCGGGGGCGTGGCCAGGACCCGGGAAGCGTTGGACGATTTCCGGCGTCGTGCCCGGGCGGCCGGGGTGGGAGAAATCCATCTCAACGGCGTTGCCTGGGGCCTGCAGCCACCGGCCGATGACCCGCGGGTCAAGACCCCGGCGGATCTGGTGCAGGCGCTGGGACTGGATAGCGTGACCTCCTACTGCTGGATTCACCACACCGGCCTCGGGCAGTTCCCCGCCACGGACTACGCGGCCTGGGCGGACCAGTCATGCGCCTTGTGGCCGCAACTACAGGCGCGCTACCCCGTCCCCTACTACCCGAATGTCAGCATGGGTTGGGACTCGAGCCCGCGAACCTGCCAGACCAACCGGTTCGAGAACATGGGCTATCCGTTTACGCCGGTGGTGACGGGAAACACCCCGGAACGGTTCCAACAGGCTCTCGAACGCGCCCGGGTTTTCCTCATGAAGCAACCGCGCGAGCACCGCGTGTTGACCATCAACGCCTGGAACGAATGGACGGAAGGGAGCTACCTGGAACCGGACAACGCCTTTGGCTTCAAGTATTTGGACGCGGTGAAAACCGTGTTCGGGAGCCGTTGAACCGCATTGGGTCGCGCCGACACTATTTACAGATGTCTAATGAACATCATTAGATAATAACATGTGCTTGCATATTTTGTCATTAGGAAGCTAAAATATGGTTACCATGATCGAAATACCAAACGTCGATCCCATCCCGCTGCCAGCGCCCATGTGGCTCTTCAAGGGCCTGAGTCTGTTGACTCTCGCGCTGCATTTCGTGTCCGTCTACCTGCTCCTGGGCGGACTCCTGGTGGCCGCGTTCCTTAGTTTCCGCGGCCAGAACCGCACCGATCCCCTCTCCTCCCTCCGCTTGACCGCCGCCGCCGCGCTGGCCAAACGGCTGCCGGTCGTGATGACCTATGTCATCAACCTGGGAGTGCCCCCGCTGCTCTTTGCGCAGGTCATGTACGGCCAGGCGCTCTATACCAGCAGCGTATTGATCGGGTTCTACTGGCTGGCGGTGGTCGGGTTGTTGATTGGCTGCTACTGGCTCATCTACAAGGGGGCCGAGCAGGCGGAGGCCGGCAAAGCGGCCTGGCTGGCCTGCCTCGGGGCCTGGCTCCTGGCGGCATCGATCGGCAAGATCTACGTCACGAACATGACCCTCATGCTGCGTCCGGAAGTCTGGCAAACCATGTACCAGACCACCGCGATGGGCACGCACCTGCCTCCGTCCGATCCCACCATGATGCCACGCTGGCTCTTCATGCTGCTGGGGGGCTTCACCGGGACCGGTTTCTGGATGGTCTGGCTGGCCGGCCGCAAGGTGTTCGAGAACGGCGTCAAAGACTACCTCGCCGCCGTGGGCGGCAAACTCGCCATGGCCGGCGTGGTGCTGCAGGCCGCCTGTGCCTGGTGGGTCATCCAAGCCCAGCCGGCCGCCGTGAAGACGGCCCTGGCCGGACTGGCGCAGGCGAAGCTCGCCGGGGGCGCGCTGGCGTTGGTCGGTGTGCTGCTCCTGGCGTTGGGCGCCTGGGCGAGTTTCAAGCGCGTGCAGGGTGGTCTGGCTGGCTGGCTGGGCGCGGTGGGCGCGCTGGTCGCCATGCTGTGCTGGGTGACCTTCCGCGACGCGTTGCGGGACGCGACACTGGGGCGTCACGGCTTCGACGTGTGGAGCCGGCAGGTCAACGCCAACTGGGGCGTGGTGATCGCGTTCCTGGTGTTGTTTGTGATTGGCCTGGGAGTCATCGGCTGGCTGATCTCGGTGGTGCTGCGGGCCAAATCCGTGCAAGAAAAGGTGGCATGATGAGCAAGAGCGATGTGAAAGCGGTGCCGGCGCCCATGGACGAAGATCCTTCGCGCCGGAATTTCGTGCGGCTGGCCGTGGGCGGGGCGGGCTTGTGCTACGCCGCCGCGCTGAGCTACCCGGTCTACCGGTATCTCTCCGCGCCGGCCGAGCAGGCCGCCGTGCTGGCCAAGGTCAAGGACGTTACCCTCAAGGACGCGCACAAGCTCGAACCGGGCGCGGCCCTGATGTTCAAATTCGGCACGCGGGCGTCCATGCTCATCCACCACAAGGATGGCAAGTGGGTCGCCCTGGATGCCGTCTGCACCCATTTGGGCTGCACGGTGCAGTATGATGCCGCCCAAAACCAGATCCACTGCGCCTGCCACGGCGGAGTCTACAACGCGGAGACGGGGGGCAACATCAGCGGCCCGCCGCCCCGACCGCTCAAGCAATACAAACTCCAAGTCACCGACACCGGCGTCGTGGTGTCCCGGGCCTGATCGCGGGGAACCTGCCTATGAAAGCGCTTTTTTCCTCCATCTATAGTTGGGCGGACGACCGCCTCGGGATCGACCATGTGCTGGCCTTCGCCAAGAAGAAGACCGTGCCGGTCCACAGCCAGTCGGTCTGGTACTACTGGGGCGGCATCTCGCTGTTCTTCTTCCTGATGCAGGGCATCACCGGCCTGTTGCTGCTGGTTTATTACCGGCCGGGGCCGGAGGCCTATGATTCGGTGCGGCAGATCACCCAGGAACTGAACTTCGGCTGGTTCATCCGCTCGCTTCATTCGTGGTCGGCGAACCTGATGGTCATCTCGGTGTTCGTTCACATGTTCTCGGTCTACTTCATGAAGGCCTACCGCGCGCCGCGCGAGTTCGGCTGGTGGAGCGGCTTGGCCCTGCTGATGATGGTGTTGGTCTTCGGTTTCAGCGGCTACCTGCTGCCGATGGACGAACTGGCCTACTTCGCCACCAAGGTGGGCTTGGAGATCCCCAGCAGCATGCCGGGAGTGGGGCGGATCATCAACGACATCGTGCGGGGCGGCCCGGAGGTCAACGAGCACACCATCCAGCGCTTCTTCTCGCTGCATGTGGTGGTGCTGCCGGCGCTCTTCGTTCCGCTGCTCGGTTTTCACCTCTGGCTGGTGCAGCGCCACGGCAACGCGGTTCCCCCCAGCGAGGAGGCCAAGCCGGCGGCCCAACGCAAGAGCGTCCCCTTCTTCCCCAACTTCATGCTGCACGACCTCGCGGTCTGGCTCATCGCCCTCAACGTCCTCTCCGTCTGCGCCGCCCTCTTCCCGTGGGAACTGGGCCAGCCGGCCGATCCCCTCAAGCCCGCTCCGGCGGGCATCCATCCGGAGTGGTACTTCATGAGTTCCTTCCAAGTGCTCAAGGCCCTCGGGCAGTGGTTCCCCGGCACCTTGGGAGAAGTGCTTGGCATGGTGATCTTCAACGTCGGCCTCATCCTATGGTTCCTGGTGCCCTTGTACGACAACACGACCAAGGCCGGGCAGCGCGGCAAGCACGCCACCTACCTTGGTTTGGCGGCGCTGGCCATCCTGGCGCTCACCACCTGGTGGGGTTACCTGGCCCTCTAACCCTTCGACGCGACACTCTTTTCCCGACCTAACGTTATGAATTACCCCTTCTGGGACGTACCGGTGCTCGGCAGCGGCTGGATCATCGGCATCATCGCGATCATTCATGTCATGTTCTCCCACTTCGCCGTGGGCGGCGGGCTTTACCTCGCCCTGGCGGAGCGCAAGGCCCTCAAGGAGAACAACCAGCAGTGGCTCGAGATCCTGCGCGGCCACGCCAAGTTCTTCCTGCTCCTGACCGGCATCGCCGGCACGACCACCGGCGTGGGCATCTGGTTCGCCATCGGCCTGGCGCATCCCGAGGCCACCAGCACCCTCATTCACAACTTCGTGTTCGGCTGGGCCATCGAGTGGGTCTTCTTCATCATCGAACTCACCACCGTGGCGGTCTACTACTACACGTGGGGACGCATCTCCAACGAACTGCACCTCAAGGTCGGTTACCTGTACGCAATCTCCTCCTTCTTCACCCTGTTCATCATCAACGGCATTCTCACCTTCATGCTCACCCCGGGCGCCACTTGGCTCTCCGTGGCCGGCACGGGCACCGAAGCCAGCAAGTTCTGGAACGCCTTCTTCAATCCCACGTTTTGGCCGAGCCTCTTCATCCGTTTCGCGGTTTGCTGCTCGCTCGCCGGCGCGTGGGCGCTGCTCACCTTCGGCGCGGTGGACGGCGAGAAGTTCCGCCAGGCCAAGTCCGCCATGGTCCGCTACAGCACCATGTGGCTGTTGCCGGCGTTTCTGGCACTGCCGTTCCTGATGGTCTGGTACCTCTACCAGGTTCCCGAGGCCCAGCGCGCCCTGCTCCAGATCGGCGTCCATACCATGAACCCCGGGCTCTTCAGTCAGGTCACGCGTTCGGCGCTGCTGGTCGTGTGCAGCTCCGCCACCATTCTGGCGGTCATCTACCTGTTTGCCTGGCGTTTCCCGGCAGAACTCAACCGCGCCCAGGCGTCGGTGGTGTTGATCCTGGCGCTCATCGCCACCGGCTCCACCGAGCATGCCCGCGAGATGCTCCGCAAGCCGTTCGTCATCGGCCAGCACATGTTCTCCAACGGCGTGCGCAAGGCGTGGGTGGACCGCTATAACCAGGAAGGCTACCTTACCAAGTCCATGTGGACGCCCAAGGCCGGCGTGGCGAACGTCACTCCTGAGCAACTGAACCTTCTGCGGGGCCAGGCGATGTTCCGCGGCCAATGCCTCTCCTGCCACACTCTCGACGGCTACCGGCCGATCCGCAAGTTCCTCGCGGGCCGGGACCGCAAGTCGGTCGGCACTTTCCTGGCCATCCTCCGCGACTACAAGCCCGACTCCCCCTACCGCGCCTACATGCCACCCTTGGTGGGCAAGGCCGAGGAAGTCGAGGCCCTGGGCGATTATCTCGCCCACGCCATCGCCTCCCCGACCAACGCGGTCCCCGTGGCGCCCGCCGTGGTGCAACGCTAACCCGCTTCATCTCTTCGCGCGGCCAGGGCGGTTTTGCGACCCCCTGGCCGCTTTTGCTTTTCCGGGCAGGGTGATTATGGAAACCGCAGCCGAGGGCGGTGTCCTCCCGCCATGGGTTGATCGGACGGAGGCGAGCGCCTGTTTCAGAGGACAGGACTGACCCCTAATCCTAATCTGCGCCGGGGCCGCCGGGTGGGTGTGGCGGGCCCAGTCACCAATCCCAGAAGACCAGATCGCCCAGTTCCCGGAAGCCGCCGAATGTCCAGAGATAGAGCGAGGCCCGGCCGCTGGCATCCGATTGATTCACAGCCGCCCGGCTGGCCACCACCAGGCAGGGGCCGTGGGCTCGCGTAATACAATAGTGGTAGGGTGGTTTGGGTATGGGGGTCGGCAAGGAGCCAAAGATGCTGAATGGCGTCTCGGACGAAACATCGGTTGACGAGGGCGGATGTGGGACGGCGGCGAGCGCGCTGGCTTGGACTTGTCTGGCTCCGAACTGCTGGGTAAGCAGCCAGACGGTGGCGATGAGCACACTGATGCCCGTGCCGGCCATCGCCTGGCCTGACACCCCCCGTTGTCTATGCCGCCAGTTCATAACCAGCGCCGTGCCACCCAAGACTATGCCTAGCGCAAGGAGCACGCCGGCGGCAAATAGGAGTGGGAAGATGGATGTGGTTATCCGGACGGCGCCCACGAAAAAAAAACCCGGCGCTTCAGGCAAGCCGAGGGCGTGGGTAATTCGCTCTGGCATGACAAAGGCCCCGATTTCAAGGGACATCAGATTCAGGGCTGCGAGCGGCGCCAGCCAACTCGAGGCGGCCAGCCAACGCGCCCACGTCGTGGGTGGCGCCTGCCACCACTTCCTCCGCACCGCGAAGGGGGACACGATCCGACGAATGACCCGGCGACGCCGAATGGTCGCCAAACACCGTTCCCAATGCGTGAGGGCGGCTTCATCCCGGAACGCCGTCACCGGTATCCAGAAGTACGCGGAGCGGCTGCGGAAGAGCAGGAAGCCGTCCTTGAAGTGCGCCACCGCCGTGAAAGCTGACCAAGGCAGTTCAGATTCCTCCCTCGCGGTACGGGTCCGCAGGCCCGAGTCGTCGAATTCAAGCCGCACTTCCTCATTGCGGTTGGGCAGATTCCGGAAGAGGCGGTGCGCCGCCCAGCGGTCAGCGACTCGGCCAAAACAGACGATCACAGCGAGGAAGGTGTAAAACCCCGCGAGTCGTTTCGGAGCGTCCTCGAAGGCCCGGAACCCGAGTGCGATGAGGATAGAGACGACCACCACCTTGAAAGCGAGGATCGGCCAATAGCCAAGCCCTTGACGGCGGTAGCGCCGCCGGCCGTCGAAGACGTGACTCGGTGTTACCCTGTAAGTGGCTTCCACCATGCGTTGATAGTGGGCTTGCGTCCGTTCGCTGTGCGTCTCTCGTTGCCACCCCCCCCGCTACCCAACGCACGAGGCCGGCTCTCCTGCATTCAGCGGTTCATCCAGCGCTCGGCATCGCGATCCAAGGGTGCGCTGTGGCGAACGCCAGGATGGCGGCACCCATGCGCCACCCTGTAGGTTGGACCGAGCCCAAGCCAGTTCGGCACTGGGTCCTTGGTTTGCCGCAAGCTGTGGAGGGGGCATGGAGGGGTCGTGGAGGGGTCGGTTCGTGGTAT
>CAYYMW010000211.1:0-12260 GCA_964472515.1 uncultured Verrucomicrobiota bacterium | reverse complement strand
CCTTTTCGCCCCGGAGGCGCAGGGCTTCGGCCAGGGCAGGCTGGAAGTCGGCGGGGGCATCAGCCAGCGCTTCACGCAGCGCCGCGACACTCTTGCGGCCCGGGAGTCGCAGCAAGGCGCAGCGGGCATCCTCGCGCAACTCGGCGTGCTTGAGCAGGGGAGCCATGGCCGGAATGGCGTCTTCTTGGGCGATCTCGGAGAGCATCCAAAGCAGGTCGCGCTGCACGGCGACCGGTTGCCGGGGGAGCAAGGCCGCAAGCGCGTGGCTGACGGCGGCGGCCTCGCGTTTGGCCTGCGGGCGGCCGGCCAGGCGGACCATGCGCCGCAGGGCGTGCCTGGCGGCGCGGGCGATCTCGGGGTTGGAGTCGGTCAGCAGCGGTGCGAGCGGAGCGATGGCAGGCGCGCCCAGGGTGGCGAGTTCCTGCCAGGCAAGGGTGCGGGCGGCATCGTCGGCGCCGCGCAACGCGGCGATGAGGGCGTCGAGCGAACGGCCGGAGGCAGCGGGCTTGGTCGTTTCGGTGTTCATGGGCGGGAGAGGGGGAAGCGTGAATGCGAGGGACGGTTACATCACATAGGGGTACCGTTGCGGCCGGTCCAGCAGGCGGTTGGCCTGGGCGTCGTCCACCACCTGCTGCTTGTCGCCGTCCCAGACCAGCTTGCGGCCGAGCATGTAGGAGAGGTTGCCCAGGTTGCAGAGCGTGGCGGTGTGGTGGGCGATCTCGATATCCACGGCGGGGCGGAGATGGCCTTCGCGGATGGCTTTGAACCAGTCGGCCTTGTGGTTCATGTTGAAGTCCTCGTATTCGTCCGTGCGGTAGACCTCCTTGCCGCCGGGCGGCAACTGGAAGTTCTGCGCCTCGGGGTTCGCGGGCCGGTAGCCGCCCTCCCATTCGAGAATGAGGCGACCGTGCTCGCCCCAGAAGACGTTGCCGAACTCGGTCTGGCCGAGCTTGTTGCCGGGCTGACCCCATTCGAGGGTCCAATCGGGGTTCTTGAAGTGGTAGACCACGTCCATGTCCACCGGGCAGTCCCACAAGCCTTTGGTGGGAGGCGTACCCTTGGCCTCGACGGTGAAGGAAGTCTGGCGGTCGGCATCCATGCACCAGAGGATGGTGCTGAACTGGTGCGCGCCGCGGTCACGGATCTGGCCGCCGCCCGATTCGAGCAGCCAGCGGAAGTTGGCGGGCTGGTAGCGGGCATTGTAGGGACGCCACGGCAGCGGACCGAGCCAGAGATCCCAGTCCAGACCCTCGGGCGGCGGGCCGTCGGGCACGGGCTTTTCGTCCACGGGGTTGGCATAGTGCCAGCAGGTGACCTTGTTGACCTTGCCGACAATGCCGTTGCGGATGGCGCGGCAGGTGTGCCAGGCGCCCTTGGCGGTGCGGCCCTGCGCGCCGACTTGAACGGCCACCTTGTTGGCCCGCGCCGCAGCCACCATGGCCTTGCCCTCGGCGATGGTCACCGAAGCGGGCTTCTCCACGTAGACGTGCTTGCCGGACTGGCAGGCGTGGACGGTCTGCACCGCGTGCCAGTGATCCGGCGTGGCGATGATGACGGCGTCGATGTCCTTGCGCTCGATGATGTAGCGGTAGTCGCGGTACGGTTTGACGCCGGGTTTGGCGTTGCCGATGGCGGCTTCGAGGCGGTTTTCGTCCACGTCGCACATTGCGGCGATGCGGACCTTATCCTCCTGCTCGAAGCGGAGCATATTGAACACATGCGTCATCCCCATGCCGCCCACGCCGATATGGGCGATGACCATGCGCTGGTTGGCGCCGGGGCGGCCGGCCGCGCCGATCACCCCCGAAGGCACGATGCTCAGCGCGCCCACCGCGAGGGCGCTGTGGCGCAGAAAGCGCCGCCGGCCGATGCCTGAACGGGGGCGGGAATGGTCTTTTCCGGGGCTCGTGGAGAGTGGACTCGGTCTTGGCATGAAGGCGTTATCACGCGTTCGGCAGCCGCAGGCAAGCGATTTTAGTGCGAGCCTCCGGCCGGAGTACTGGGGTCTTGCTGCCTGGATGCCGGGAGAGACTCCCGCGTGCCAAGCGCAAAGGAAGTACGCCGCTTGCGGAGGGCTGCCAGGATGGGCTATACTTCGGACCATACTCCAAGGGAGAGGGGCGAGGCAGCAACGCTGGGACCTTTCGGTTTCCGGCCAAACGGTTGAGGTGCATATGGAACGACGTGTGTTTCTGAAAGTAGTCGGCGGGGCGGCGGGCGGATACGCCATGGGGTGGTCCAACCTCGTGCCGGGCGCGGCGGCGGCCGTACCTGAGTCCACCAAGGAAGTCGACCGGGTGGCCGGGTTGCCGCGACGCCTGCTGGGCCGCACCGGCCAGAAGCTCTCGATCGTCGGCTTCCCCGGGCTGGCCCTGTCCCACACCACGCAGGAGGAGGGAACCGCCGCGTTGCACAAGGCGCTGGATCTGGGCGTGAACTACTACGACGTGGCTCCCGCCTACGGGAACGGCGACTGCGAAATCAAGATGGGCATAGGCCTGCAGGGATTGGACCGCAGCAAGTACTTCCTGGCCTGCAAGACGAAGGCGCGCGACAAGGAAGGGGCACGGAAGGAACTGGAGCGTTCCTTGGAGCGCCTCAAGACCGATCATTTTGACCTCTACCAACTCCACCACTTGCGCTGGGCGGACGAGGTGAAGCAGGCCCTCGGCCCCGGCGGCGCGATGGAGACCATCCTCAAGGCGAAGGAGGAGGGGAAGATCAAGTACATCGGCTTCTCCGCCCACACCACCCGCGGGGCGCTGGACGCGCTCAAGGGCTTCAAGTTCGACACGGTGATGTTTCCCATCAACTTCGTGGAGCTGATGAACTACGGTTTCGGCCAGGCGGTGCTGGACGAGGCCGCCAAGCAGGGCGCCGGAGTGCTGGCCATCAAACCCATGTCCATGGGCAACTGGGCCAAGGATGAAAAGCGTCCCCGCGAATGGTGGTACCGCAGCGCCGAAGAGCAGAAGGACGTGGACTTGGTGATGCGCTATGCCCTTTCCCTCCCTGGCGTGGTGTCCGGTATCGCCCCTTCCTTCGTGGATTTGTTCGAAAAGTCAGTGGCCGCCGCCAAGGCTTGGAAGCCGGTTTCCGACACCGACCTCACGGAGTTGAAGTTCCTCGCGGCGAAACACGGGTCCATCTTCCAGACCGACGAAAAGCAGGCCGCGTCCCTGCTCAAGCCGCTCCATCCGCTCCCTGACTACCCGCCCGCGTCCGGCCTCTACACGCCGTACGTTTAGGCGAGTGCGCAGTGCAACGTTTGCCCGCGCGCGGGGTTTAACCAGCCAAGCATGGTTATTCTCTTCAGCGTGGTGCTGCTGAGTGCCGCATTCGTAACATTGTCGTTTGTCTTTCGGGTGCTCTGCGCCCTGAATTCCGAGGAAGTCGCCGAGGAAATGCGGCGACGATGGTTGCTCCACGTGGTTTGGGGATTCCTGGCCGTGCTTGGGATTGCCGTCGTGCTCACGGTTCTGAATCCCTCCTGGTGGCCACCGCGTTTCATCGAGCGGCATGCGCAACGGCAGAAGGTTCAACAGATCGTTCGCGACGCAGGAGGATGGCAGGCCCTCAGACAGGCTTGTGTCTCGCTGGCAGAAGGGTGCAAGGGCGAGCCAGAACAATGGTCTTGGGGCGATGCCGACCGATTGCCAGCGGCCATCGCCGCGCTTCATCCCCAACGCGTTCAGTTCTTTCCGGCGAGCCGGGGGGATGCGTATACCGAAACCGCCCCAGCCGTGGTACGAATCACCCTATTCGGCTCTCATTCCACTGGTGGGCGTGGTGTAGCCTGGCTGGGCTTGGATGTGGTCTGCGATGAAATGCGTGCAGACTACCGGCCGGCACTCAAATCCTTCAGCAACTGGCACTACCGCAGAATAGAGGATTGCATCTACGAGTTTTACTGAGACTCGAGTGGAGCAGGCTGGAACTGACCCTTCAGGCCTCACGCCGACTTCTTCTTCACGCGGTAGGGCACGGTCCCTTCCCGGATGTGGAAGCCGATCTCCCGGGGCGGCTTGGCGGGCGGCGCGGCGAGTTCACGGATGGCATCGAACAGCGTGCGAATGCTGGCGTCGTGTCCCTGGATCTTGCGTTCCAACTCGGTCAACTTCTGGGCGAGTTCCTTGTGTAGAGCCAGCGCCTCCCGCAAGCGCACGAATACCCGCATGATGGCGATATTGACTTGGACAGCGCGGTCACTCCGCAGGACGCTCGACAACATCGCCACGCCTTCCTGAGTGAAGACGTACGGCCGGTACTTGACGTTTTGCCCGCGCTTCAAGCTTCCAAATTGGAAGCTTGAAGCTTCCACCTCCTCAACGGTGAGCTGAAACATGAAGTCCTCCGGGAAGCGATCACGGTTGCGCTTCACAGCCTTGTTCAAGTTCCCGGTCTCCACCCCGTAGAGCGCCGCCAAGTCGCGGTCCAGCATCACCCGTTGGCCACGCACAAGCAGGATGGCCTGTTCAATACGTTCCGGCTGAAGCATATGTGCCACATCATCCAACGACCCGGCATTTCTGGCAAGCCGCTACCATCCCGCTGATCCATCGCCAAAGGAGCTGTGGTGGTGACGGGGGGCTCTCCAACCCGACGGCGACTTTCAACCGCGTAAGACGCTCGACACCATGGCCACGCCCTCCTGGGTGAACACGGGCGGCAGGTAGTTGATATGTTGGCCGGGCTTTAAGGTTCCAAATTGGAACCTTGAAGCGTTCGAGATCTCGACCTCCCGGACGCCCCAATCCACCACAGGCATCCCGTGCAAGCCTACAACCACCCCTTCAGCCGCTCGCGCAGGGTCTTGCGCGCGCGGTAGAGGCGGGACTCGACGGCTTTGACGGTGGTTTCGAGGGCGGTGGCGGCCTCGGCCACCGGCAGATCCTCCCACTCGCAGAGCACCACGGCTTCGCGCAAATCTTCGGGCAAGTCTTGCACGGCGCGGCGGACGGCTTCGATCTGTTCCGCCGAGACCGCTGCCTCGTGTGGCTCGGCTTGGGCGGACCGCAGCGTGTCCGCCAGTGTGCCGCCGGTGGTCTCCTCGGGGGCGTCGAGCGAGACGGCGGGGTGGCGGGCGCGCCAGCGGTGATGGTTGCGGGCCAGATTGCCCGCGATGGTGTAGAGCCAGGTGCTGAACCGCTGGCCCGGCCGGTAGCTTGCGCTGGCCCGGTAAACCCGCGCAAAGGTCTCCTGGGCAAGGTCATTCGCATCGTCTTCGTTGCCCACCATCCGGAAGATGAACTGGAAGACGCGCGCGGCATGGCGCTCCATCAGGGCGTTGAGGGCCGTGTCTTCCCCGGCGGCCAGGCGCCGCATGTCGTCGCGGTCCTGTTCGTCAGGGTTGATGGTGGTGCTCATGGGCGGCGGCGGGGGCCATGGCGGCTTCGATCTGCTCGTGGGCACCGAGGGTCATGCGCTGCATCTCCGCCAGATAGCGCCGGCCTTGTTCCGGCGGCATGGCCTGGCTGACCTCGACGAAATGGCGGAGCATGGCGGCCTGGCAGCGTGCGCGCAGGGTGGCGATTTCCGTGAGCCGCGTCTCGAGATCGGGAGGGAGATTGGTTTGCGTCAGGCACGCGTCGAACTCAGCCTTCTTGGCGGCAATTTGCGCGCAGAAACCCGCGCAGACGGGCAGGTAGCCTTCATGGAGTTGGCGGATGCGCGCCATTTCGGCGTCGCTCAACTGGAACTCCATGCGGAGCCAGGCCAACTCGTCAGCCGGTTGGCTGAGCCCGCGGGCGCAGCAGTAAGAAACCAGCCGGAACGTCCCGAACGCCACGGCCGCCACGGCCACAACCAGCGCCACCAGAATGGCAAGCGAACGGCTCATGACGGTTCAGGGCAGGTGGGCCGGAGACACCGAGGCGACGTACCTGAGCCGGGCCAGTTCGCGGGCTTGAGAAGCGCCATTGGCGGCTCCTGCCACCCCGCCACCCAGGAGGACCACCGCCAACATGGCCAAGGCCAGCCGCGGACGCAGTGCCGCTTGGAGCCAGCGCTCCAGCCAGCCAAGCGTTACGCCGGGAGCGGGGGCTGAGGCACGTTCGATGCGTCGCCACACGCCTTCCTGGAACCGGGGCGGCAGCGCGGGCGCGGGCCGCGAGGCTTGCAGCAACCGGCGCAGGGAGGCGTCGTCGGGCGTTGAGGGTTCAGTCTTCATGGCTCGATCAGCAATAGCGCGCGCACGAGGCTGGTGCAGACCTTACGCCGGTTCGCGGCGGTTCACAAGGCGCCGGGCGGCGGCACCGCTGGCGCGGCCAATCAGGCTTACCCCGCGCGGCCGAAAAACCCGCGCGAGAGGTGCGGAAATCCTGAGTCATCTTCGGGCGAGGGTTTTTCCGTTCCGTGGAGTAAGCAGTGCAGGCGGTCGTCACCAAGACCACCGCTGGACAACAGAAACCTGAGATATTGATGATTATGAAGACTCTCGCCACCCGCTCCTCTCTGCAACGCACCGCCTGGCTCACCGCCCTTGCCGCCGCCATCTGGCTGCCCGGCGCACTGGCCGGAACAACTGACAGCGCCTGCCACTCCCAGGCCACGGCCAAGGCGGCCGCTTGCGCCAAACCCGCTCAGTCCGCATGCCCCTTGTGCAAGGACAAGGTGGTCACGGTCGTGGAGACCACCGGCAAGGGGCCGAAGGGACAGACCCTTCACAACGTCGTCCAGCACGGCTGCCCGGGCTGCCAGGACAAGGTCACGGTGTCAGGAACCGGCAAGGGGAAGACGGAGAAGGTCACTCACACCTGCTCCCAGATGGCTGACGCCAAGCGGTCCTGCTGCTCGAAAGACAACGTGGCTTCTGCAGTCAAGTCTGCCGCCGAATAGCGCCAACCGCTTCTGCCTGAAGCGTCACGCCGAGTTCGCCGGGGTCCTTGGCCCCGGCGTTTGGATGTCCAAGACCCGCGCCGGACCCGCCGGACCGTTAGCGCGAGCGAGAAGGCATGGAAGCTGCTTAGTTCACCTCGTGCGTTCAGAAACCGGCCTATCTATTGTGACCAGGGAGTCTGCCCCGGATTCCTCCCGTCACTCCTCGAACTTCACGCCAACGCTGCTTCCGCTCCTGGCACTCGGGTTCCTGTTCGGGTGCCCGAATCCCGCCGGGGCGCAGGAACCGCCCACACCGTTGGTTTTCCAGGCGGAACCCCAAGACACCACGGTCACTGCCGCGTGCAACGCCTCGCTCTCTGCCCTGGTGGTCGGTGACGGCCTGACCTACCAGTGGTACTTCAACAACGAGGCTGTCCTCGGCGGCTCCACCAGCCAGTTGAACTTGGTGGGGGTGACCCCGGAACAGACCGGTGGCTATCAGGTGGTGGTCTCCCTCGACGGCAACAGCATTACGAGCCGGGTGGCGCAAGTGACCGTGACGGTTCCAACTGTGGGTCCCCAAGCCATCTCCAATCCAGGCACCTTGACCGCTTATCGAGGCCAGAACGACCGGGTTCTGCTCGTGCAGGTGGTAGGCACGGCCAATGCGGGCAACGCGTGGGGAACCGACATCTACACCGACGACTCCAGTTTATCGCGGGTGGCCGTACACATGGGCTTCCTGGCGGACGGTGAGGCTGGAACCATGGCCGTCAGGGTCCTCCCGGGACAGAACGCCTACCTCAGCACCACGCGCAACGGCGTCACCAGCGCCGCCTACGGCTCCTGGGTGGGCAGCTACGCGCCGCTTTACTTGGTCCCCAACTTTACGGCGGCCCCCATCGACCAAGCGGCTTGGGTTGGCAATCCCGTCTCCTTCGAAGTCCAGACCACCAGTCCATCAACCGTCCGCTATCAGTGGCAGCATAATGGGGTTGACCTGCCGGGGGAGACAGCCGCCAAGCTCACGCTCGGCAGCGTCAGCGCCGAAGATGCTGGCGTTTACTCCGTGATCGCCGCCAACGACAACGGGTCCAATGCGAGCCCCGCCGCGTCCCTGGTGGTCATTCCCAAGACGCCCGGCCATCCAGCCGTAGCGGGTGATTTTCCCCACAACGGCGTCCCCGGCGAGGTGGTCAGGACCTCAGTGACCGGCGAGAGCGGAAGCGGGCGGGTTTGGGGCACCGGCTTCTACACCGAGGATTCCAGTCTCGCCAAGGCCGCTGTCCATGTGGGTCTCCTTGCTCCGGGCGAAACCCAGACCCTGGCCTTCGTATGGCTGCCCGGCCGCAGCAACTACCTGGCCTCGACCCGCCACGAAGTCAGCTCGGCCAGCTGGGATGGCTGGCGCCTGAGCTACGCCTTGCTCGGCATCGTTCCCACCCTCACCGACACACCCATCACCCAGGCGGCGCGGGTTGGCGACACCATTACCTTCAACGTCCAAGCTACGAGCCCCGCTCCGGTGCGCTACCAATGGCGGCATAACGGGGGCGAGCTCCCCGGCGCCACTGGTTCCACGCTGACGCTCGAGTCGGTGGACAACGCCGCCGCCGGCACCTACGAGGCCATCGCCATCAACGACACGGGCATGACCATCTCCCCCGCCGCCCAACTCTTCGTGGTGCCGAAGGATATCGCGGTCCTGAGCGTGGGCGTCCCTAGCCAGATCACGTGGGGTGAGCCCGGGACGGTTTTCTCCGTCCCGGTAACCGGGGTGATGTTCGGCAGCGTTTATGGTGACGGTCTCTACACTTGGGACAGCAGCCTCGGCTCGGCGGCCGTCCATGCGGGTTTTCTGCAACCGGATGAGACCGGCACGCTGGAAATCCTCATCCAGGGGAATCAGCCTGGATATCTCGGCACCACTCGCCACGGCGTAACCTCATACGCCTACGGCCCTGGCGGCGCCAGTTTTGTTCTGCTCTCCCACACCCACCCGGCTGGCACGGACGTCAAGCTGCAGGCCACGGGCGTCGGCGCGCTTCAAGTCCACGGCCAGAACGGCTTGAGGCTGGAGATGCAGGCCTCCACCACCCTCCTGCCCGGAAGCTGGGTGTCGTTGGAGATCATCACCCTCTCGAATGCCACGCAGGATTGGTTCGACCCCTCCGACGGGGTCTTTGTGCAGCGGTTCTATCGCGCCTTAACCGTGCCTAATCCGTAGGCCTGGAGGGGCCTCGCGCTGAAAGGGAAAGTTTGCAGCGCAGCGCAACCGGGCTATAAGTAGCCCATGCTCGGCACGCGAAGATTCATTCCATGGGTCGTCTTGCTGCTTTCCCTATTCGCACTGGCGATCGCGGAACCGCCCGCACAGGCGGTCTCGAGCAAACGCGCCAAACCCAACCTCATCCTGATCGTAGCCGATGACCTCGGCTATGGCGACTTGGGCTGCTATGGGCAACAGAAGATCCTGACTCCGCACCTGGACCGCCTGGCGGCGGAGGGGATTCGGTTCACGCAATTCTACGCGGGTTCCACCGTGTGCGCGCCCTCCCGGAGCGTCTTGATGACGGGGCAGCATACCGGGCACACCACCGTCCGCGGAAACGCACCCGCAAACCGTGCCGCAGCGCAGAGCCTGCGGGCGGAGGACGTCACCCTGGCGGAGGTCCTGCAGCAGAAGGGCTACCGCACGGCGCTGATCGGCAAGTGGGGGCTTGGGGTGCCGGATGGGGAAGGTCACCCGAATCGCCAAGGGTTCGATTACTTCTACGGTTTCCTCAGCCAGGTCCATGCCCACAACCACTACCCCGATTACCTCTGGCGCAACGCCGAGCGTGTGGCCCTCCCGAATGGCGTCGTGCCAGTGGGCGCCGAAGGGGCTGGCTACGCCACCAACCGCGTCGCGTACGCCAACGATCTCTTCGCGGAGGAGGCGCTTGCCTATGTTGCGGGCCACCGAACGGCGCCGTTCTTTCTCTGCCTCACCCTTACCCTGCCCCACGCCAACAACGAACGCTTCGCCCCGTTGAAGGACGGCCAAGAGGTTCCGGACTACGGCCCCTATGCCGGGAATACCTGGCGCGCGCCCCTCAAGGGCACCGCCGCCATGATCACCCGAATGGACGGATACGTCGGCCGGCTGATCGCCCTGCTCAAGGAACTGCAACTCGACGAATCCACCGTGGTAGCCTTCACGTCGGACAACGGCCCCCACCAGGAAGGCGGGAATGATCCGGCGTTTTTTCAATCGAGCGGTCCCTACCGGGGCATCAAACGGGCGCTGACCGACGGTGGCATCCGCGTGCCGTTGGTCGTCCGGTGGCCGGGCCACATCGCCCCGGGCCAGACGACACCGCACGTCGCCTACTTCGGCGACTTCATGGCCACCTTCGCCGAATTGGCCGGAGCCAGGACGCCGCACGAAGTGGACAGTCTCAGCTTTGCGCCCACCCTGCTGGGCAACGCCTCGCGCCAGCCAGCCCATGAATGCCTGTACTGGGAGTTCTTCGAGGGCGGCTTCAAGCAGGCCGTGCTCGTCGACCAACGTTGGAAGGCCCTGCGACTCCAGGGTCCCTCGGGGCCGCTGGAGCTTTACGATCTGAAGGCCGATCCGGCCGAGCAACACAATCTGGCGCTCAGCCATCCGGATCAACTGGTGCGCGCGGTGCGGCTGATGGACAAGTCCCGCCGGGATTCCCCGCTCTGGCCGGTGCCCGGCCGCCCTGCGAACCGCGATCTGACACCGTGAGGGGCTCCAGCGGCGATCACGCCGCCGGCCGCCTTCCAGTTGGCGGGGAAGCGAAGATTGCTGCGTTCGTTGGAGGCCGGTTGCTTGCGGGCCAGCAAGCGCGCTGGAAAGCGTGAAGGCCGGGCACCGGCCCGGCCTTCTCGTAAGACTGATCGAATCGTTCGCCTACTTGGCCGTCTGCACCGGTGCAAACGGCGTTTGCGGCGGAACGTAATTCGGGTTGTAGGGCAGGTTGTCGTCCGAATGGAGACGGTTGCCGGCCGGGTCAATGAGCGTGGGGGTGACGAAGACCACCAAGTTCTTCTTGCGGGTCGAATTGGCTTCGCTGCGGAACAGGCGGCCGAGCAGCGGGATGTCGCCCAGGATCGGCACCTTGTCCTTGGTCTTGCTGACCTTCTCGGAGATCAGGCCGCCCAGCACGACGGTCTGGCCATCCCAAACGATGGCGCTGGTGGTCACTTGACGCACGCGCAGGCGGGGCAGAGCGACGGGCGCGGTCAACGGCGCGCCGATGTTGTTGCCGACGCCTTGCTGGGCGATGACGCGGAACTGGCCCGGATCGTCGTAGCCCAGAAACTCGGTCATGCTCGGGATCAGGGTCATTTGGATGGTGTAGCCATCCGCCGAGACGTAGGGGATAACGTCCAAGGTCGGCCCCAGCGGAACCTGCTGGGTGGTCGGCTGGATGGTGACCGGGTTGTTGGCTTGCTGCACCACCTGCGCCCACGCCCCCAAGGTCGCCGAAACCACCGCCACCGCTGCCAGAATGCGAACTGTTTTCATACCGTTGTCCATCTATCGAAGGTCTATTGGCTAGAGCTTGAGGTTTACTGGCCAGTCGTAGTGGTGCCGGTGCCACCCCCGGTGGTACCGTTGCCGCCATTGGCGTTCACGCCGGTGACGATCGCCTGCAGCTCGATTACCTGGATCTGCGCCTGACGGCCGCTGACGGTGGTAATCTTGGGCGCCGCCATGATGTCCACGCCCTGCCGTTGTTCCAGCGCCTTGATGACCACGCGGAATTGCGGGTCCGTCAAGATGCCGGTGAGCGTGGCGATAGCCGGCACCTGGGTGCCTTCCGCCGTGGCGCCGCGCAGACCGCCGGTGACCAATTGATCGGTGCTGAGGTTCACGCCCTGCGAAGCCTGGCCAAAGGTGCCGGGGAAGGTACCGTAGGGATTGGCAGCCGAGGGCGAACCGACGTACGACGGCTGCGTGCCGCCCGCCACGCCCAGGTTGCCGCTGGCAATCGAGGTGTTGCCCCAGAACCAATCGAAGCCGAGGGCCTTGGAATCATCCTGCCCGATTTCGACGAACTTGGCCTCGATGGTCAACTGATCCGGGATGGCGTTGAGCGCTGCAATGGCCGAGTCGATGATGTCCAAATCGCGCGTGCTGGCGCGTACCAGCAGCGTGCCGGTGCGGTCATTGAAGAACAGCGCCTTGCCCGCGGCATTCTGGAAGCCCACGCCGCCACCGCCCAGGCCGCCGCCACCGCCCGTGAAGCCGCCACCGCCCAAGCCGCCGCCCAAGAGATTGGCGCCGCCCAGATCGACACCGGCCGCCACAAAGTAGGCCCTGGCCAGATCGTTGATTTGCTGCATGTAGGTCATGCGCGTGACGCCGTTGATGGCCCCACCGCCATAGCCGCCGCCGCCGCCCATGCCACCCATGCCGCCGCCGCCCA
>CAYYMW010000210.1:0-12262 GCA_964472515.1 uncultured Verrucomicrobiota bacterium | reverse complement strand
GCCCTGCCGCCGTGCCCCCCGGCGCGGCCTGAACGCCCAGTTACCCTCGCAGCCGGGCACGGTGAATTTGCACCCCCCTCCCGCAAACGCGGGATCAACCGGGTACGCATGTCCTCCGTCGCCGGCTGAAGACCTGGGCTTGCAGGCGAAGCCCGCAAGAGGAGACCAGCGTCCCGGGTTGAGGCGCGACGTGCTTGGAAGCCGCGCCCATCAAGGCGAGCGGCGCTTCCGTGCGGTTTGCGCAAGTGGGCGAATATGGACAGTGTTCTGCGAACCAGTGCGACTCACTACCCAAGAGGGTAGGGGGTCACGATGTACCCAGCTCTTCCCACACCCCGAAGAAATGGCGCTTGACGCCGCCCGGGTCCGTCTTAGCCTCGCAAGCACGGGCACCGACCCACCCTGGCCATACGAAAGCCAGCGGTGTCTCCCAGCCCGTCGATCAGCAAGCTAACTACTGACTCTACTATGAAAGATGCCATCCGCTCGTTGACTGCGATCAGCGCCGGCACTGCTCTGGCACTGCTCTCGACCGCCACCGTCCTCGGCGAAGACGCCGCCTCGGGCCCCAAGGAAAAGGGCCATTTCTACGCCGGTATCGACATCGGCGGCAACTGGACGCCGAACCTGGCGCTCAAGGAGTTCTTTGGCCCGGTAGCCTCCGGCAGCGAGGTTGAACTCGACGCGGGGCTGCGGGCGGGGTTGCGCGGCGGGTACCAACTCACCACGTGGTTCGCGCCGGAAATCGAGGTGGGTTTCCTGCAAAACGAGATCGACCGCGTCACCGGTGGCAGCCGCTTGAAGGACGCGTACTTCAGCAACATTCCTTTCTTCGTCAACGGCCGGTTTCAGTATCCCAACTCGAGCCGGTTTGTGCCTTTCATCGGGGCCGGCGTCGGTTTCTCGGAGACCATCCTGAGCGCCCGGCACATGGACCTGGGCGGCGTGAAGATGGACAAGAACAGCAGCGGGGTGGACGTGGTGTTCGCGTACCAAGTCTTTGCGGGCGTGCGCTATGAGATCACCAAGCGGATCTCGGCAAGTTTGGAGTACCGGTTTGTGGGTGCCGGGGCTTCCGACTTCGAAATTGAGGATTCCACTGGCGGCGTGAACGACCGCGTCGGCTTTGGCCGTTCTGAAACCCACGCCATCAGCGCCGAGTTCCAGTACCGCTTCTAAACATTTGCGCCGCAATGGCATCTTGGAACCGGTGTAGGGGCCTGATTCGGCCCTCCCGGTTCCCGGATCGGCCAGGCATCCGGCGGGCAGGCCGCTCCAGGGTGCCCAGCTTGCCCTGAATTGTGGAGCTGGGGTTCATCGGGACCGGCTCCAGTCTCCCGCAAGAGGAAAGCCGGTCCGGCAAATGAGCTTGCTTGGGCAGGGGGGGATGCTAGCTTGAGCCCGAGGGCGCGGCGCCCGTACGACATGCGGACAGAGCAGTCATTCGCTTACGATTCCAAGATCGAGGGCGACCTGGTGGTGACCCGCCTTGATGCGGCCATCAACTGGTTTCGCAAAAACTCGGTCTGGCCCATGCCCATGGGCTTGGCGTGCTGCGCCATCGAACTGATGGCCTCCGGCGCCAGCCGGTACGATATTTCGCGGTTTGGCTCGGAAGTGATGCGCTTCTCCCCCCGGCAATCCGACGTCATGATCGTTTCGGGCACGGTTACCTACAAGATGGCCACGGTGGTCAAGCGCATCTACGACCAGATGGCGGAGCCCAAGTGGGTCATCGCCATGGGAGCCTGCGCGTCGACCGGAGGCATGTACCGTAGTTACGCCGTGCTGCAAGGGGTGGACAATATCCTGCCGGTGGACCTTTACATTGGTGGCTGCCCCCCCCGGCCTGAAGCCCTGCTGGACGGTCTGCTGGCCCTCCAGAAGAAGATCGCCCGCGAACCCCTCTTTGCCACGCTCAAGAAGGCTGGCTGACGCGGTTCACGATTCCATCCCGATGGCCCACGACGCATGACGCCCGAAGAACTAGCGCACCGACTGAAGTCACAATATGGTGACGTACTGTCGGCTCCCGCCGAGTTTCGGGGGGAGTTTACGCTGGAATTGTCTGACCCCGAGAGGATAGCGGAGGTGTGCGCGTTCGCCAAGGCCGAACTCGGCTGCGATCTCCTGCTCGACCTGACCGGCGTGGATAACCTCGGCGAAGATCCGCGCTGGCTCCTCGTTTACGAGCTCTACGGCGTCGGGCACAAGTGCCACCTCCGGCTGAAGACGCGGGTGGGCGAGGTGAAGTCCGCCCTGCCCACGGTTTCAACTGTCTGGCGCGGAGCCGACTGGCTCGAACGCGAGGTGTTCGACATGTTCGGCATCCGGTTCACCAGCCACCCGGACCTGCGCCGGATCATCATGTGGGAAGGATACCCGCATCATCCTCTGCGCAAGGATTTTCCGTTGGCAGGTCGACCCACCGAGTTGCCGGATGTCGCGTTCACCCGCACCGCCCCGCTGGAGGGTGGTCCGTTCGTCACCGTCGCGGGCGGCAAAGACACCATCGAACGCGAGCCGCGCGCGCGTTCCGAAGCCGCTTCCCAGTCATGAGCCCACGCACCGAGGATTTCCAATTCAAGGAAGCGGCGGCGCGGATCGCGGCGGCGGAAGCGGCCTTGCAGTCGGAGAAGCCTGCGGGCGAAGAACTTCGGGATATGGCGGGCGAGAAGATGGTCCTGAACATGGGACCGTCCCACCCCTCTACGCATGGGGTGTTGCGGGTGTTGCTCGAGCTGGACGGCGAGACCATCACCAAGGCGATGCCCGACATCGGGTACCTGCATCGCGGCGATGAGAAGATCGCCGAGAACATGACTTACACGCAGTTCATCCCGTACACCGACCGGCTCGATTACCTTGCGCCGCTGGCCAATAACGTGGCCTACGCGCTGGCGGTGGAGAAGCTGCTGGGGATTGATCGGCAACTGACGCCGCGCTGCCAGTACATCCGGGTGATCTGCTGCGAGTTGGCCCGGATTTCGTCCCATCTGCTGGGGATTGGTTGCTTCGCGATGGACGTGGGGGCGATGACCGTTTTCCTGCACACCTTTACCGACCGCGAGAAGATCTACAACCTGTGCGAGTCGATGACCGGCGCGCGGTTTACCACCAGCTACACGCGCATCGGCGGGTTATCGCGCGATCTGCCGGAAGGCTGGACGGACCAATGCCGCCAGTTCTGCCGCGAGGTCTGGGCGTCGATCACGGAGGTGGATGAGTTCCTTTCGCGCAACCGCATCTGGGTCGACCGCACCAAGGACATCGGGGTGATTTCCCGCGAGATGGCCATCGACTACGGACTGACCGGCCCCAACCTGCGGGGCAGTGGGGTGGACTACGACGTGCGGAAGGCGAACCCGTATCTCGTCTACGACCAACTCCAGTTCGACGTGGCGCTGGGCTCGGTGGGCGACTGCTACGACCGTTACCTGGTCCGCCTCGAAGAAATGCGCCAGAGCGTGCGGATCGTGGAGCAATGCCTGGACCGCCTGCCGGGCGGCCCGGTGAACGTGCCGGACGGCAAGGTGGTGTTGCCGCCCAAGGACAAGGTGCTCACGAGCATGGAGGAGTTGATCCACCAGTTCGTGCTGGTGACCCAGGGCGTTAATGCGCCGCCGGGCGAGGTTTATTTCGGGGCGGAGAACCCCAAGGGCGAGCTGGGCTTTTACATCAACAGCCGCGGGGGCGGCACGCCGCACCGGTTGAAGATCCGGGCGCCCTCGTTCGCCAACCTCAGCATCCTGCCCGCGCTGCTGCCCGGGCACATGATGAGCGACACCGTATCCATCCTTGGCTCCCTGGACTTTGTCATGGGAGAATGCGACCGCTGAGCGGGCCGGGACCGAAGCGATGAACTTTGCCGTACCAACCGGGCTGGAAGCCGAGATCGACGAGCTGATCGGGCACTATCCGCAGAAGCGGAGCGCGTCGGTCATGGTCCTCCATGCCCTGCAGGATCACTTCGGGCATATTGCTCCGGAAGCGATCGAGTGGGCGGCTGCCAAGCTGCAGTTGCAGCCGATCAACATCCTCGAGTTGGTCACCTTCTACCCGATGTTTCGGCAGCACCCCATCGGGAAGTTCCATTTCAAGTTCTGCCGCACGCTGAGCTGCGCGTTGGGAGGCTCACACCAATTGCACGAGGCGTTTTCCCGGCAGTTGGGCCTCGATCCCCACGGACACGGCCCGCAAACCACGCCGGACGGCCAGTTTACCGTCGAATTTGTGGAGTGCCTGGCCAGTTGTGGCACCGCCCCGGTGTTGATGTGCAACGACGATCTGCACGAGAAAGTCACCGCCGAGAAGCTGGCTGCTCTGGCCCAACAATGCCGCGCCGCCAAGGCGGGGAAGGAGGCGGCATGAAAAGTGGACTGACGAAGTGGCTGCCGGACATGGATTCGAACCATGACAAACAGATCCAGAGTCTGCTGTGCTACCGTTACACCATCCGGCAACGAAAGGTGCGTGAGAGCGTAGTGTCGTCCCGCCGCAAGTCAAGCAATGTTGGCGGACTCTTGACTCCGTGCGGTCGCCGGAGTGGGTTTCATTCACTTCATGGAGGGTGCCACTAAGCACGTTATGCCCGCCGAATACCGCCTCATCCTCAAGCACATCGATCAGCCGGGCTACACGCCGGCCATCGAGTCCTACTTGCAGGTGGGCGGCTACGAAATCCTGCGCAAGGTCCTGGCGCTCACCCCGAAGACGCTGGCCGATGGCAAGACCCTTAGCCCTCAGGAGCAGCTTCGCACCGAGGTCACCAACTCCGGTTTGCGCGGGCGCGGCGGCGCGGGTTTCTCGGCCGGCTTGAAGTGGTCGCTGGTGGACCGCAAGAGCGGCAAACCGATCTACCTGATTTGCAACGCGGACGAGTCGGAGCCAGGCACGTTCAAGGACAAGCAGATCATCTACAAGGACCCTCACCAGTTGATCGAGGGCATGGTGATCGCCAGCTTCGCCAATGACGTCCACCTTGCCTACATCTACATCCGGGGCGAGTTCGTCGAAGGAGCGCGCCTCCTCAACCGCGCGCTCAAGGAGGCCCGGGCCAAAGGCTTCCTGGGCAAGAACATCCTCGGCAGCGGGTTTGATCTCGAGATCCACGTTCACCGGGGTGCCGGGGCTTACATCTGCGGCGAGGAAACGGGCCTGATCGAGTCCCTCGAAGGGAAACGGGCTTATCCGCGGGTGAAGCCGCCGTTCTTCCCGGCCGTTCTCGGGCTCTACCTTTGCCCGACGATCGTCAACAATGTCGAGACCCTTTGCGCGGTGAAGCACATCGCGGGCATGGGCGGCACGGAATACGCCAAGCTGGGCACGCCGAACAACACTGGCACCCGCTTGGTCTGCGTGAGCGGCCACGTCAAGAACCCAGGCTATTGGGAGATCGAGGTCGGCAAGGTGACCCTGGGCCAGTTGATCATGGACCCCAACTTTGCCGGCGGACTGCGGGAAGGCCGGAAGCTCAAGGCGATCATTCCCGGCGGGGTATCTTCGAAGATCCTCAAGGCGGGCGAGAAGTTCAAATTCAAGCGCAAGGGGCCCGACGGCAAGGACATTGAGACCGATGTCGATGTCATGGACCTCCCTTATGATTTCACCTCGCTCATGACGGCCGGCAGCATGTCCGGTTCCGGGGCCATCGTGGTCCTTGACGATTCAGTGAGTTTGGTGGATGTGCTGGCGAACATCAGCGCGTTTTTCGCGCATGAAAGCTGCGGCCAATGCACCCCCTGCCGCGAGGGTTCGCTCTGGATGTCCAAGGCGTTGAACCGCCTCACCTCCGGCGGCGGGCGCAAGCAGGATGCCGATTACTTGGTGCGCATCGCCAACAACATTGCCGGGGGCCGGACGATCTGCGCCTTCGGCGAAGCCTGCTCCTGGCCGGTTCAGAGCTTCGTGGCGAAGTTCAAGGACGAGTTCGTTGCCCGCGGCGCGGCGGATGAAGCGAAGCGAGGGCAACCTGCGCGTGACACCGGAAACCATCACTCATAAGTTGACGTGAAAGCGGCCACGACATATCGACGATCAAGTGGCGCGAGTGGCGCCCGAAGCGCGCGGCCACGCTCCGCTCGTACCGCAGGTTTCCAACCTGCTGTATCGCCGGCTTCTAGCCGGCTCAACGCGGTGTGTGGCGGATTCGCTGATGCGGATCGAGAAGCCCCGCTCACTACGGACGCGGATGGCGACGAGCGAGCGAGAGCAAGCTGGAAGCTTGCGATACAGCAGACTGGAAGTCTGCGGTACGTCGCCGCGGAATACGTGGCGGGGTACCGGGTACGTCTGGCCTTCAGCGACGGCACGGCCCGGGTGGTTGATTTCGGGCCGTTCCTGCTCCGAGCCCGTAATCCTGACACGACGGACTATCGGGATCTGGAGAAGTTCAAGAGCTTCCGGATTGAGGACGGCGACCTGATCTGGGGCGATTATCAAATGCTCTTTCCGCTGGCCGATTTGCATCGAGGCAGACTCTAGACCTGCAAAGCGAACCAACCAGAACCGTCTTAACCGGCCACTAACATTCAAGCGCGGCATCGAATGGCAGACGCAAAGCCAATTGATTCGAAACCCGGTCCTCCTCCGGTAGACACGCTCACCGTCAAGGTGGACGGCAAGCCGGTGACCGTGCCGCGCTCGACCCCCGATCCCCTGACCGGCAAGCCCGTCCCGACGAACATGATTCAGGCGTGTTTCGCCGCCGGAGTCATGGTGCCGCACTACTGCTACCACCCGAAACTCCCGGTGGCGGGCAACTGCCGCATGTGCCTGGTGGAGTACGGGACTCCCGCCTTGGGGCCGGATCGCCAGCCCATCAAGAATGCCGACGGCAGCCTGGTCATCAACAAGATGCCCCGGCCCGCCATCGCCTGCGCCACGCCCATCTCGCCGGGCATGGAGATTTACACCGACACCCCGGGCGTCAAGCAGATGCGCCAGGGTGTCTTGGAGTTCCTGCTGATCAATCACCCGCTGGATTGCCCCATTTGCGACCAGGCGGGCGAATGCAAGCTCCAGGAGTATTCCGTCGAGTACGGCCAGTCCGAGAGCCGCTTCGTCGAGCCCAAGGTCCACAAGCCCAAACAGGTCGATCTCGGCCCGCGCATCATGCTCGACGACGAGCGCTGCATCCTCTGCTCGCGTTGCATCCGCTTCACCCGGGACATCGCCAAGGACGACGCCCTCGGCATTATCAACCGCGGCAGCTACAACACCATCGCCGCTTATCCAGGCCGCGCCTTCGACAATAACTACACGCTCAATACCGTGGACCTCTGTCCCGTGGGGGCGCTGACCTCGAAGGATTTCCGTTTCCAGATGCGGGTCTGGTTCCTCAAGGAAACCAAGAGCCTTTGCACCAGTTGCGGCACCGGCTGCAACATCGTCATCGGCTCGCGCGAAGGCCGCGTCTACCGCTATGAACCGCGCCAGAACGAGGCGGTGAACAGTTGCTGGATGTGCGATGCGGGCCGCTTGAACTACAAGTGGATCGGGCGCGCGGACCGCTTGGCCGCTGTGCAGCGCCGGAACAGTACGGGCGCCCTCGAGACGGTGACCTGGCCCGCCGCGCTGACGGAGATCGCGGACCGCTTGCGTAACGCCAATCCGGGCACCACGGCCATCATCGCTTCCGCCCGGCAGACCAACGAGGAATTGTTCCTCATCAAGCTGCTGGCCGCCAAGCTGCAGGCGACAACCGACTCGCTTCCGCGCACCGGCGAGGGGGACTTCCTGCTGGTCAATGCGGACAAGAATCCGAACAGCACCGGCGCACGGTTGCTCGGGGTGGCGGCGGACCCAATGGGTTCGGGGCTTCCCGCCATCGCGGAGGGCATCCGCAGCGGCAAGATTCGGAACCTGCTCGTCTTTGGCGAGAACCCGCTCAAGTGCGGCCTGGGGATGGAGCAACTGCGGCGGCTCGACTTGCTTGTGGTGGCCGATATCCTCCCCAACGACGGCCAGAGGGCGGCCCATTTCCTGTTGCCCGGCGCAGCCCATGCGGAGAAGCGTGGCAGCTTCACGAACGTGAAGGGACGCGTGCAGCGGTTCATGCCCGCCGTGCCTCCTCCCGGCGACGCCCGCCCGGAGGGCGAGATCCTGTGGGAATTGCTGGTATTGCTGGGGGTGCGCAGTGGGCCGTTCTCCCTCGAAGGAGTGGCGGTGGACATGGCCGGCCAGGTGCCCGCGTTCCAAGGTGTCACCTGGGCGGGTTTGGGTGACTTGGGAGTCACCGTGCCGATTTAACGACGAGATATGATGGACTGGCTCAACCAGTTACAGCCCGAGTGCCAATTCGCCTTGTTCAGCGCGATCAAGGTGATTGCGGCTATCTGCGTCGTCATGCCGATCGTGGCGTACTCGGTCTACATCGAGCGGCGTGTGGCCGCCTTCGTGCAAGACCGCGTCGGGCCCAACCGCGTCGGGCCCTTCGGCCTGCTCCAACCCGCCGCCGACGGCATCAAGGCGTTTTTCAAGGAGGACTTCATCCCCGGCCACGTGCGGAAGTTCTATTTCTGGCTGGCCCCGGCCATCGTGATGATCCCCAGCCTGATCACCATCGCGGTGATTCCCTTCGGCCCGGTCGACGGCCGATTCCCCATGGTGATCGCCGACTTGAACGTGGGGATTCTCTACACCTTCGGCATCGTCTCGCTGGGCGTCTACGGCATCGTGCTGGCCGGCTACGCCTCGAACTCGAAGTACCCCTTCATGGGCGGCATTCGTTCGAGCGCCCAGTTGATCTCCTACGAAATCGCGATGGGGCTGTCCGTCATCCCGGTTTTCATGCTCGTGGGGGACCTGCGGCTCAGTTCGGTGGTGGACGTCCAGACCGGCAGCCTGTTCCACTGGCTCATCTTCAAGCAACCCCTTGCCTTTGCCATCTTCCTGGGCGCGGCGTTCGCCGAAACCAACCGACTCCCCTTCGACATGCCGGAGGCCGAACAAGAGCTGGCCGGCGGCTACAACGTCGAGTACAGCTCCATCAAGTTCGCCCTCTTTTTCATGGGCGAGTACGCCAACATGATCGCCGCCTCGGCCATGATGGTAACCCTCTTTTTCGGCGGCTGGACGCTGCCGTGGTTCGGGCTCGACCAACCGGCCACAACCCTCTTGGGCGGCATCCTGCACCTGGCGATCTTCATCGCCAAGCTGATGGTGTTCATGGTCACCTTTATCTGGGTGCGCTGGATGTGGCCGCGCTTCCGCTACGACCAACTCATGGACCTTGGCTGGAAGCGCTTCGTGCCGCTCGGCTTGGCGAACATCGTTGTCACGGCGATTTGGTTTTGGCTCAAGGCTTGATTCGACATGATTGTTGACCGCAAACCTCTCAGTTGGTGGGAACGGCTCTATGTGCCGTCGATTCTCGCCGGCTTCCGGGTGACCCTGCGGCACTTCTTCCGCAAGAAAGTGACCATGCAGTACCCGGAGGAGCGCTGGGTGGTTCCCCCCGGCTATCGGGGCGCGCCGTATCTGGTCAAGGACCAGGAGGGCCGGACCAAGTGCGTCTCGTGCCAGTTGTGCGAGTTCGTCTGCCCGCCCAAGGCGATCAAGATCACCCCGCCTGGACCGACCCCGAATCCCGAGGTGGGCAACGTGGAGAAGCGGCCGCAGGAGTTCGAAATCAACATGCTCCGTTGCATCTTCTGCGGCTTCTGCCAGGAGGTTTGTCCGGAGGAGGCCATCTTCCTGATGCAGGATTACTCGTTGGTGGGCAAGAGCCGGACGGAGATGATTTATAATAAAGAGAAGTTGCTGGCCCTCGGGGGCACGCACCAGGACAAGATCCAAAAATGGAAGAAAAAGGCGGAGGAGGCGAAGCACCAGGGGCACTAAACCCCGGAATGCCCCAAGGCCAACCCAAGCAAGGCAAAAGAACTTAACGTGCGCCGGGCGGTTTGTTAGTTTCATGGCGTCCGGCACTCATGATGCAAGACCTGTTGTTTTATCTATTCGCGGCGCTGGCGGTCATCTTCGGTTTTCTGGTGGTGGCCAACCCCTTCAGCCGCAACCCGGTGAACAGCGCGATGTTCCTCGTGCTGACCATCGTGTCGTTGGCGGGTCTCTACGTGCTCCTGCATGCCTTCTTCCTCGCGGCCGTCCAGATCCTCGTCTATGCCGGCGCGGTAATGGTCCTTTTCCTGTTCGTCATCATGCTCCTCGATCTGCGGGAGGAAGAGCAGCGCCGCCTGCGCCGTGTGGCCTTGGTGCTCGGCTCCCTTTCCGCCGCCGCGCTGGTGGCCATCCTCGCGGTGGCCCTGCGGCAATCCGGTGCCACCCTGCCTGCCGGCGGCCCCGAGCTTGAAGGCCTCACCCAACCGCTGGGCCGGATGCTTTTCACGGAGTACCTGCTGCCGTTCGAGATTGTCTCGTTGATCCTGCTGGTGGCGATGGTCGGCGTCATCCAGCTCAGCAAGAAGGATCTCCAGTGAACCACCCTAACCGCGTGCCCGCCCCAACCTCATGAGTGTCGGTCTGACACATTACCTGGTGGTCAGCGCCATCCTCTTCAGCCTCGGGCTGCTGGGGGTGACCACGCGGCGCAATCTGCTCATCCTCTACATGTCCCTGGAGATGATGCTCAACGCGGCGAACCTCGCCTTGGTGGCCTTCTCCCGGTTCAATGGCAAGCTCAACGGCCAGATGATGGTCTTCTTCATCATTACCGTGGCGGCGGCGGAGGTGGCGGTCGGGTTGGCGCTCATCGTGGCGCTCTACCGCAAACGCCAGACCGCCCACGTGGAAGACCTGACCTCGATGCGACTCTGATTTCATGCGCGATTGGTTTCCATGGCTGATCCTGTTCCTGCCGCTGCTCTCGGCGGTGGGGATCACCTTCTTTTCCCTGCGCCATCGGGCGGGCGCGGCGGCGCTCTCCATCGGCGCGAGCGTGCTCGCCTTTGTGATGAGCATCGCCCTCTTCGCGGGCCATGCCGTCGGCGAGCCCTCCCTCCGCTGGCTCGAACTCGGCTTGGGCAAAGAAGGCAGCGTGCTGGTGGACATCGGCCTGAAGCTCGACACCCTCAGCCTGCTCATGCTCCTCGTGGTCACCGGCGTGGGCAGCCTCATCCAAATCTATAGCTGGGGTTATATGCACGAAGACCCCGGCCAGGCCCGCTTCTTTGGCGGCCTGAGCCTGTTCACCTTCGCCATGCTCGGCATCGTGCTCGCCAGCAACTTCCTCATGATGTTCGTGTTCTGGGAGTTGGTTGGTGTCTCCAGCTATATCCTGATCGGTTTCTGGTACGACCGCCCGTCGGCGGCGGACGCCGCCAAGAAGGCTTTCCTGACCAACCGCATCGGTGACTTCGGTTTCCTGCTGGGGATCGTGATGGTCTGGGGCCTGCTCGGGTCCGTGAACTTCGCCGAGTTGCAGGACAAACTCAAAGCCAATCCCGCCGCCCTCGGCGGCATGGCCACGGTCGCCGGCCTGCTGATCTTCTGCGGTGCGGTTGGCAAGTCCGCCCAATTCCCCCTGCATGTCTGGTTGCCGGACGCGATGGAAGGCCCCACGCCGGTCAGCGCCCTGATCCACGCGGCTACGATGGTCGCGGCGGGCGTGTACATGCTTTGCCGGGTGTTCTTCCTCCTCGCCGCGCAAGGCTCGCACGCGCTGGAAGTCATCGCCTGGGTGGGCGCGATTACTGCCCTCCTGGCCGCGTTGATCGCCGTCCAGCAGAGCGACATCAAGCGCATCCTGGCTTACTCCACCCTTTCCCAGCTCGGCTACATGGTCATGACGGTCGGCCTGAGCGGCGCCGATGGCAACCCCGCGCCCGCCATGTATCACCTGACCACCCACGCCTTCTTCAAGGCCCTCCTCTTCTTGGGCGCGGGCGCGGTAATCCACATGCTCCACCACGAGCAGGACATCTGGCGGATGGGCGCCCTCTCCGGCAAGATGCGGATCACCTTCTGGACCTTCCTGGCCGGCACGCTGGCGCTCTGCGGTGTCCCGCCGTTGAGCGGCTTCTTCAGCAAGGATGAGATCCTCGCGCTGGCATGGAAGAACAACCTCCCGCTGTTCGGCGTGGCGGCGTTCGTCGCCTTCCTGACCGCCTTCTACATGGGCCGCTTGGTCGTGGTGGCGTTCCTCGGGCCGGCCAAGTCCCAGGCCCCGGACCACGCCCATGAAGCCCCGTCCGTGATGACGGCCCCGCTGATCGCCCTGGCCATTCCCTCCGTGATCGCCGGTTTCTGGGGCATCGACCGCCTCTACGGCCAGCAGTTTGGTCAGGCCGAAGAACACTCCCTC
>CAYYMW010000209.1:0-12281 GCA_964472515.1 uncultured Verrucomicrobiota bacterium | reverse complement strand
ACGTACGCCTTGTCGGGATGCGGAAACTTCACCCACTTCCTGGCCATGGCCGGCCGGGCCACGCCCGATCCGCGCGTCCGTCAGTACATCCTGCCGCAACGGGTCCTGTGGAGGACTTCCGGCGACAAGGCCGTGGTGGAGAACGCCGACCTGCTCGTCGCGGATACCAGCGGGCAGATTACCCTGGACAGCCCCAGCGCATGCGTGCTCCGGCACAAAGGCGAAGCGCCCGGCATCCTGCTCGATTTCGGCCGCGAGCTTTCCGGCAGCGTGCAAATCATGGTGTCCGGCTCGGAGAAGAACCAACCCGTCCGCCTGCGCGTGCGTTTTGGCGAATCCGCCAGTGAGGCCATGAGCGAGCTGGGGGGCGACAAGAACGCCACCAATGACCACGCCATTCGCGACGACACCGGCCTCGTTCCCTGGCTGGGCACCCGCGAGTTCGGCAATACCGGCTTCCGCTTCGTCCGCATTGACCTGGTCGATCCGAACTCGTTCGTCGCCATCAAGGCCGTGCGCGCAGTCTTCCTCTACCGCGATCTGCCCTACCTGGGCTCGTTCCGCTGCAACGACAGCCGCCTGAACCAGATCTGGGACACCGGCGCGTACACCGTCCAACTCAACATGCAGGATTACCTCTGGGACGGCATCAAACGCGACCGCCTGGTGTGGATCGGCGACATGCACCCCGAGACGATGACCATCAGCTCCGTGTTTGGCGCGCCGGACATCGTGCCCGCGAGCCTCGACCTGATCCGCGACGAAACCACGCTGCCCAAGTGGATGAACGGGATCAGTTCCTACTCGATGTGGTGGGTTTTGATCCACCACAGTTGGTACCGGTTCAACGGCAACCTGGTCTACCTTGAGGAGCAGAAGAGCTACTTGAAGGGCCTGCTGGAGGAAATCCTGAAGCACATCGACAAAGACTCCCGCGAGACCCTGCCTGAAGGGCGCTTCCTGGATTGGCCTTCGAGCGGCAACAAGGAAGCCATCCACGCCGGCCTGCAATCGCTGATGATCCTCACTCTCGAGGCGGGTGCCGATCTCTGCGGCGCGCTCAAGGAGACGGCCACCGAGGTCAAGTGCCGCACCGCCGCGGGCAAGCTGCGGGGCCACATTCCCGCCCATGGCAACAGCAAGCAGGCCGCGGCCCTCATGGCCCTGGCCGGCCTGGGCAACGCGCAGGAACTTAACCACCAGGTCATGGCCGTGGACGGCCCGCGCCGCATGTCCACCTTCTACGGTTACTATGTGCTCCAAGCGCGCGCGAAGGCCGGCGATTATCAGGGCTGCCTCGACGTCATCCGCTCCTACTGGGGCGCGATGCTGGACCTCGGCGCAACCACCTTCTGGGAGGATTTCGATCTGGCCTGGACCGAGAACGCCGGGCGCATCGATGAACTGGTCCCCGCGGGCAAGAAGGACATCCACGGCGACTACGGCAACTACTGCTATAAAGGGTTCCGCCACAGCCTGTGCCACGGATGGGCCTCGGGCCCCACGGCTTGGCTCAGCGAGCATGTGCTGGGCGTCTCAGTGGTCGAACCCGGCTGCAAGACGGTGCGGATTGTGCCCCACCTCGGTGACCTGAAGTGGGTGGAAGGCTCCTTCCCCACGCCCGCCGGCGTGATTCAAGTGCGCCACGAGAAGCAGCCAGACGGCACCGTCAAGAGCCACATCGACGCCCCCAAGGGAGTAAAAGTGGTGAGGGAATAGGGGGATCGCATCTCCAGGGTGCGGCGTCCAAGAGACGGCGCCGCGCTCCTCCCCGAAGCAGAACTGCCAGAGGATCGCAGGCGAACCCGGTGGGCTCTGGAGTGGGCTGAGTCTTACACTTCATCCAGACTATGCAACGTAACCGCAGTCGCACGGCCGAAATCCCGGGACCTCTGGCTCTCCTCTCCCTGCTGGGGGCGTGGGTGATGCTCTGTTCGGCGGCCTTCGGGGCGGAGGCGCCGAGGCTCTCCTTGGAAACATCCCATCCGAAGCTGGAGCGCGCCTTTGCGTGGGCCATCGGCAAGGCGCTTTCGTACGTCCAGACGGGCAAGACCGGCGTGGTGGACGGCCATGAACGGCAGCGCGAAGGCACCGGCCAGGTCAAGTACATCCCCTCCTATTGGGCGGGCTATACGTGGCGCACCGCCTTTTACTCCCGCGACTTCTGCCACCAGGCGGCGGGCGCCCACCTGCTCGGACTGCAGGAGGAAAACTGGAGCATGCTGCGGGCCTTCGCGGGCACCGCCACCGCGGGGCGGAAGTGGTACCCGCTCTGGGCGCTGAACTTCGACGGCAGCCCCTTCCGGCTCGATTACGGGGGCGACGATTCGTTCGTGCGCGAGGTGCCCGCCGTGTTTGAGTTGGTGGAACAGTGCCACCGGCAGTACCTCTGGACCGGCAACGCGGCCTATGCCCGCGATCCGGTGCTGTGGGACTTCTGCACCCAGGCGGTGACGGAGTTCGTCCGGTTGCACGATACCCGCATTCCCAACGGGGTGGCGGAGGGAGACGGCTCGGGCGACATCTTCCGCGGCTGCGCCACCTACAATGAAATCCGCTCGCCGTTGATCGAGGCCGGCGACGGCATTGCCTGCGAATACCAGGCGTTGCTGGCGTACGCGCGGTTACTGGCGGTGCGGGGAGACGCCGCGCAGGCCGCCACGTTCGAAAAGCGGGCGGACGAACTCCGGCGCCTGTTCAACACCCAATGGGGCGTGCAGCCGGGCGTGCCACCGTATGTCCGCGGCTATAACGTGGAAGGCCGGGCGGTCACCGATTTCGGCCGCGAGAACAGTTGGTTCATGCCGATGAAGTTCATCACCGACCCGTCCCCCAAGACCGACGCCTACCTGGATTTCATTGCGCGCGCGGTCGACACTCGGGAAGGCCGTCCGTCCAATCTCGAGGCCATCTCCTACCTGCCCGGCGTCTTCTTTCCCTACCACCGCGTGGAGGAGGGGTGGAAGTGGCTGGAGTACATCATCGACCAACCCGACCGCGAGTACCCCGAGATTTCGTACACCCTGATCAGTCATGTGGTGGAAGGTCCGCTCGGTTTCGAACCCAACGCACCGGAAAGCGGCTTTCTCACCGTGTCGCACCTGCCCCGGGCGGTGAGCTGGGCGGCGGTGCGAGATATCCCGCTGGGCAGCCACCGGGTGGCGGTTGGCCACGAAGGGACCACCCGCTCCACCGCGACCCACACCTCGGGCACGGGAGTATTGAAATGGAAGGCGTGCTTCTACGGCGAGCACCGCACCATCACCGTCAACGCCGACCAACGAAGCGCGACGCCGATGCTGATCCACGGTGTGCCGGCCAGTTGGGTGGCGGTGGACCTGCAGCCGGGCCAATCGGCCACGGCCGAGGTGACGCCATAACGGAGCGGCCGGGGCGGCCTGCGCCGGTCACCTTGGGAGCCGCGTAGGGGCTGATTTCGGCCTCTTTACGCCTGTTTCGCCTTCCTTGACAGGGGTTTGCCGATGCCCAACACTGCCCGCCTTATGTCGGAACCGAAAACGAACGAGTTGATGGAGAAGATCGTCTCCCTCTGCAAACGGCGGGGCCTGGTCTTCCAATCCTCAGAGATTTACGGCGGGATCAACGGTTTCTGGGACTACGGTCCGCTGGGCGCGGAGCTCAAGCGCAACGTGAAGGACCGCTGGTGGCGGGCCATGACCGGGCGCGACGACGTGGTGGGCTTGGACGCCAGCATCATCATGCACCCGAAGATCTGGGAGGCCAGCGGCCACACCGCCACCTTCAGCGATCCGATGGTGGACTGCCTCCTCTCGAAGAAGCGGTTCCGCGCCGACCAGATTGACCCCCAGAGCGGCGACGCCTACTTCTGGACCGGCGCCAAGGACGAGGCGGCCGGCAAGACCTGCGCCGAGCCCTTCTCCGCGCTGGTGGCGACCGGCAAGCACGCCGACTACGCCCGCAAGATCGCCAAGCAGTTTTACCAACAGCGCGGCCTGCCCACCCCGGTGTTCGAGGGTGAGCGCATGGAACCGGTGGTCAACTCGACCCGCTACAACGCCGAGAACGGCAGCCTCCTGACCGAGCCGCGCAATTTCAACCTGATGTTCAAGACGTACGTCGGCCCGGTGGAAAGCGCCGAGAACGTCGCCTACCTGCGGCCGGAAACCGCCCAGGCCATCTTCGCCCAGTTCAAGAACGTCCTCGATGTCTCGCGCCAGAAGGTGCCGTTCGGCATCTGCCAGATCGGCAAGGCCTTCCGCAACGAGATCAACCCGCGCAATTTCACCTTCCGCTCGCGCGAGTTCGAGCAAATGGAGCTCGAGTTCTTCATCAAGCCTGACGCCGTGGCCCAGGCCAAGCTCGGCGCGCCCGCCGAAGGCGCGGACCTCGCCGTGCCGCAAGCCAACTGGGGCTGGAGCGAGTGGCACCGCCACTGGGTCGAGGAGCGCGTGAAGTGGTACGAGAGCATCGGCCTGAACCGCGACTCGCTCGACTTTTACTGGCAGAAGAAGGAGGAGCTGGCCCATTACGCCAAGGCGTGCGTGGACATCCTCTACAAGTTCCCCTTCGGGACGCAGGAGCTCGAGGGCATCGCGGCGCGCGGCGATTTCGACCTCTCGCAGCACCAGAAGTTCAGCGGCAAGTCGATGGAGTATTTCGACGAGGACGCCAAGAGCAAGTACGTGCCCCACGTGATCGAGCCCAGCGCTGGCGTGGACCGCCTGATCCTGGCCCTGATCTGCAACGCCTACGCCGAAGAGGAAGTCACCGACGAGAAGGGCAACAAGGAAACCCGCGTGGTGATGCGCTTCCATCCGCGCGTGGCGCCGGTGAAGGTGGGCATCTTCCCGCTGCTCAAGAACCGGCCCGAGCTGGTCAACAAAGCCCGCGAGGTGCGCGACCTGCTCCGCCCGTACATGAGCGTGTTTTACGACGAATCCGGCGCCATCGGCCGCCGCTACCGCCGCCAGGACGAGGCCGGCACGCCCTACGGCGTGACCATCGACTTCGACACCCTGGGCGAGCGGCCCGAGCACAAGGACACCGTCACCCTGCGCGACCGCGACACCATGCAGCAGGTGCGCGTGCGGATCGACGAGCTCCTGCCGATGCTCCTCGCGAAAGTGCGCTAGATGGCCGTTGACTCCCAGCCGGCGCCCGTCAAAAAGCGGGCGCCGACGCTTTACGCCATCATTGTTTTCAAGCTGATCAAGGGCAGCCTGTTCTTGTTCCTGGCCTTGGTGGCGTACAGCCTGTCGGACAACGACTTGCCGCAGGAACTCCGCAACGTGCTCGAGTTCCTGCGCATCAACCCCGACCGCCAGTTCTTCGTCAAGCTGGCGGTCTCGCTCGGCAACTTGACCGAGATGAAGGTGGTCTGGGCGGCGGTGGGCACGTTCGTGTTCAGCCTCTTCTCCCTCACTGAGGGGATCGGGCTGCTCTTCCGCGTGCCGTGGGCTGGCTGGCTGGCCATCGGCGAGTCAGCGTTCTTCATTCCCTTGGAGGTGCTGGAGCTTTCCCACCACTTCACGCTCTGGCTGACGGCCATCCTGATCACGAACGTCCTGATCGTGGTCTACCTGTACGCCAACCGCGCGCGGCTGTTCCACCATCATTGAGGGCGGGCGCTGCCAAACAGGCAGCCCTCGACGTGAGCCGGCCCCTCTATGGAGTGCGGTGGCAAGCGTGGCGCGACACCGCTTTGGCCTTCTTCCCCGCGCCAGGCTGAGGGTTAAGCCGGCCCAGGGAGGCATCCGGCGAGGCGCCGGACACCGCGCCCGAGGCGGGCGCGCTCCCCAACGACCAGTCCCCGCGTTGAATTCGCTTGTCGCTGCGGAACGCTTTCCCCATCCTCGCGCGCATGGCCGAACGGATGATTTCCGGAGTGCTGACCAAGCCCGACAACGCGTTGGAAATGACGCTGCGGCCCGCGCTTTTCTCGGAGTTCACCGGCCAGGCCAAGCTCAAGGAACGCCTCGAAATCGCCGTCGAGGCCGCCCGCCAGCGCAAGGAACCGCTCGACCACATCCTCCTGAGCGGCCCGCCCGGCCTGGGCAAGACCACCCTGGCCAACATCCTGGCCAAGGCGATGAACGCCAACATCAAGTGTACCAGCGGCCCCACCATCGAGAAGGCCGGGGACCTCGCGGGCCTGATGACCAATCTCGAGGAGGGCGACGTCCTGTTCATCGACGAGATCCACCGCCTCCAGAAGACCATCGAGGAGTACCTCTACCCGGCGATGGAGGACTTCAAACTCGACATCATCATCGACCAGGGGCCCAACGCCCGGAGTGTCCGGCTCTCCCTGCCGCGCTTCACGCTCATCGGCGCCACCACCCGCAGCGGCCTCCTCACCGCGCCGCTCCTGACGCGTTTCCCGATGCGCGAGCGGCTCGATTACTACAACGCGGAGCAGCTCCAGACCATCGTGGTCCGCTCGGCGCGGTTGCTCGGTGTGGTGGTCGAGGAGCAGGGCGCCCACGAGATCGCCCGGCGCTCGCGCGGCACCCCGCGCATCGCCAACAACCTGCTGCGCCGCGTGCGGGACTACGCCCAGGTCAGGGGCGACGGCCGCATTACCGCCGCCATCGCCGACCGCGCGCTGGCCATGCTGGAGATCGACGAGAACGGCCTGGACGAGATGGACAAGCGCATCCTCGAGGCGATCATTGTGAAGTTCGGCGGCGGCCCTGTGGGCGTGAATTCGCTGGCCGTGGCCGTGGGCGAGGAGCCGGACACTTTGGAGGAAGTCTACGAGCCCTACCTGATCATGGAGGGTTACCTCAAGCGCACCCCGCAGGGGCGCGCGGCCACGGAACTGAGCTACCGCAAGCTCGGCCTCAAGCCCCCCACCGGCGGACAAGGGGCGTTGTTTTAGGCGGCAAGGCTGTCACCAGGCAGACCGCTCACCGGTCGGTCCTCGGGTAGGAGCTGAGGTAGCGAGTCTCGGAGCCTCGCCTCACGGCCGCGTTCAGGAGCGGGTTCATATTGGAGACTCCTGACTTCGTCTCCTACCGGGGAGGAGAAGCGACCGCAAGACGAGGTAACAGTCCCGTAGGGACGCCATAGAGCACGCACGCCAGGCTGCGACAGGAATCTGCCGGGTTGCTGTGTCGCCCCGATGGGGCTTGGTTGCCAAGCCTGCGGGCGCTTCTATAAGCATGTCATCCCTAACGGGATTCGGGCGTCGGCAAGAAGTGAGCCGTGTCCGGTGCTGTTGGTCGGTCCATGGACCGCATCGGATCACGCCAGGCCCGACTTGGCTTGGGCTAACTGCTCTTCGAACCTGACCCTGTATTCCATACCTTCCCTGGTACCGAGCTCGGGGTGGTGGCGGCGGACCCCGGCGTATTCCCGCCAAAACCAATCGGCGTCGAAACCGTTGAAGTCATTCGCCGCGTAAGCCGCAAGATTGTGAAGCCAGTCGGCGAGTGCGCCAGCCAACCTGCTCCGGCGATGCTGCTTCCAGATTTCGAACGGATTACGACTTATTCGGCCTCGTGATTGGCAGAGGCCTCGGATATCCAGCATTGCCCAATAGAGGAGGTACCGATAGGCCCGTTTCTCCCCGCTCGATAGTGGGGTTCCTTCATGCGGCCATGTGCTCATAGGTTTGGAGTTTGGATGCAGCGATAGGCGGCGTCAATCGTCCGGACTATTCAGCGCCTGCTCGAAGATCACTCCCAGCTTGGGTTCAGTCCAGCGCTCGTCGTACTCCCTCAGATACATCCTCACTTCGCGGAGGCACTCTTCGTCCCCCTGCCAGCGCTTGAGCAAGTCCGGGATCTCATGGATGGCCTCCCAGAGAGCGTTGACCTGCTTCCGAGACACCTCATCGTGAAGCGTCCAATTGCGGGTGGTGTAGCCCGCGACGTGCAGAACCCGGAGGGCTGCTCGTAGAATCGGCTCCGGTGCGAGAAGACCACTCATACATACTTGCTGAAACCGGTTTCCCTATTGGATTCGACAACTCGACAAACGCATATATTCAAACACGGGCGCATAGGTCTGAAGCGTCCGAACCGCGCGGCCTCCGAGCAGGGCTTCAAGGCTCTGCCAACCGCGCGCGGAAGAACACAGCGGCCTTGGCGAGCGCGGGCGGCGGATGGAAGAGGAACGAGTAGGTGGCGGTCCCGGAGAAGGCCACGGTCTCCCAGTGGACGAGGTCGATGCTGGCTTCGAGCACACACGGGAGGTCGCCAAAGCCCTCCAACAAGACGCTTGGCAGGGCAGGCGGCTCAGCGGGGTGGATCGACACCGATACCCACGGCAAGGCTGGCCGAAACTCCGCGGCGCCCACCTCCACGCCGGCGCCACGGGAACGGGCCGTCTCATCCGCCATCAGCCAGCCGCGGTCGAGCGCCAGCGGATCGCCCTTGCCCAGCAACGGGGAGGCCGGATCGAGGCGGAAGTCCCCGGCTGACAGTGCCACAAACCGGGGATCGACCGAGACATCCGTAGGGCCGGCGGCCAGGCCGCGGTAATCGCCGCCGGAGTTGCCGAACACGTCGTTGGCTCGCAGGGTGACCGCCGCCGCCCCCATCCTTGCCACGCCCTCTGAGTTCGAGACGACGAGATTGTTCACCAAGGCCGGGGTGGCACCGTCCGCGATGGCAATTCCCCCGCCCGAGGCGGCTCGGTTGCCCACGATGGTGTTGTTCACCAGCACCACCTCGCTCGGCAAGGCGAGCCCCGTCTCGGGGAACAGCCGGTTTTCCAGCCAGAGGCGCGCCAGCCGCCAGTCGTTGGTGGAGTTGAGGGCGGCAGCGGCCGCCTGATAGGGCGAGGGCACATTGGCGCCGATCCGTCCCCCCAGATAGACCGTTTGCCAGGGCGTACCACGGTGGACGCGGTCCAGCCAGTGCAGGTCAACGAAGGGAGTGGCAGGGAAACTCCAGACATCAGGGGAACCTAACTCCAGATCATATTGGGCGGGAGATTGGGTCCGCCTGGATGCGTTTGATTGGTGACGCAGGTAGACCGCGTTGGTGCGAGCCAGGGAGATCAACGGGAGCTGCACATTCCAACTCGAACAAAGAGCGCGCGTCGTTCCACTAGGGACACCATAGCCGAGGATGCCGGGAACCCTCAGATCTTCCGAGAGGTAATGCACCATTGGATCATTGACTTCCCAATTCCACGTGTCGGTGAATTTCGCGGTAAAGACGAACGGCACCTGCACTGCGAGTTTTCCCGCTAACTCGCGCTGCAAGAGCCTGAGCTGTTCGAGTGTCCGGTAGTTGATGGGGTTGAGGCCGCAAAACTGGCGAAGAAGGTCTGTGGCTTTGGCCCTATCGACGTCTGCGGGCAGGCACCAGTCGCGCATTTGTTGAGCAGATAGCGGCACTATGCCCAGAGCCGCACTGATCTGGTTCATCAGCCCCACTGTGGGCGCGCCTATATTCGTCGAGCCACCTACTCGGCTCGTCAGCCAGAATCTAGACAAACCCAAGTCTTGGCTTGGGGACTCATAAGGGGGCACTGTGACGGGAACGGTGGTGTTGAGACCTCGAAAGCTGACCAGGTCGACGAGCCGGTTCGCTTCCGGATCCACCAAGGCGTACTGGAGGCGATTAGTGCAGTGGACCACGATACCTGGAAGAACATCCCCGCAGGCGGGAAAGTTCAGGTTGGTGGTCACTGGCAGGAAGGGCGAATCGTCCGAAGTCGGAACCGGGTTGTACACCACGTTGCTCAGCAACACGAGTGGGGGAGCCAACAAGACCTGAAACTGCCCGGCGGGCCAGGATTCGAGGGTCAGGTTGGTAGCAAAGATCCGCCGGTCCGACAGGAGTGTCCGCGGATGGGGCGTGTAGTTGGAGACCGACAACGCGACGGTGTGCCAGGATTGGACCCTCAGTTCGAGGGGCCCGCCGTACGTGTCCTTGTAGGCGTTCCACGCTTCCAAGCCAAATTGGTTGGAGACGCTCAGCGCGTAGAGGGCGTTAGTGGCACTTGGCCGGAGGTCGGTCGCAGTCGTTTTCCTCAGCTCTACGTACCGGCTGATTTGCGCTACCGTCTGGCAGGTGAATTCGTTGAAGTTCGGCACCCCCTTCGTCGCGGAGAAGATCAGCGGCACGCCGTAGACATTGTCGTCAGGTCGCAGGCGAGCCCGGTCGCCTGGATCGGCCAAGTCTCGAAACGGGCGGGACAGGCTGGAAGTGCCCGCCTCCTCCTCGTAGCCGGCGATGAAGACTCCCGCCTCGTTCGTGGAAAACCTCGGCCGGAAGACCCACGGCAGGACTCTTCCCTGGTAGGTTTGGTTGGTCAGCCCACCGTACAAGTTCGCAGCCAACTGCAGCAGGCGGTGGATGGGCGGCTGGTACTCGGAGACTGGGTGGAGGGCGATGTTCGTGAGGCAGAACTCCGGCCGCACGGCGACGCCGGCCACGTAACGCACCCAGTTCGATCCACCCGTGCCGTCCGCGACAGAATTGGTGGTGGTGTGGGCATCCAACAGACGCTGGGCCAACTCCCGGAACATCACCCCCGGCTCCCGCACGACGACCGGACGCGTGGCATCGATCAGCACCCCGCCGCCGCAGCCCGACCCGCCCGTGGCCGCATTGTTCACGATCAGGTTGTTGGCCAGCACCACCGGCCCGTTGCAGCAAATGCCCGCGCCAAAGGGCGCCACGCCCCCTTCGAAAATGAAGCCATCCACCCGGCAGGGGCCTTCGGCCGAACCGGCAATGATCGCGAGGCTGGGAAGCGAGCTGCCGGCCTCGGGCAAGACCCGGCATGGGTTGGCGATCCAATCCCGCTCACTCCGCCTCGTCTCCCGCCTGGAAAAGCCGCCGAAGACCTGGATCGCCTTGTCCAAGACAAAGGGCCCGTAGGTTCCGGCTCCCACCCAGAGTTCATCTCCCGGGGCGGCAGCGGCAATGCCTGCTTGGATGCTCGGGAAGGCGGTCATCCAGCTATGTCCATCCGCAACGACGTTCGTCTGGAAGCAATTGACGAAGATCACCTGCCCGGCCCGGGCGGTGCCCACCACCGCAAGCGCCAGCCAAGCCATGAACAAGGCGACGGAACCGGCGCGGCTGACAGGGCGTGGCTTCATCACCGCTGAGTCGATAAGGGCATGGATTGGCTCGGCTGCATTGACCGCGATATTAAGCGCGGCTGGAGAACCGTCAAGCCGGACCGCTTAGGATGGGCAGCCTGACTGTAGGGGTTCCCCGCGTTACGATTTCCGCCTGGTCCGGTCCAATCTCGTGAACATGGCATGAAATGGTTCGCTTTTATCCTCTGGCTGCGGGAGTGGCCGGGTGAGTTGCGGCGCGCGGCGCGCGGGTTGGCGCGGTCCCCCGGGCTGGCCGCCGTGGCGGTGTTTTCCCTGGCGCTGGGCATCGGGGCCAACACCGCCGTGTTCAGCCTGCTCAACGCCGTGCAACTCCGCTCCCTGCCGGTGCCGAATCCCCGGGAACTGCGCGTCCTGAATTGGTCCGGACCCCTGCCTAAGGAATACGCCATCGCCGGCGCGGAGAACTTCATGCCCTTCGGCGGGAAAAGCGTCAGCGGGCAGTTCTCGTATCCCGCGTACCGCACCCTCCGCGAGCACGGGGCCGGCTACGCCGAGCTCTTCGCCTTCGCCCCAAGCGAGGCCCTTACCGCCGCCGGTCCCCACGACGCCTTTCCCTCCCAGGCCTTGCTGGTCTCCGGCAATTTCTTCGCCGGGTACGGCACGCGTCCGTTGCTGGGCCGGCCCCTCACCCCGGAGGACGACCGCCCCGGGGCCGCGCCCGCGGCGGTGATCACGTATCGCTGCTGGGAGCGCCACTTCGGGCTCGACCCCGAGGTCATCCGCAAGAGCATCCGGCTGAACCGCACCACGTTCGACGTCGTCGGGGTGCTGCCGCGGGAGCACGCCGGGCCGCTGGCCGGGGACGCGGCGGACTTCTACCTGCCGCTGGCCGCGCAACCGGCCGTGCTCAAGGAGTACTCGCTGGCCTCCCCGGATCATTACTGGGTGCAACTCATGCTGCGCCTGCCGCCCGGCGCCACGGAGGCCGCCGCGCGCACCTCGTTGGAAGCGATCTTCCGGCAACACCAGGCGCCGCTGGCCGAGGCCAGGGCGGAGCCGCCCACGCTCCTGCTGAAAGACGGCCGCCATGGCCCCTGGATGCAGCGGCTGTTCCTCGCCGACCCGCTCCGCGTGCTGGGTTGGGTCGTGGGCTTGGTGCTGGCGATCGCCTGCGCAAATGTGGCCGGCCTGCTGGTGGCGCGCCAAGCCGCCCGCGAACGGGAACTGGCCGTGCGCCTGGCGTTGGGGGCGGGCCGGGGGCGCCTGATGT
>CAYYMW010000208.1:0-12381 GCA_964472515.1 uncultured Verrucomicrobiota bacterium | reverse complement strand
GTCTTCCCCCGTGGTGGGCGGCAGCGTCACTCCGCCCGGGACCAGCACCACCGGCAGGTCGCGCATGGCGGCCAGCGCCATCATCATGGCGGGAAGGCCCTTGTCGCACGTGGCCACGCCCATCACACCGACGCGCGTCGGCAGCGAGCGGATCAGGCGGCGAAACACCTGCGCCGCGTCGTTCCGGTAAGCCAGACTGTCGAACATGCCCGGCGTGCCCTGGGTGCGTCCGTCGCAGGGGTCGGAACAGTACCCGGCAAACGGAATCCCGCCCAAAGCCCGCAGTTCGCGCGCGGCGGCCTCCACCAGCAAACCGATTTCCCAATGCCCCGTGTGGTACCCCAGCGCGATCGGCCGCCCGTCCGGTGCCCGCACCCCGCCTTGCGTGCTCAGGATCAGGAACGCCTTGCGGCCCAGCTCGGCCGGGTTCCAGCCCATGCCGGCGTCCTGCGTAAGGCCGAAGATGTCCCCGCTGGGACGGTCGCGCAGCATCTCGGGGGTGAGCGGCAGCGCGCCCTCGGGACCGCGCGCGTGGGTGCGAATCTCGTAGATGCCCGGATCGAGGGGCGCGAAGAGGTTGGCGGTCGTGCTCATCTGGCTGGCCCAGCGTGGCATTCCCCGCGCCCAAACGCACGCGCGGAATCGAACCCGCCTCGCCGCGCGAGGAACTCCGTCATGAAAAAGGCCGCCCCTCCGCAGAGGGGCGGCCGTGAAAGGAATCGTTTCGCTGTCTTCCCCGTTGGCTACTGGTTGCCTTCGAGTTGAATCGTGAAGGGACTATTGCCGCCCTTCGTGGTGCCCTTGACGGTAACCTTGAAGGCGCCGCTCGGCAGCTTGGCTGAGAATCTTTCCTCGCTTCCTTTGGCAATCGAATTGCCAGTGCTATCGACGAGCGACCATTCCCTAACCGTGAACCCAGGACCGCCTTCCTCCGCATTCACTAGTCTGAATACGGCATTGCCACCGCCGCTATCTTCGGCCTCGATCGACAGGGCCCAATTGACGGTCACCGGCTCCGTCTTCCATTCTGTGGGACTCACTTCAACCAGATTCTGGTACTCCTCCTGCGTGAGGTGTTGGGTCCCGCTCTTGTAACGAGACTTGAACTGCCGGCTCATCTCGGCCAACGCCGCCGCGATCTCTCCCATCGACTTCTCTTGTCCGTTGAGCTTGCCCTTCTCGTCAGCGTTGCGAGTCTGCCCGCCAATCACGACCGTCCCCTGCTGCGAGGAGGGTCCAGAGCTGCTGGGCGTTCCGCCCAAGCCCAACTCTTGTGCAGCCTGGTTCCGCATCCCAGCGTCCCCGCCGCCAAGGTTATTCATGGTTTGAGCGATCTGCCCGGGCGTCTGCTGGGCTTGTTTGGTCAGCGCGGCGGCAATCTGCTGTGGTGTTCCTTTGGCCAACTCTCTGAGGGCCCCGGGCAACGCCGACGGCGAGGTCTGACCCCAGCCATGCAAGATCCTCTCGATTTCTGCGGGCGCTTTCTTAGCCAGTTCGGTGAAGAGCTTCTTCCGTTCCTCTGGCGACAGTTGGCGGGTGGCGTTGACCAGATTCTTCAACTCGTCCTCTGAGAGCTTGCCGGCTTGCGCGAGGATCTTCGAGATCTCCTCGTCGGACAGCCCCGCCTCCTTCAAAAGGCGCCCGAGTTCGTCAAGCAAAGCCTGCTTGCCGCTTTGGGGAGGGGTAATGCCCGATCCGGCTTGGCCGGGATCGCCGGTAGGCCCAGGTGTCTGACCCGTGGTAACAGACTGGAGGGCTTTCTCGAGTTTGCTCTGCGCATCGTCCTGGCTGCCGGACATGATACTGCCCCGGTTCTCCATGTAGCTGTCGTACATCGGACACCTGCCGCCCATCTTGGGACGCAGCTCGTTGTTGACGAAGCGGGTGATCTCATTCTGGAGCTCATAGGCTGCATCCCTAATGAGCAGGTAGCTCTTCATCAGACGTTCACCCTTCTTCCGAGATGGGTCGAATAGTGAGCCTGCCACTCTCGAAATGCGATCCGTGTGGCCTTCGATCTTCTTCAGCGCCATATCCAAGCGGATTCGCGCCAGAGTCACGTTCTGGTCGGCGCCGGGGAGATTGTTCCGCTCGAAGCGGTTGATGGAGTTCTTTAACTCATTCCTCGCGTCCCGGACGTAATTGGTAGCGCTCCGTTGTTCCCTAATCAGATCCATCTCTGGAATTAGGGGTTGCGCCAGAAGGGTCAACGGTGACAGGACCATCTGGATGAGCAGTAATCTTAATATGTACCTGGCTAACGACGTTTGACTTTTCATATCGTTGGTTGTCTAGACGAGTGGCTGGACTTTCATCTTCATTATGACATCTACGCAGTTACACCTCAATTGCTTATAGACAGGTCAATTCCCATGCAACCGGGCTATTGCGACTCAAAGGAATCCGATTGGGCATCTACGGCAATCTGCGAGCGAACATTGCTGCAACTCACCACCGGCGGCGTATTGGTGGCCAAAGCCCCGGCCAGCACCAGGCGCACCCGCTTGCCGTCCGCGCCCAGGCTGGTGGCGGTCACCTGGGATCCCCTGATCTTGAAGTTGTTCGTTTGCACGGAACTTGCAGCCAGCGGTTGACTGAAGATGACCAGTACCGTCCGGCTGTCTTCGAACCTGGCGTTGGCGATGGTCACCTTGTAGGTAACGCCCTTCACCGTCGATTCGATGTTGTCCTTTCCACGATTCGAGAAAGCATCTTCCAGACCATCGTAACTGATTCTCAAAGACCCAACTGCCAGCTCGCTCTCCAGCTTCAACACGACCTCGGTCGGCTTGGAACCCGGGACGGCATCGAACTTCACTGGGCGGCCAATATCGAACGCCCCAGACTTGATGGAATCTGCCTTGATCGGTTCATCGAACGTCAGGACGAGCTGGGCGGGCGTCTTGATATACGTGACCCCGTCCTTCACGAACTTGGGTCCTTCGTTGTCCTCACTACCTTCAAACGGGAAAGGCCGCTCGACCGGTCCCTCCGCCACGGCGGGAACACCACCCGGTGCGGTCACCACGCCCTTCAAGTTGTTCACTATCAGCTTGTAGTTGCCTGCCTTGCGCATGGGAGCGGTCTTCAAGCGAACCGTCTTGCCGTCGGCCAGCAGTTCCGCCGCTTCGACCGAGCTGCCCTCGAGGGTGTAGTTCGCCTTGTTGGCCGCCATGTCTTTGTCCACCGGACGATCGAACTCCACGATGGCCTCGGTTTGAACCCCTCTGGCTCGGACGGCCGAGATGGCGGGGGCGGGCTCGACGAACGGGAAGGGATACTCGCTCTGCATTTTGTCAGCATTGCCGCCGTTGGAAAGGTCGGCTATCTTCTCGGTAACGATCCGGTACTCGGCTTTGTTCTTCAGCGGTTCCGCAGAAGTGAGAATCACTTTGTCGCCGTCCGACAGTAGCTCGGGTGTTCCCTGGAGTTTCACGACTGCTCCGCTTGAGTCTTTGAGCACGTAGTTGACCGGATTCCGGGCACTGTCGGGCTTCACCTTTTCCGAGAACGAGACCCGGATCTTCCGATCCGAAGCGGGCTCCGGCGCGGCTTTGATGATCCGAGCCGGGATCGTGTCCTTGTATTCGAATGCCTTCTGAGTTCCCTTCTTCACCGCGACCCCCAAACTGCTCTTGAGGCTGCTGTCCACCAGCAAGGTATAGGGTGTGCCCTCCTTGAATGGCCCGGAGGCTTCCAAGAGAAACCGTTTCTTGCTGGAATCGAGAAGGGTGACCTTTACTACCGCGAGCTTGGCCTCATCCGGCAGAATCCGAAACTGGGCGTTGTCGGGAGCAACCCCCGTGGCTGCGCTCTTCCCTGGTTCGGCTATAGAGTTGGTATTCAGCGATTTGTCGAAGACCACCTCAAGCTTCTTCTGAGTGAAATCGGGGTCGATCTTGGCGTCAATCAGCACCTTCGGCGATTCGGCTATCTTCGGTGGCGTTGCGACGACGAACTTCCAGCCAGCCAGCGCAATCAAGACGATGGCGGCCCCGACCCCCGCCCGGATGACGGTGGCCATGGGCGATTTCTTGTGCTTGGCCAGCTTGCCGGCGACGGTCTTGCCCGCCAGCCCGGCGAGCTGCTCGCCCTTATTCGCGTCGGCGAAGGCGGCCGAGCCCGGGGCCGGGGCGGCGCTGCCGGTGTCCTCGGGCAGCTTGAGCACTTCGTCCACCACCAACGGAAGGCATTCGCCCTGCTGCTCCGTGCAGCGGCAAAGGACCATGAGCTTCGAGGACATGGCGCTGCCGTAGACCCAGTAGGCGTCGGGGTGGGAGTCGGGATCGGGCAGGCGGAAATCCTGGCGCAGTTCCCGTTCGTACGGAGTCACTTCGCCTTCATCGGGGGCGCCCTCGGTTCCGGCGGGATGGGCCCGGTCGTAGAAGGTCTTGGCGGCGGCCTCGAAGGCCTTGACCTCGGCGGCGTTGAGATTGCGGTTCAACCGGCGCCAGTCCTTGACCGGGCGGGTCTGGCCGTCCGGGGTCTTGATGCCGGTGAGTTTCTGGGTCTTCTTGTCAAAGATGGGCTCGCCAACCTCGATGAACCGGGCCAGCGGCTCGTTGCGGGCCTTGATCATCTCGATGACCTGCTTCTTCTTCTTCTCCCACGGCAGGAGCCGTTTGCGCAGCTTCTGGGCGAGGGTGATGGCGTTGCGCGGCACGACTTCGGGATCTTCCACCAAAGGCAGGGCGGAGTTGCGCTCCTTTTCCGCGCCCCAGAGGATCAACAGCTTGGGATCGTACTGATGGCCGTAGACCCAGTAGGCGTCGGGTTCCTTGTCGGGGTCGGGCAGGCGGAAGCTCTTGCGGGCCTCTTTCTCCGCCATGGGGACGCGCTGGTCCTGGTGGGCGGCGACGTAAAACTGCCGGGCGGCCGCCTCGAAGGCCTCGACCTCTGCCTTGGCCAGAAACTCGAGGGGGCGAATCTGGTCCGCCGGGATCGCGCCGAGCGAATACTCGATGCGGCGCTGGTCCGGCCGGGAGCCGGGCTCCAGCCGGGCATCGGCAAGGAAGCGAGCCAGCGGTTCGGCATCCGATTTGACCACGCGCAGGTACTCGGGCACGAAGTAGGTGAACTGGTTGTTGGGCCGGACGTCGAAGTACGGCTGGGTGAGTTTGCGCACCGGCAGGGGGCCGGAAGCCGGGGGGACCGCGCCGGATTGGGGCGCGCCACCAGTGGTATTCGGATCGCTCATGGTACCCTCAACAAGAAATGACCAAACCTTGTTTGAAAATGCGCGGGTGTTCCGCGTCTGATCTATCCCACAAAATCCACGACAGAGGCTCCTGTACGCTCATGCGCCCGGTGGAACCCTGGGCACTCAACATCGTATGCATATCGAACAGGGCCTTCGCGTAAACCAGCCGAATCTCCAGATTGCACCCCCGGTCGTCAAGGGTTTTCTGGAATGCATCCCTCCATGCCAGAGGAGCTTCCACAAGATCGGCGCCGATCGCTTTCCAGAACCGGTAGGCGTGGACGCTCAACTCGTGCAGCGCGTGGCCAACTTCGTCGGTCCCGGGGGTCTCCTGCTCCAGAAGTTGACTCAGTTGGGTAAGGTCGGCGAACAGCGCCAAGGCGTGGGGATCCTTGGCGGCCATGGCGGTTTCGATGGCCGTCCGCCAATCGCTCATGGCCCCGCCCGTTTGAAACAGGGGGGGCCAGGCCTCTTCCGGCATGCTGACGGCCGCGGGCGGCGCGGGCGGCGTGGGTAGGGAGGCGGCGTTGATGGCCGCCAAATGCTCCCGATACCTGGCCATCTGCTCGTTGAGCTGGCGGATTTCCTCGACGACGTTCTTGGCGCTGGCGATCAGGCCCTCAAGGTATGTCAGGGCCAGGTCATTGCTCATCTGGCGGGCCTGGCACTCGAGCTCGGCGCCGGCCGCTTGAAGGCCCTGCTGGCGGCCTTCCACGGGGGAAGTCTGCGGATCGTTCGCGTTCATAACCACGGCTGCATGACCTGGTTCAAACCGCTGTTCGGGGCGCGCCGGGCGCCCGCCGTCTCAAAGGTGTCCGCCCCGGCCGGCGCGTCAACCCCTTCCCGAGGGCAAAGGGCTAGCGCGCGGTCAGGCCTTCGAATTCCATCTTCAGGCTGGGTTCATCGAGCCAGAAGCTCTCTTCCGGCAGGGTGTTGAGTTTGAGCTGCACCTCGCTCATTTGCACCGGAATCTGACCGGGGATAGGGGTGATATTGGCGAGCTCCAGTTTGTCGCCCTCGCCCGGGACGAACACCCAGCGCAGGGTGACGATCGCCTTGGCGTCGCCGATGCCTTCGTCGATGAGCGGCCGCCACTCCAGCTTGTAGACCGGGGCGGGGCGCACATCCCCCATCTTCACGATCTGCCGTCCGAGCCGGCAATTCATCGAGAGAACGAAGTTCTTCTCGTAGCTCGTCGTGTCCGCCTGGCCACGCCGGTAGTCAGGCGGGCTGAAGAGCAGATAACCCCGTTCGCAGCGCTCGAGTTCCTGTGGGGCGGCGCCTTCGCGGGCCTCCATCCGCGGACGATAGAAATCCGTGGGGTGCCCGCCGGGAGGCATGATGCCCCAGTAGGAGGGACACTTGCGCGGGTCGGCGTTTTCCTTGGTCTGGTTGCGGATGGTGAAATTCTCGAGGTCCTTGTTGCAGATGTCCTGGAACAGGGCCGCGCCCACCACCGTGCAGGTCTTGGCGTCCTTGACCTTGCCGTCGACCGCGAACGGATACCAGCCGCCGGCCGGGAAGTTCTTGAGCTGGATGATGCGCTGCGGCAACAGGGCGAAGGACTGCAGCATCAACTGGCGCACCCGCGGCAGCTCGGAAGGCTTGCCCGAAGCGATGAGCAGGTGGCATTTGTAATGGGAGGCCAGCTGCCCGAGGCTGACGAAGAACTTGGAGAACACCTCGTCGATGCAGCTCTCGATCTCCTTGGGATCGCACATGAACCGGGCATCGACGGCGAAGATCTTGCCGCGCCAGGCGCCGGCCTCCGGGACGCGGGTTTGCACAATGCGGCCGCAGAGGTCGTTGAGGTCGTCGAGCGTGTTGCCGTCGATGACCTCGGCGGAGACGCAGGCCTTGATATCGAGCGGTTCCCAAGGGGTGTTGCCGGCCTCGCCGGCCTGGCCTAGGCGTTGCAGGAGTTCGTTCGCCAACGGCACCAGGATGAGCCGAATGATGCGAATCATCTTCTGCTTGGCGAACGGATCGATGTCCTTCATGTCCGGGCTGGTGGGGGCGTCGAACAGGCTTTGGAGGCAAGCCAGGGCGTCGCGTCCCCACGGCTGGCGGGTCCATTCCGCGCCGCGCGCCCAGGAGGGAATCAGCACCTTCTCGATGATGCGTTTGACCACCATGTCGCCCGCGATGGCGTGGCCGTCGCGGAACAGCAGGCGGGACTCGAGCTCGACCGGGACCGAGATTTGGTCATCCGCCGCCGAGTTTTGCTGGCGCTGCTTGTACTCGATGATGGCGAGGTCGGTGGTGCCGCCGCCGATGTCGATGTTCATCACCACCACGCGGTCTTCGTTGCCGTAAAGCCGGATCCATTCGGAGGCGCTGTTCGCCAGGGACTGGATCTGGGCGTAGAGAATCGGCAACTGCGAACAAACCGCCTCGTCCAGGTGCTGCCGTTGGAAGGCCGGGCGGTCGCCGCCCGACTCGCGCACGCGCGGGTCCGCCAGGTGGGTCATGGCGAAGAGCTTGATGGCCCGCTCCCATTGCTCGAAGTAGCGGACGCGCTCCTCGTACGTCCAGCCCGAGGGATAGGTGACGCGGATGTTGCGGAGCCGGCGGGGCAGGTTGCTGCGCTCGGTGCGCTCGCGATAGCCCCGCGAGTTCATCTGGCGGTAGGCCGCCTCGAGGAGGGAAAGGGCGAACCAGCAGACCGCATCCCGCCGCGGGTACACCGGCGGCGTGTTGAGGAATGGCACCTTCGTGAAATGGTCGGGGTCCGGAGGGCAGTCGATGTTCCAGTCGAGGGCATCCGGGGCCATGAAGTACCGGAACATGCCGGAGAGATCGGTAAAGTAGCCGGGCTCGGGCGGATCGGTGAAATTGGGAATCTGCTTCCACCAGGAGCCGCCGACGCCTTTGGCCCCGAGGTTCGCGTCGTCCCAGACGTAGCGCTTGGGAGAACTGAGGTAGAAGCGGTTATGGGTCTCGATGCGGATGCGGGCGTAAACCTTGCTGGCGCCATCGAGCGATTTGCCGCCGCCGATCAGCGCGGGCGAAAGCTCCACGAACGCCTGCGGCAGATAACGCTTGGCCCGGTACTTGGTGCGCTTCTGGTCCTTGGCCTCGAAGGTGTCGAATTCCTGGTAGATGAAATCGTCGGTCAAGGGCGGTTCGAGGTGCGCGAACAGCGGGCGGTGCAACAACAGCCAGGAGGAGAAAACCTCGCAGTCCGCGAAATCGTCGCTGGGGGCGCTGAGCTTGCCGGCGGCATTCTTGCTGGCGACCACCGCCTTGCGGGTGTACTCGGCGCCGCGGGCCAGCACGCGCAACGGGAAGATGCGCTTGTGGATGTCCTTGTAGTCCGGGCCGGGGCCGGCGTCCTCGAGCAGGACGGCGGTGGTGCGGGCGTTGCCAAGGTCGACGATCAGGTCCACGTCCACCGGCTCCTCGCCCGGGGGGCGCTCGAAGAAGATCTGGATGCGGGTCTGGCCTTCCTTCGCCTTGGGCAGCGGCAGGTACTCGCTGGGATAATGCTGGGCGTTCTTGAACGAAAGCGGTCCCTCCTGTTTCGGGGGCACGGGCAGGTTGGTGAGATCGACCGTGCGGGGGATGCCTTCTTCGCTGCGCCAATACTCATCGAGGAAGCTGTCCTCGGTGGCGGCGTAGAGGTTGGCGCTGTCCTCGTCCTTCGGCTTCTCGGCGGATTCCTCGACGTCGTACAGAAAGCCGCGGGAAGGCAGGCCCAGGTTCGTTTCCACCACCAGCTTGAGCACCGGCTTGTTGTCGCGCGGCGTCAGTTGGTACTGGTAGCGGATCCAGTCGAAGCCGCGCTCCCAAGGGCGGAACGGGCCGCCGTGGTCGTTGACGAATTTGACCCACCAGGCCTCGCCCTTTTCGGGCCAGAGCTTCATCAGCTCGATGGTGAAGTACTGGTGCCCCGTGTTCGGAAAGACGATCAGCGTTTCGGTTGGCATAGGAGGAGGAAAGGTTCAGGCCATGCTCGGTTTCGGTGCGTCGCGTCTATTCCGGGACCGGGAAGCTGTACTTGACGCAGACTTCCTTCAATTCCGCCGCGCCCGGGATGTTCTCGGGCCGTTCGAGTTTCTCGGCGTCGCGGTCGCGCAACTTGCGGACCTGCTCGATGAACGGCGCCACAAAGGTCTGGTAGCTGGGACAGGCCTCGCCCAGCGGTTCCTCGACGTGATCCGACTCGCTCCCTTCCAGCTCGCCCTCGCCGCTCGAGTCGTCGAACGTGGGGATGCCCACGCCGCCATAGACCAGGGCGTTGGCCATCTTGACCGCCAGATAGGGGCGGAGATCGTCGGTGATGCGCCGCCGCGACTTCACCATCCGGCGCAGCCACGGCACCATTTCGTCGCGGATCTCCTTGAGGACGGACACGGTCATCGCCTCGAGGTAGTCGCGCAGCAGGGCCTCGCTGGTGATGCCCACCGATGCCCAGTCCGGCCGGGTCTTCCGGCCCCCTTTGACCCAGGCCCGGTAGCGTTCCACCTGGCTGGCGATCCACTTCTGGTACTGGTCCTGAATGAACTTCTCATGGATGGCGTTGCGGTCGCTGGGCACCATGTTGAGGTTCGTGAAGTTGATATCCACGAACTCGCGCAACGCGTAGTTGATCGCCCGCATCTCATCCTCGCGCCGGCCTTGCACCCGGGCGATCAGCTCTTCTTCGAGCTTGGTCAGGTGTTCGACGCGGATGTCCCGGTTCTTGGGCGGCAGGAACAGCTTGTTGCCCAGGAGCAGGGCGCTCACCCGCTGCTCGCCGTCCGCGCGGCGGGCGCGCAGGATCTCCGGCCGGTTGAACTTCGTCCCCGTGCCGCCCGGCTTCACCTGCATCCGCAGTTGGTCGAAGAAGAAGTCCGTGCCGCCGGTTTGCTGGTCTTCCGCCATCATGCGGAAGCTGGTCTGGCTGACATCGCGGCGGAACTGGTATTGGAAGACCGTTTGCGAGCGGATTTCGTTGTAGATGGTCGAATCCACCCGGAACTTGTTGTCCTCGAGAATCTTGCCGGCGGGGAGCCGGTAATAGTTCAGGGCGAACGTGGTGGCGATCTCCGGCCGGCCGATGTCCCCCAGGGCTTCGCAGACCTCCTTGATGCGGCCGAGGTTCACCTTGCCCGGCTGGGCCTCGTTGATGAGCTTGGCCCACCAGCAGAGCGCGAGGTTCAGCGGCAGCGGACTCGGGCCGCCGCGATTGTAGTCCGGCACCATGCTGGACCACCAGGTGGCGATGCCCGCCTCGAGCTGCTGCGCGTTGGCGGGCCGGTAGTTTTGGAGGTTGAGGAAGATGTTGAAGCCGTCGATCGTCATCCGCTTGGCGTAGGTGGCGACGATCGAGGCGGTCTTGCCGCGCTTGAGGATCTTCTGGAAGAACAGCTCCGCGTTGGCGTCCATGGAATTCTGCGGCGGGTCCTTCGGTTTCCAGCAGCCTTCCTTGAGCCAGACGTCCAGCAGCGCGTGCTCGTTGGCGGGTTCGTTGCCCACGCCGGGGAAATCCAGCAAGTCCGCGTTTTCCATGAAGGTGCGGAAGCTCGAGGGATCCACGTGCTCGAGATTGAGCGGCACCACCAACTCCCAGACCAGCCCCTGGAAGATGCCGAAATCCTCCGGATTGGACACGAACCGGGTGGGAAAGTCGTCGCCGATGCCGATGAAGACCTTGTCGCCCTCGACCCGGTAGCCCAGGCGCGGCACCATTTCGCGGACGCGGCGGTCGTAATCCGTTTCCGCCTCGCGCTTGAAGAAGCGCACGCAGGCTTCCATGTCCAGCAGGAGCATGGCCACCGGCATGCTGCAGAAAAGCGACTTGCCCTGCCAGCGCTTGTCGTAGTCCTTGAGCTTGGCCAGCAGCTTGTCGTAGTAGGCCGTCAGGCTGGGGCAGCCATCCCAAAGCACCTTGGTGACAAACTGGCGGACTTCCGCTTCGCTGGAGATGAGCCGTTTCTCGGCGAACACCGCCCCGAGCACGTTCCGCCAGTTGGCCAGGCCGCCCTCCTCCTCCGCGAGTTTGCGGAAGCGGGCCAGCTTGGCGAAGACCATGTCGTCCAGCACCTCGGCGAAATCGTGCAGGAACTCGAAGGCGGCGCGGTTGGGCTCGAACTCGGCGCCGGCGGCGGTCTTGAACTCCCCGAGCGCCTCGTTGAACGCCGCGACATCCCAGTCGGTCTTCCGCTTGGCGGGGCCGTTGCCGGAGCACTCCGTGTCGTAGCCGCGGGCCAGGGCGTTCATCAAGTCCTTGGGACTGACGAAGTGGATCTGGACGGGGAAGTCCGCATTGACCACGTGAAACCGCCCGCCCGGGGCGCGGCCGCCCTGCACAAAACGGGTCAGGCAGGCGCTGGCGTCGGCGCCCGCGTTAAAGGGATTCAGAATGGTCACCCAGCCCGGGGGCTTCTCCATCGAGGCCGGCTTCATGAAGAAGGTCGGGTTCGCCCCGCCCCAGTCCAGCGCGCCGCCACGCGCGCATTTGGCCGGGTCTTCCTCGACGCAGGCATTGCGATCCAGATAGGAGGAAACCAGCGTGGACTTGCCGGTCTGCGAAGGCCCCCACACCGCAAAGGCCGGCCGCGCGGAACTCGTCTCGGCCTGCTGGACGCGGGTTAGTTCCTTGTGCAAGTCATAGAGCTTGCCCGTGAAATCGATGGTGGAGATGGCGTAGTCGCCGCTGCGCTTGCACCCGTGGGTCCAAAACCAGGAAATCAGGTCTTCGCAAAATTGAAGGCTCATGATGAAATAAAGTTGCGTGCCGCCCCCTCGCCTTGGCGCGCCCGTGCCCGCGCCACGCCGGCTGGCTGGGAAGGATGCCGCCTCCCGTTGCCGCTTCGGTCAACCGCCAGGCAGGGCCGCGCTTGCTTTGTCCCACCTTCGACCGGGGATTCTCGTCTATCTAATCCCATGATAATGAAGGTATAATCCGTTTGTTAGCCGCTGCCGTCAAGCTTTGACTGGGGACGTTTGCCGGGTGGCAGCGCGCAGGCGTGAGGTCTCGTCCGAGTCCATCCTGCCAACGCGCTGGCCGGCGCGCCCCCGACGGCTTCATATTTGAAGCATCCGGCGCGGCTGATTTCCGCCTCGTCGCGCCGAGCGAGAAGCTGCTCGAAATCCGCATCCGTCTCGCCCGGAAATCCGACGATGAAGGTCGAACGGATGGCGAGATCGGGGCACACGTCGCGCCAGCGGCGGATGCGTTCGGCCGTCTTTTCCTG
>CAYYMW010000207.1:0-12393 GCA_964472515.1 uncultured Verrucomicrobiota bacterium | reverse complement strand
ATTCATGTTCGAGCAATTTAAAAGCCTGTTCTCCAACGATATTGGAATCGATTTGGGGACGGCCAACTCGCTGGTCTATGTCAGAGACCGCGGGATTGTTTTGCGCGAACCATCCGTGGTGGCCATCCAAGCCGGCACAAACAACGTGCTGGCAGTGGGGGACGAGGCCAAACGGATGCTGGGACGCACGCCCGGCAACATCATCGCGATCCGGCCCATGAAGGACGGCGTCATTGCCGACTTCGACATTACGGGGGCCATGCTTCGCCACTTCATTCAACGCGTCCACCATCGGAAACTCATCGCGCCACGCGTCGTGGTTGCCGTGCCCTCGGGGATTACGGAAGTCGAGAAGCGGGCTGTGAAAGATTCAGTCACGCATGCCGGCGCGCGCGAAGTTTACCTCATCGAACAACCCATGGCTTCGGCCATCGGGGTGGGTCTTCCGGTGCATGAGCCTGCGGGCAACATGATCGTGGATATTGGAGGCGGCACATGCGAGATCGCGATTATTTCGCTGGCGGGCATTGTCTTCAGCCGCAGTTTGCGGGTGGGAGGCGACGAGTTCGACGAGACCATCGTGGCCTACATGAAGCGGGCTCATAATTTGATGATCGGTGAACGCACAGCGGAAGAGATCAAGATTCGCATCGGGTCCGCGTACCCGCTCGAGCAGGAACTGACGATGGAAGTCAAAGGGCGCGACCTGAGCACCGGGTTGCCCAAGACCATTGTCGTCCGCTCGGAGGAGATTCGCGAGGCCCTCAAAGAACCGCTTTCGAGCATTTTGGAGTCTATTCGCATTACTTTGGAGCGCTGCCCGCCTGAGTTGTCGGCCGACCTGGTCGACCGGGGGATTGTAATGGCTGGCGGCGGCGCTCTGCTGCGGGGGATCGACCGCCTGGTGGCGGAAGAGACCTACCTGCCGGTCCACATTGCCGACGACCCGCTGACCGCGGTGGCCGAAGGCACGGGCCGGGTGCTCCAAGAGCTCCAATTCCTCAAGCGAGTCGCTTCTTCCAGTTGACCGGCGCCCGCGCGGCGCCGCGGCGTTTGCCCCCCATGAGAACGGGGACAACGCGATGTGGAAACGGCCGTATTTTGCCGCCACACTGCTGGCTTTGTTGCCAGCGGTGTTGCTCTTCAGTCTGCCGCCCTCGGCGGCGGGCCGCGTCAAGCTTGGCATCAGCGGCCTCTTCGTTCCCCTCTTCGGTCTGGCGGGAGCCGCCGAGAGCCTGGCGACCCAGGCCGGGCAGGCCCTGGTTCCCCGCGCGACCCTCGCCAACCAAATCCGCCAGCTCCAGCAGGAAAACCAGCAGTTGCGGGCGCTGGCCACGCAGGCCGACGAAGCCCTCCGCGAGAATGCGCGGCTCCGCGTGCTGGTGGGCTGGCAGCAGCAGGCCCGCTGGAAGCTCAAGGCCGCCCGGGTGATCGCCCGGGACACCACCACTTGGTGGCGCACGGTGCAGATCGACGTGGGCAGCCGGGACGGCGTCCGGCCCAATGCCCCGGTGCTGACCCCCGAGGGGGTCATCGGCCGCATCCAGGAGGTGGGCTCCGCGCACTCGCTGGTGGTGCTGATCGGCGATCCGCTGTGCCGGGTGGGGGTGGTGGTCCGGGAGACGGGGGAGAACGGGGTCATCACGACCGCCGCCACGGGGGTGTTCGACCATCAGTTGGCCGACCTTACCCATCTGCCGCGCAACAGTCTGCTTCGCCCCGGCCAGAGCGTGTACACGAGCGGTTTGGGCGGGGTGTTTCCGGCGGGGTTGCCGGTGGGCACGATTGTCGATTCCCGTTCGGTGGGCTTCGGGCTCTATTCCGAGGCGCGGGTCAAACTGGCGGCGGACTCGAGCCGCCTGCGGGAGGTCATGGTGATGGTCCCCTGAACTCACGATGATCAACGGCCTCCAACTGCTCCTGATCCTGCTTGCCGCGGGGGTCCTGGTCTTTCTCTCCGCGGCGGTGCGGCTGCCGTGGATCGAGCCCTGGGCCCGGCTCGACCTGCTGCCGGCGCTCATGGTCTATGCCGCGGTCAAGACCGACCTGTGGATGGTCGGCGTCACGGCGCTCGTAGGCGGAGTGGCGCACGATGCGCTGTCGGCCACCCCCCTGGGGGCGAGCGTGCCGCCGCTGCTGGCGGTGGGCCTGGCGCTGCACCAGTGGCGGGAACTCCTGCTGCAGCAGCTATCCTACGCGCAGGTGATGCTGGGGGCGTTTGCGGGGGTGGCGGTGCCGGTGCTGACGCTGGCGCTGGCGTTCTTCCTGGGCGAGCAGCCGCTGGCGGGCTGGAACCTGGTGCTGAGCCTGCCGCTGGGGGCCGTCATCTCGGCGCTGGGGGCGCCGGTCGTCTTCAAGGTGCTCGACCTGCTGTTGGGCTTGTTTGCCTACGAGCCGGCCACGCCGGACGGCTTTCGGGCGGATCGGCAGATCAAACGGGGACGCCTCTGACCATGCTGATCTTCGACCAACTCCGCAAAGACAACCCGCGCCTGCGCCTGCTGGCGGTGGTGGTCCTGGCGGCGATGGCGGTGCTCCTGGGCGGGCTCTGGAACGTGCAGATCCTCGGGGCCAAGCGCTACGAGAACAGTCTCAAGAGCCAGACCTACCGCTTGGTCCGCGTGCCGGCCATCCGGGGCAAGCTGCTTGACCGCCACGGCGCGCCCCTGGCGGAAAACCGGCCCAACTACAGCCTCAATTTATATATCGAGGAGCTGCGGCCGCTGTTTGATCAGCAGTTCAGCCAGTTGCGCCGGGGACGCAAGTTCGCCAGCATGGCGGAGCGCAACGCCCTGCGCGCCACCGCCCGCTACCTGGTGGTGAGCAACACGGTGCAGCAGTTGGGCCAGTTGCTGGGCGAGGACCTGGGCCTCACCGAGAAGGAGTTCAAACGCCATCATCAGCAGTGGCCGTACCGGCCGTTGACGCTGCAGGAGAACCTCAACGCCGCCCAGGTGGCCCGGTTCCTCGAACAGGCCCCCAACATGCCCGGGGTGGACCTGGAGATTCTCCCCGCCCGCTTCTACACCAACGGCCCGGCCGTGGCGCACGCCCTGGGCTACCTGATGCGCGACGACCAGGCGCGGGACGAGGACGAGGGCGGGTTCAACTACAGCCTGCCCACGTACATGGGGGCGCTGGGGCTGGAGTACGCCTTCGAGCCGCAGTTGGCGGGGAAGGCCGGGCTGAAGTCGGTGCTGGTCAACAGCCTCTGCTATCGGGAGTCGGAAACGACCTGGACGGCGTCCGAGCCGGGGCAGAATGTCGTGCTGACGCTGGACACGGGGGTGCAACGCGCGGCCTACGAGGCCTTGCGCTCCGTGGGATCCGAAGTGCGCGGCGCGGCGGTGGTCATGGATTGCCTGACCGGCGACGTGCTGGCCTTGGTGTCCGCGCCGGCGTACGACCCCAACGAGTTTGTCGCCCCGATCGGCGCGGACCGGTGGCACCGCCTCAACGATCCGCACCTGAAGCCCATGTTCAACCGGGCCACCCAGGGGGCTTATCCGCCCGGGTCCATCTTCAAGATGGTGACGGCGCTGGCATGTCTGGAATCCGGGGTGTTGAACACGGGCAACCTCGAACAGAAACTCTACAACCCGGGATACTATCAACTGGGTCGGCGGCGGATCGACGACACCGCCGCCCCCGGCGAATACGATTTCCAGCGCGCCTTCAAGCGCTCCAGCAACACCTATTTCATCACTTACGGCCTCAAGGCCGGGCGGCAGCGCCTCCTGGAATTGGGCAAGCGCTTCTTCCTCGGCGAACGGATCGGGCTGGGGACGAAACAGGAGGCGGGCGGCGCCTTCCCCACGCCGGAGGATGTCGAGGGCCTGTGGAGCGAGGGCAACGTGGCCAACTTGTGCATCGGCCAGGAGATCACCGCCACCCCGTTGCAGATGGCCGTGGTGACCGCGGCGGTGGCCAACGGCGGCAAGATCCTGACCCCGCGGCTGGTCTCGCGCGTCGAACCGAACGAGACGCCCGCCAGTCAGCCGCCGGAGAGCTTTCCCGTGCGCGTGCGCGGGGAGCTGGGCGTGCAGGCGCGGTATCTCGACCTGATTCGGGCGGCCATGCGGGCCGATGTCGAGGAGGCGGATGGCACCGGCCACCTGGCCCGGGTGCCGGGGATGAATGTGTGCGGCAAGACCGGCACGGCGCAGATCACCCAGGGCACGAAGGTGGTGGATCATATCACCTGGTTCGCCTCGTACGCGCCGTACGAGAACCCGCGTTTCGTCGTGGTGGTGATGGTCGAGAGCGGGGGCTCGGGCGGCAGCACCTGCGCGCCGGTGGCGCGGCAGATTTTCGCGGCCATCCAGAAGCGGCTGCCGCCGCCCGCGCCCGCGGCGCCGCGCCTGGCGGAAGGGAGGGGCGCCTGACCATGTACGACCGCACCCTCACGCAGAAGGAACCGCGCATCGACTGGCTGCTGCTGGCGGCCTTGGGCGGCCTGATGGTTGTCGGCGCGTTGTTTATCGCCAGCGCCACCTTGGTGGGCGAGTCGAGCAGCAGCGCGCCGTTCTGGCAGCAATCGTGGTTCAAGCAAGTCGTCTACTATCTCCTGGGCATTGGGGCCGGGGCGCTGTGCTGCGTCATCCCGTATCACACACTGACCCGCTGGTCGCTGGTGGGCTACTGGGCCATGATCCTGCTGCTGGTGGGGGTGCTGGCCTTCGGGGCCACGCGGTTCGGGGCCAAGCGTTGGATCGACTTCGGCCCGTTCCAGTTCCAGCCGTCGGAATTTGCCAAGCTGGCGTTCATCCTGGCGCTGGCGCAATTCCTGAGCCGCCCCACGGGGGAGCTCGAGGAGCCGATGGTCTTCGTCAAGTCGCTCGCGATGGCGGCGCTGCCGTTCGTGTTGATTCTGCGCGAGCCGGACCTGGGGTCGGCCCTGGTGTTTCTGCCGGTCGGGCTGGTGATGATGTTCGTCGCCGGCACCCCCCGCCGCTACTTGTGGCGGCTGGCGGCCGGGGGCGCGCTGGCGGTGGGGTTGCTGCTGGTAGACGTGTTGGTGGCGCCCACCCAATGGCAGGTCATCAAGCTGGAGCCCTACCAGAAGCGCCGGCTGCTGGTGTATTTCGGCATGGATTTCGCTCCGCCCGGAGCCACGGCGGCGGAGCGGCAAAAGGCCCGGAAAGAACAGCGGGACCACTCGTACAACGTGGAACAAGCCCTGATTTCGGTCGGCTCCGGCGGGTTGACCGGCAAGGGCTGGCGGCAAGGCACCCAGAATGCCCTGGGCTACCTGCCGCGCGCGGTGGCCCACAACGACTTCATCTTCTCCGTCATCGCGGAGGAGAGCGGTTTTGTGGGGAGCGTGCTGGTGATCGCGCTCTACACCGTGGTGCTGTTCAGCGGGTTGAAAATCGCCGGCCAGGCGCGCGACCGCCTGGGGCAACTGTTGGCCGTCGGGGTGGTGACCCTCCTCTTCTGCCATGTCTTCATCAACATCGGAATGAATATCCGGCTCATGCCTGTCACGGGCATCCCGCTGCCGTTGCTCAGCTACGGCGGCACGTCCGTCCTTTCCGCCCTCGTCGCGGCAGGCTTGCTGCAAAACGTTTATCTCCATCGTTTGAACTACTAGTCCCAAGTCCCATGAACGAACGCTCCTTTTCCCGCCGCCGTCGCGGCCAACGCTTCCGCCCCACCGGCGGCCAGAAATCCCAGATGTTCCGCCCCGAACGCGCCGCCCTCGAGGCGCGCGCCGAGGCGGTCAATGGCGCCGCGCCCGACGACAGCTTCTTCGACCAGCGCCGCCACGAGCGCGAGATCCAACGCTCCGAAAACAAGGCCGCCGGCCTGCCCGAGAACACCACCGATCAGACTCTCAAGGAGGCGGGTACCGCCACCGCCGACCTCAGGCGCGACTATCGCGAGCCGCATCTGGATACGCCGGCGCAAGTCGAGGAGGAGGCCGAGGACTACCAGCCGGTCGAGGTCAAAGAGCAGCCCCCGCAAGGCGTGCTCGGCACGCTCAAGGCCGCCGCCGAGAAGGTCATCCGCCGCGTGCAACGGCTCATCCGGCCGGTGCAACGGTCCGACAAGGAAATCGTCATCAACGCCGAATCGCTCGAACTCCGCGTGGCGGTGCTCGAGAAGAACCGGCTCGAGGAGTTCACCATCGAGCGCACCAACGACGAGCGCCTCGTCGGCAGCATCTTCAAGGGCCGCATCCGCAACCTCGAGGACGGCCTCAAGGCCGCCTTCGTCGACATCGGCTTCGAGAAGAACGCCTTCCTCCATTACTGGGACATCGTCCCGGCGGGCTTCGACAGCAGCGTCGAGTTGGTGGAACGGGAGAACCGCAAGCCCCGGGAGAAGCCCCGCATCACCCACAAGGACATTCCCAAGCATTACCCGCCGGGCACGGACATCATCGTGCAGGTGACCAAGGGGCCGATCGGCACCAAGGGCCCGCGCGTCACCACCAACCTCGCCATTCCCGGCCGGTTCCTGGTGTTGCTCCCCAACTCCGACCAGAGCGGCGTGTCCCGCAAGATCGAGAACCACGAGGAGCGGCAGCGCCTGAAGAAGATTCTCCGCAAACTGACCATCCCGGACAACATGGGGGTCATCATCCGCACCGCCGGCGAGGGCCAGCAGGCGCGCTATTTCGTGCGCGACCTCGCGATCCTCCTCGAGGAGTGGAAGCTCGTGCAGGACAAGATCAACAGCAAGCCCGCGCCCGCGTGCGTGTTCCAGGAACCCGATCTCATCGAGCGCACCGTGCGCGACTTCCTGACCGAGGGCGTCGAGCGCATCGTGATCGACAACCACCAGCACTACGAGCGGATGCGGCAGATGATCAGCCGCATCTCGAGCCGGTCCGCGGACAAGGTGAAGTTCTACAACGAGCCGCAGGCGATCTTCGACCGCTTCAACATCACCCGCCAGCTCGAGAGCACGTTCTCCCGCCAGGTTCACCTCAAGAGCGGCGGCTACCTGGTCATGGACGAGACGGAGGCCCTGGTGGCCATCGACGTCAATACCGGCCGCCACAAGGGCGGCAAGGACCCCGAGTCCACCATCCTCAAGGTCAACCTCGAGGCGGCCGAGGAAATCTGCCGCCAGTTGCGCCTGCGCAACATGGGCGGCCTCATCGTCCTGGACTTCATCGACATGAAGGGCCACAAGGACCGCCAGCAGGTCTACCAGAAGGTGAAGGAGGGCCTCAAGCGCGACAAGGCCAAGACCCACATCCTGCCCATCTCCCAGTTGGGCCTGATGGAGATGACCCGCCAGCGCCACACCGAGAGCGTCCGCTCCGCGGTTTACGACGATTGCCCCTACTGCAAGGGCCGCGGCAAGGTCAAGAGCCCGCTCACCATGAGCGTGGAGATCCAGCGCAAGCTGGGCGAGATTCTCAAACGCCGCGCCCGCGACGAATCGGATTTCCAGCTCCGGATCGTGGTCAACCCCACCGTGCTCGAACGCCTCCGCACCGAGGACGAAAAGCTCCTGATCGAGATGGAGAAGCGCTACTTCGGCAAGCTCTCCTTCCGGGGCGACCCGAACTTCCACGCCGAGCAGTTCAAGATCGTCAACGCGGTCACCAACGACGAACTGGCCGAGGGCGGCGGTTGAGCGGGCGGCCCGCCGCCTCCGTCAAGTCTGGCGGAGGCGGCAGCCACGGGCGGCGGACACCACGGCGTCGGTGACGGTCCGACAGCCGTGCGAACCCGCCCCTTCAGGCGTCGGGCGGTCCGGGCGGATTCTGGCCGAAGAACTGTCTCCGTGACTGTTCGGCGTGCTCGTGCCAGTGAATCAGGTTGCGATGGTCTTCGCGGGCGCATTCCAGAAAGTGCGCGAGCCGGGGAATCTCGTGGCCGGCCAGAGCGACGACACACCGCAGGACTCGCTCGCGCAAACCAGCATCCGGGCAGTCGTACTCCGCGAGCATACGCAGGGCTGCGGCGCGGTCATCGCGCAAGAAGTTGCGCTCCACCGCCGTAACGATCGAGTTGGGCAAGGACAAGCTCATCGGCCTCGTTCAGTTCCCGTCACTACCGCTCAGGCTGAGGCGGACCATGCCTTAACCACGGAGACAGCGCCATCTCGAAGTCAGCGATGCCAACCTCGCTTGAAAAGACCCGGATCCGCGTCATCCTCTCCGGGAGACGCCGGAGCGTCAGGCCACGGTCTCGTTTCCAGAAAAACCAGTGGACGGGAGCGAAGGGGTCGGCCATCGTTTGGGCACCGGCCCGGCGACGGTTCGCCGAAGGGCAATGGGCTTGAGGCCGGTTAACTTGAACCAGACGACGGCAGCCAGACAGTCCCGCGATCCTCTCGCCGGTGTGGAGGGGACGGAAGGATTGCCTGCGGGAGCCGGTGCGGAGCGATGGGTGGTGCGCCTGGCCACCGCCGAAGACCGCGAGACCATCTACCGCCTTCGCCACGAGGTCTATGCGAAGGAGTTGGGCCAGCACCACGTCAACCCCGAAGGCCGGCTCACCGACTTCCTGGACCCGGTCAATACCTACCTGGTGATCAGCGCCGGGACGGCCTTGGTGGGCTTCATCTCCATCACCCCGCCGGGCACGCCGCGCTATTCGATCGACAAGTACCTGCCGCGCGAACGACTCCCGTTCCCCTTCGACGACAAGCTCTACGAGGTGCGCCTGCTGACCGTCCCCTCCGAGCACCGCCGCAACCTGCTGGCGCTGGCATTGATGTACGCCTCCTTCCGCTGGGTGGAGGCGCACGGCGGCACGCGGATCGTGGCCATCGGCCGGCGGGAAATCCTGGGCATGTACGAGCGGGTGGGGCTCAAGCCGGTCGGTCTGGCCGTGCAGGCGGGCGCGGTGACCTACGAGGTCATCACCGCCACGATGCAGGACATCCACGCCGCCCTGCCGGGGATCGGCCCGATGCTCGACCGCATCGAGGCGGAGATGGACTGGCGGATTGGCGTGCCGTATCGCACCCCGGCGGCGTGTTATCATGGCGGCGCGTTTTTTGCCGCCGTGGGCGAGGATTTCCGTTCGTTGGAGAAACTGGACGAGATCATCAGCGCCGACGTCCTCGACGCGTGGTTTCCACCTTCCCCGAGAGTCTTGGCGGCGTTGCAGACGCATCTGCCGCGCCTGCTGCAGACCTCGCCCCCGACGGGCTGTGAAGGCTTGGTGCGGGCCATCGCCCGCGCGCGCGGGGTGAAGCCGGAGTGCATCCTCCCCGGCGCGGGGTCCTCGGACCTCATCTTCCGGGCCCTCCGGCATTGGCTGACCGCCGATTCGCGGGTCTTGATCCTTGACCCCACCTATGGCGAATACCCGCACGTGCTCGAAGAGGTCATCGGCTGCCAGGTGACGCGAATCCTCTTGCGGCGCGACTCCGGGTACCGGTTGGACTTGGCGGAACTGCAGCAACGGCTGGCGGAGAACTTCGACCTGGCGGTCCTGGTCAATCCCAACAACCCGGCCGGGCAGCAGGTGCCGCGGGCGGACTTGGAACGCGTCTTGCGGGAGGCCCCTCCGAACACCCGGCTGTGGATTGACGAGACGTACACCGACTATGTCGGGCCCGGCGAATCGCTCGAGCCGTTCGCGGCGGCCTCGGACAACGTGGTGGTGTGCAAGTCGATGTCCAAGGCCTACGCCCTGAGCGGCGCGCGGGTCGGCTACTTGTGCGCCAGCCCGCACCAGCTCGAGAGTCTGCGGCCGCTCACGCCGCCGTGGGTGGTCAGCTTGCCGGCCCAGGTGGCGGCGGTCCAGGCATTGGAGGACCCGGCCTACTACCAGGCGCGCTATGCGGAAACGCACGCCCTGCGCGCGGACCTGCTCGCCGCGCTGGCCCCGTTGGGTTGGGACCTCGTGCCCAGCGTGACCAACTTCATCCTCTGCCACCTGCCCGGGGTCGGCCCCGAAGCCGCGCCCCTCATCGCCGAGTGCCGCCGCCGGGGTTTGTTCCTCCGCGACACCTCGAACATGGGCTCGGAACTCGGGAAGCGCACCCTGCGTGTGGCCGTCAAGGACGCGGCCACCAACCGTCGGACGGTGGAGATTCTCCGCGCGGTTGTGGGCCGGTAGCGGTTACTGCTTAATGCTTCGTCGCGGCCGCGACCTTGTGAAGGGCATGAGCCGGCAGGTTGCTTAACTGGATCTTCGGGTTCCTCTCCCTGAAGAAATCGCACATCCATTCTTCCGGGAAGAGGATGACCGTTTGCCCGGCGGAATCGACCGCGAGCTTCGCCCCGGACGGCAGGGTGTTCTCCTCGACCTGCCCCTCGGCGACCCAGCGCAGCAGTTTCCACGAAGTCTGCTCCAGCCGGGATTCCGCGCCGTACTCGGTCTGCAGGCGGTATTGCACCACGTCGAACTGGAGTGGGCCGACCGCCCCCAGCAGGGGAACGCGCTGCGCGGAGTTGCGCAGCAGGAACGATTGCACCACGCCCTCCTGGAGCAATTGCTCGAGGCCTTCGCGAAAGCGCTTGAACTGCGCCGTGCTGGCGCTGTGCAGCCACGCGAAGCTCTCCGGGGCGAAGTGGGGAATCTCGTCGAAGACGAGTTGCGGATCCTCCGCCAGCGTGTCGCCGATGCGGAATTCGGAGTGGCCGACCAGACCGACCACGTCGCCGGGAAAAGCCTCGTCCACCGTCTCGCGCTCGCGGCCAAAGAGCTTGTGCGAGCTGGCCAATCGCAGGCGCTTGCCCGTGCGCGTATGGATCACCGACATGTCGCGCTCGAACCGGCCCGAGCAGATGCGCACGAACGCCAGGCGGTCGCGGTGCTTGGCGTCCATGTTGGCCTGAATCTTGAAGATGAAGCCGGAGAAGCCGCTGGCGGTGGGCTCGATCACGCGCGTGTTGACCGCGCGCGGTTGCGGGGCGGGGGCCAGGTCAAGGAAGGCGTCGAGCAGCAGTTGCACGCCGAAATTGTTCACGGCGCTGCCGAAAAAGACCGGCGTCTGCTCCCCGGCGAGAATCCGGGCATGGTCAAACGTGGCCCCGGCTCCTTCGAGCATGGCCAGTTCCTCCACCACGTGGCGGTAAACGCCGGGGTCCATCGTTTCGCTGACCGCGGGGTCCTCCAAACCATGCACGGAAACGGGCGCGCGGAAGGCGCCGCCCTCGACGCGCTCGAAGAAATGCACCAGCTTCGAGCGCCGGTCATACAGACCCCGGAAAGCCTGCCCGTCTCCCAAAGGCCAGTTCACCGGATAGGCATGCAGCCCGAGCACGCGCTCCAGTTCGTCGAGCAGCTCCAGCGGATCGCGCGCCGGGCGGTCGAGTTTGTTCATGAAGGTGAAGATCGGGATGCCCCGCTGCCGGCAGACCTCGAAGAGCTTGCGGGTCTGGCTTTCGATGCCCTTGCCCGCGTCGATCACCATCACCGCCGCATCCACGGCCGTGAGCACCCGGTAGGTGTCTTCGGAGAAGTCCTTGTGACCGGGCGTGTCCAGCAGGTTGACGCAATACCCGCGGTAGTCGAACTGCAGCACGGTGGAGCTGACCGAGATGCCGCGCTTCCGCTCCAGCTCCATCCAGTCGCTGGTGGTGGCCCGCTGGTTCCTGCGCGCGGTCACCGAGCCGGCAAGGCGCAGGGCGCCGCCGTAAAGGAGGAACTTCTCCGTCAGCGTGGTCTTGCCGGCATCCGGGTGGGAAATGATCGCGAAAGTGCGGCGGCGTTTGGTTTCGGTCTCGACGTTCATCGGCTCAACGGACGGGTGGCCTGCCCGTGGGGTTTGAGAGGTTTGGCGGTCATGGCAAAGTGATCGTGGGGATGACCCGGTGAAGGGGGGCTGCTTGCAGGCCGGTCAGGAACCGGGGCCAGCCAGGCCAACAGGAAGAACGCGCCCGGCAGCGCCCGCACCGGCGAAGCTGCCGCGTAACTAGGGTGGAGTCAGAAGACGGGAATAACCCGGCCCGCTGCGGGAACGCAGCCGGCCGCAACCCACCGAACTCACACACAGACTCGACACGGGGTCATTCTGCGGCGGAATCCGAATTTGCCCAAGCTCTTTCTTTGCGCTTGGGCAGGCCCGGTCTGCGCAGGCACGCAATCGACCTGGTCGCGCTTGAAACCGAGCCTTCGTGCCTTCCCGGGCAACGCTCCAGACCCCAACGACGCACAGACCCCGTCGTTCTCATTTGCTGGGTTCACCCAAGCCACCGTCCTGATCCGTCCCCATCGATCTGAGAATCCCTTGAGCGATGATCGAACCTCTTTGTCCAAAGACGCCACGGGTGAGTCCGCTGCCAAGGCCGCTTCGAGGAGGAGCGCGTCCTTGAGGATCGCGGCCTCGTCCTTCTCGGTGACCTGCGCACGCACCTGCGGAGGCCGGGCGCTTGTCCCGTTGACCGGAGCTGGACTGTCCAAGCCCAAGGGGCTTGCGGCCCCCAGCCCAACGTTGGCTCGACCACGAGCCTACGTTGGGTCAGCGGCCCCC
>CAYYMW010000206.1:0-12496 GCA_964472515.1 uncultured Verrucomicrobiota bacterium | reverse complement strand
GGGAAGCGGGAGTGCAGCTTTCATTTGACGGGCTTATGTTAATCATGTAGACGAACGGGGTCACGTACGTCAAACGCAATACGCATGAGCCGGAATACTCGCTTTGTGCTGTCCCAGAAGGACATCCCCACCCACTGGTACAATCTGCTGCCCGACTATCCTGAGCCGCTGCCGCCGCCGCTGCATCCGGGCACCCGCCAGCCGATCAGCCCGGAGGCAATGCTGGCGATCTTCCCGGAGAACCTGGTGCAGCAGGAGATGTCCGCCGAACGGTGGGTGGAGATCCCCGAGCCCGTGCGGGAGATTTATGCGCTGTATCGTCCGACGCCCTTGTTGCGGGCGGTGCGCTTGGAGCAGGCGCTCCAGACACCCGCGCACATCTACTACAAATACGAAGGGGTCAGTCCGGCGGGGAGCCACAAGGTGAACACGTCGATCCCGCAGGCCTATTTCAACCAGCAGGCGGGGACCAAGCGGCTGGCGACTGAGACCGGGGCGGGCCAATGGGGCTCGTCGCTTGCGCTTGCTTGCGGTCTTTTTGGGCTGGAGTGCGTGGTCTACATGGTCAAGGTCAGTTACCAACACAAGCCTTACCGGCGGATGCTGATGCACACGTGGGGGGCGACCGTGCATCCGAGCCCGAGCGAACAGACCGAGTACGGGCGCAAGGTTCTGGCTGAAGACCCGCATTGCCCGGGCAGCCTGGGCATGGCGATCAGCGAGGCCATCGAAGACACCGTGAAGCACCCGCACACCAAGTACAGCTTGGGCAGCGTGCTGAACCACGTTTGTCTGCACCAGACGGTGATCGGCCAGGAGGCCATCCGGCAGATGGAGTTGGCCGGGGAGGAACCCGACGCCATTTTTGCCTGCGTGGGCGGCGGCAGCAACTTTGCGGGGCTGACCTTCCCGTTCGTGCAGCGAAAGCTGGCCGGGAAGAAGGACTACCGCATCGTGGCGGTCGAACCCACCGCCTGTCCATCGTTGACCAAGGGCGAGCTGAGGTACGACTTTGGGGATACGGCTGAAACCACTCCCCTGATGATGATGTACACCCTCGGCCACAACTTCATGCCGCCGGCGATCCACGCGGGCGGTCTGCGGTATCACGGGATGGCTCCGACGGTCAGCCATCTGCTCAAGCTGGGGCTGATCGAGGCGCTGGCGGTGCCGCAGACGAAGGTTTTCGAAAGCGCCGCCCTGTTCGCCCGCCAAGAGGGCATCGTGCCCGCTCCCGAGTCCGCCCATGCCATCCACGCGGCAGTCGAGGAGGCTCTCAAGGCCCGAGAGGAAGGGAAGAAGCGGGTGATCCTGTTCAATCTCTCGGGCCATGGCTTGTTGGATCTCAGTTCCTACGAAAACTACTTCTCCGGAAAACTACAGGACGTCTAGACCGGCTCACACACCCCCCCACTCCCAGTCCAACATGAACCATCGCACTCCAAGACTGCTGGTTGCGCTGGCCGCCACGGCCGCAGCGCTACCCGCCTTGATGGCGGGCGGGTCGGTCGTTCCCCTGTCTTCCCAATACCCCATCGGCGTGGAAGGCATCAAGGGCGGGACCCTCCCGCCCCCGGGGCTGTATCTTCGGGACTACAACATCTACTACTCGGCAGCGTCTTCCATGGGGCCGCACGGGGCCAAGGTCGAGGACGACTTCCACGCCACCGTCTACGCGAACGCCATCCGGCCGGTGTACATCTCCGAATGGAAGATCCTGGGGGGATACTACGGCGCCGACGTCCTGGTGCCCTTCATCTACACCGATCTCAAGCTGCCCAAACCGCTCTTCCAAGGGGTGGGCTACAAGGGCAGCGCGTTTGGGTTGGGGGACGTTTTCTTCGAGCCGATCACGGTTTCGTGGCACTGGAAGCGGTTCGACCTGGGTGTGGGCTACGGTTTCTGGGCCCCCACCGGCGAGTTCGACCTTACCCGGCCGGACAAGCCGGGCAGCGGCTACTGGAGCCACATGCTGACTTTGGGGGGCACGTGGTACCCGGTGGAGGACAAGTCCATTTCTGTTTCCGTCCTCAACCGCTACGAAATCCACCACGAGAACACCAAGATCGATATCACCCCCGGCGACACCTACTCGATGGAGTGGGGTATCTCGAAATCGCTGACCAAGGAGATCGAGGTGGGGGTGGCCGGGTACTACCAGCAGCAGATGAACGACGACACGGGCCGGGGCATGTTCTTCGATTCCACCCGGGAGTCCCATGACCGCGTGCTGGGGATTGGACCGGAGATCAGCGCGTTTGTCCCCCCCCTGAAGCTGTTCGCGTCGTTGCGATATGCCTACGAATTTGCGGCGGTAGACCGCTCCGAAGGCCACCGTGTGAACCTGACCTTGACCCGGCGATTCTGACCTTTCGCCGATTCCGAACCGGAGTCCGGTGGTTTCGCGAGCCAACGCCCTGCGGTGAGGCGGGTTCGTTCGTTTCCTGCGTGGACGGCGGGAGGGATTGGCGGCCGGGGCGAGGGTTTGGCTTGAGCGGCAACCGAGCGCAAAGCATGCAGCGACAGACGGTAGTCCTGCCGGGGCGGCACCGTTCAGCGCCCGGATCCAAGCGCTGGTCCGGGCGAGGTGGCGCAGGGCCTCCGAACTGGGACTGAGGAGGTCGCCGCAGCGGCCAGCCGGGCGGAGGTGCGGTTGAATACGATGCCCGGGAATTTCATCCAATCTGGATCAGAAACGGCCTTTCGACCGCGCGACGCGGTGTCGTGCTGTTGTAGGTCTTCACAGGGCAACAGAACGAAGTGCGTATGAAACATCTCAACAGAAGCTGTGCGTTTGGGGTATCCATGCTTGCGGGGCTGATGGCTGGCGGCTATGTGGGGCAAGCGGGGGAAGTCGTGATCAACAACTTCGACAGCGAGGACGAGGTTGCGGCTTGGTATTGGGAGAACTGGTCGGACCCGGCGGAGGTCAGTTTCGACGCCACGCTGGATGCTGGCGGTGGCAACGGTTCGCTGCGAGTGGTCAACAATTTCCCCGACCGCCCGACCGGGTATAGTCAGTGCGAAGTCAGCCTCCCTCTGGGGGGCGACGTGGACGCGGAAACGCTCTACACAAAGCTCAGTCTGGATATCAAGGTGGATCCCAGCTCGGCGCTCCGTGCCAACGGGGCCAACTATGGCCAGTTCGAGGTCATCTTCCGCAATGGCAGTGACTCGACCTGGAACAGTTTGGCGGGATTCGCGCTCACCGACACCAACAACTGGGTACACCTCGAATTCCCGGTGAAGGCGCCGGGGGACAAGGTGCATCACCTGACCTTGAAGTTGGGAGAGAACAATCTGACGAACACGGTCATCTACAACGTAGACAACATCCGATGGACCGAGGCCACGGTGCAGGCGCCGCCCCCGACGATGTCGATCGAGAAGGCAAAGGCCGGGCTGAACCTGATGGCCGGCACACCCGGCCAGTGGGATCGGCAGAACATCAAGACGGTGCCGACGGGTCTGGGCTGGATTGGTGCGACGGAGCCGGTCTCTTACTCAATGACCATCAAGGAGTTCCCGGATGGCAAGGCCTACCCGGATTTCCGCGTCCAGATGTTCCTGGTACCCGGCACGCCTGGTACGGAGAACTCGCCGGACTGGAACGAAGCAGCCGCGATCATCTTCGGGGTGCAGGTGGACACCAACAATGTGGCCACCGCGATCTTCCGTTACAAGACGGATGCGCCGGGCAGCAACGGCGGTTACTTCAACACCGATCCGGCCAACGGCCAGGTTGGCGAATTGGGAGGAGTGACTGGCGACGGAATCGTGGGGACCTGGACGGTTACCTTTGCGCAGGACAACCAGATCACCCTCAAGGCTCCCAATGGCACCACGACCAGCCTGGTCATGCCGGCGGAGGATGCCGCCAAGTTTGCGGGAGATATCACCGTCTATTACGGGATCATCCCCAACCAGACTGCGAATATCGGCCAGGCGGCCATCCTCACCGGCGCGAAGATCATGGCGGGTACCACTGTGCTCTTGGAGGACACGTTCACGAGCGGCACGCTGAATCCGGAGACTTGGACGGTGAATGCCGGCCTTGCGGCGTGCGTGTCGGTGGTGACCCCCAACGATCCTTATTGGGTCTGGTGGACTACCCCTGCCTCGGGCTTCATCCTCCAGACGAACGCCGACATCACCCCCATCACGTGGGGTACCCCCGACCCGGTGTTGACGGACGCGCTCGTGGGCAGCAAGAAGCGCGCGCTCATCACCGAGGCGGCGGTGCCTGCCTTGCAGAAGGGCTTCTTCCGCTTGGTCAAGCCGGCTGAATAGCGCTCGATTACTGGACTCACGCATGTGCAGGGCACCGGGCAACCGGTGCCCTTTTTCTTGAGGTCGCCGTTGATCAAGAAGTGGTGTGGGTCGGGAGGCGGAGGTGCCAAGGGACCTGCCCAAGGGGTGACGAAGGCCGCCCGGCTGCGGGCGGGCGTTCGGTCCGGACTCGGACCCCATTTCTGTGGAGGTCCCGTCGTCAACCGTGCAAGCCCGGCAAGCCCAAGTCGGCCGATTTCACCGGCCCGCCCGGCGGGAAACGGCGTCGTGGGCCAGAGGGACCAGCGCGGGCCAGGGGTGATGCCGGAGCCTTGCCTGGTCCATGTTGCTGCGCTCGTGCCCGAAGCCTGCGCCGCTTGCGCCCGGAAGCCTCAGCCTTCGCGATCGGGATTGGCTTCCCACTTCTTGAGGCAATCCGGGCAAATGCCGTGCGAGAACTTGGCTTCGGAGTGTTTGGAGACGAAGCTCTCCAACTGGTCCCAGAAGCCGTTGTCATCCCGGATCTTCTTGCACCAGGCACAAATGGGGACCAGCCCCCGGAGGGTCTTTACGTTCGCCAAGGCCTCTTCCAACTGCTGCTGGTGCAGCTTCAGTTGCACCGCTTGTTGCTCGAGCTGGAGGTTCTTGCTTTCGAAGGCCGCGCGCGCGGCACGCTCTTGCGCCAGCATCAGGTCCTTGAGCCGTCTGCTCTCGCGGCGTTGGGCCCAATTGGAGTAGACCAGCCAGACGGTCACGAGCAGCAAGAGCGAGCCGGTCATGGCGGCCGGGATGCGCCAGACGTTCTGTTCATACCAGGGAACCAAGACGGAGAACGCCAGGCGCGTTGGCTCGGAATAGACCAGGTTGACACTGATGGCCTGAACCTCGAGCGCGTACTCGCCAGGCAACGCGGGGGTCCAGTTGAACTCCCCTTCACGGGTAAGGAGGTCCGTGGCAGGCTTGCCTTGGCCCGGTTCGGTCGCGGCGCGGTCCAGGCGAACCCGGAACTGCCGTTTGCCGGCCGGCGAATGCGAGTCCAGCGCCTCGTAGTTGAAAGTGATCGGCGCCCCCACCCGCAGGCGGAGCGGCGGACCGGTCAAGGATACAGGGTTCCCTCCCGCCTTGACCTGGGTCAGCCGGACTGCGGGCCGGGTGGGCTCGCGTCGATAGCGCGTCAAGCCATCCTTCGACGTGGCGAACCACATCTGGTCGTCGCCATCCTGAATGATCGCCAGCACGGCATTGCCCGCCAACCCGTCGCGCGTGTCCAGCATGGCGAAGGCGCGGCCGTCGAAAACCATGACCCCGTGAGTCTCCGTGCCAAACCACATCAAGCCGTCACGGGACTGGCAGATGGACCTGATCCGGCGGGGGGGCAAGCCGTATTCGGTGCTGAGGTTGTGCAAGGTGCTTCCGTCGTAGCGGACCACGCCCAGGCCCGTGCCCATCCATATCGCACCGTCCTTTCCCTGCCAGAGTGTCCGCACGACCTCATCGGGCAAACCGTTCTTGGTGGTGAAGTTCTGAAAACGCCCGGCTTCGAAGCGCGAGACTCCGGCCGAGGTGGCCAGCCAGGTGACGCCGTTGGAGAGGCAGAGAATGTCGTTCACCTCGTTGTGGGCCAGGCCGTCTTCCCGGCCCAAGTGGGTGAACGTGAACTCGCCTTGGGGGTTCCGCACGGCACGCACGGCACCGCCTCCCGACCAGCCGTCTCCAAACCAAACCTCACCCGCCGCACCGCCGGAAATCGCCATGATCCAGCGGTCTCCCAACAGGGCAGGCGACAGGAGCCCTGCGCCATCCAGCCGGAAGGCGCCCAGGTTGCTGCCCACCCAGAGCACGCCATCGGCATCGCGGTAGAGCTTGCGCGCGTACAAGTCCGGCAGCACGGTGGTGAACTCCTTCCCGTCAAACTTGGCCAGCCCACCCCATTGTGTCCCGAGCCAGAGCACGTCGGGACCAAGCGCGAGATCGAAGAGGCGGTTGTCCGCCAGGCCGTCCTTGGTGGTGTAAGTGGCCACTCCCGAATCCAGGCTGGCCACGCCGTTGTCGGTGGCAAACCAGAGCGACCCTTCCGGAGTGGCGAGGATGGACGAAACGTTACCCCCCGCCACGCCGTCGCTGGGGTGAAAGTTGACCAGACCGTTGCCGTCGAAGATGGATACGCCCCGCTCGGTTCCCAACCAAAGGCGGCCGTCGCGTGCGGTGTGCATGCCCCTGATCCAGAGGGGCAGTTGCCCGGCGCCTCCATACAGCGTCTTGAAGCCGTGGCCGTTCCACTCGGCCAGAGCCCCGGCCGTGGCCACGCGGAGGGGCTCTGCGGAAGAGCACTCCAGCGCGGTCACTTCGCCGCCCGCCAGGCCCTCTTCGGCGCCAAAGTTGACAAAGCGTCCGGCGTCGAAGCGCGACAAGCCCCCTCGGGTGCCCACCCAGAGCGCCCCGTCGGGGGTCTGGCCCAGGGCGGTGATGTCATTCTGGATCAACCCATCCCCGGTCCGATAGGTGCGGAACTGACGGCCATCGTAGCCAACCAGTCCGTATCCCGTGCCGATCCATAGCGCGCCCGAGCGGTTGGCGCAGAGGCAGGTGATATTGTCATCCGGCAGCCCGTTGGTGACTCCGAAACGGGTCAGTGAACCATGTTCCCAACGGAAGAGCCCGTTGTAGGTGCCAAACCACACGGTGCCGTCAGCCGTCACGGTCAAAGCCGTGATGGGCTTGCCGCCGGTGCCCGGGATGGTCGAGAAGCGCTGCCCATCGAAGAAACCAAGCCCACCGCCGGTTTGCAGCCAGAAGCCCCGCGAAGAACTTGGTACGAGGGAGAGAACCCGATTGTTGGGCACGCCGTCCAACGTATCGTAGTGCTTCCATAGACCCTTCTTGAACGCCGCGAAGCGGGCATCGACGCTGGCCACGGTCTTGCCCGCCTCAACCGGGATGGGCGGCAAACCACCGTCCCGAAGCTGGGCGCGGTTCGTCGATGCCGAGGGAGGCAGGCAGTACCGGTAACCGCCCGGCGTATGACAGCGCACCTGGTAACGGCCCGGCTTCAGATTGACGAACTGGTAATGGCCCTTTTCGTCGCTTAGGACGCTGGCGACCACCACACCGTCCCGGAGCGCTTCAACCGTGACTTCACGGTGGGGGCTTCGGGCTTCGTCGAGCATGGACAACGTACCGGAGAGGCTGACGGCGTCTTGCAGCGTGATATTGCGGGTAAGCCGTTCGCCGGGGCGGAGTTGCTGGTCGAGTTGCCAGTGGCCTTGATCGCCGGAGGCAAAGGCAATATCGACGGACTGACTTGACGCCAGCAGCAGGCTCAGTTGGTAGAAGCCGGATTTGTCGATCCCGATGCGATCCAATTCCCGGCCGTCCTGGTAGGCGGCGATGGTTACGCCGCGGAGGATGGGCTTGCCGCTGGAGTCGAAGATCTGCCCGGTCTGGACGGTTCGCTCCGGAGGCAACGCCCGCAGGGCAAAACCCCAGTCCAAACCCAACTGGGACAGCCCCAGCAGCAGGCGGTTGGCGCCGAGGCGAAGCTGGCCTTCGAAGATGCGGGTGTCCCCAAGGCTGACTCCTTGGGATTGCGGTTCGCGCAAACGCCAGCCGCGGGGCAGTTCCCGGCCGTTGAGCCACAGGGTAGCCTCCAGCGCGGAAGTCACGCGAAACTCGACCTCCCCCGAACGGTCGGCCGCCAGGTTGCAGAGCAGAAACGCGCTCTTCCCCGCGTAGTCCTTGCCCACGGCGGCACGAACATTCACCCGATCCCCTCGCAGGTGAACGCGCCGCCACGTCACGGGCCTGCCGTTGGCGTCCTGCCAGACGCCCCCTTCCTTGACCGCCTCGTTGTCCGGGTTGGCAGCCTCCGCCAGCAAACGGGCCTGCTCCCCGCTGGTCAGGTACTGGTCGAGCACCAACCAGTCGGTTACCCATCCTCCGTCAGCACGATGGGTGGGGAGCGAGGATTGGCCGTGCAGCGACAGGCCGTGAAGTCCCAGCCAAAGCCAGACCACGATCAAATGGAACCGATAGTTAGCCACGCATCCCGAGTCGTTTCGCCGACGACACCTTAACCTAAGTCCGGGGAGGCCACGCCGTCAATCGCGCGGGATCTGGAGTTCGACGTTCTGAGCAAGCACCGGGAATTTCACCGAGCCGCCCGGCGGGAGACGGCGTCGTGGGCCAGATGGACCAGCGCGAGCCACGGGCGGTGCCAGAGCATGCGTGGTCCGGCGCGGCGCATGACCTGGCGCATCCGCTCCCGCTGGGCGGGGAGGTAGCAATGGACGGGGCATTGCGCGCAAGCGGGTTTGGCAGAGCCGAAGGTGCAACGATCCAGCCGCACCATGGCGTATTGGATCAACTCGGAACACTCCGGGCAGGGCGCGGTGGCTGCGTGTTTCTGCCGCCGGCAGTCGAGGGTCACCATGATGGTGATGGTGCGGCGTTCGTAGCGCACGCACCATTCCGCAAACCGCCGCGCCGCGTTATTGTTCCAGAAGTCGCGCACGGGCAGGGTGGGGTGAGTCCGGGAGGGCTCAGCCTTGGAGCAGCTTGCGGCAAGCCGCCTGTAACTTCTTGAGCTGGGCCTCGGAGCGGGCCTCGACGTAGCAGCGGATCAGCGGTTCGGTGCCGCTGGCGCGGAACGCCACCCATTCGTCGTTGGCAAAGACGAACTTGCTGCCATCGACGGTGATGAACTTCTCGACCTTGAACGGGCCGATGCGGTCCGGTCCCGCGAGTTTCGCCAGCAGGGCGTCCTTTTGGTCGGGTTGGACTGCGAGATTGATGCGGTCCGTGTAATAGGCCCCCGTGGCCTTCTCGATGGCCTGGAGCACTTTGCCCAGCGGCTTGCGCTCGGTGGCGACCAACTCCGCCATGAGCAGGCAGGCCAGAATGCCGTCTTTCTCGGGAATATGGCCCTTGACGCTCAGACCGCCGGATTCTTCGCCGCCGACGATGATGGGCTGCTCTTCCATCTTGGCACCGATCCACTTGAAGCCCACGGGCGTTTCGAACACCTCGACGCCGAGCCACTTGGCGACGGCATCGACCTGGTGGCTCGTGGGCACGGTGCGCACCACTCCGCCGGTCCAACCGCGGTTCTTCTTAAGATGGTAAAGGGCCAGGGTCAGCACTTGGTTGGGTGTGAGCCAGCGCCCGTCTTTGTCCACGATGCCGAAGCGGTCAGCGTCGCCGTCCAAACCGAGGCCCAGTTGGGCGCGACCGCTCAGGATGCACTCGCGGGCGGCCTGCATGCCTTCGGCGTTCGGTTCGGGGTGATGTCCGCCGAAAGTCGGGTCCGGCTGGCCGTGGAACGTGGTCACCTTGGCGCCGGCTTCGGTCAGCAGGTGGTCCAGGTAACCGCGCCCGGTGCCGTACATGAGCTCGACGGCCACCTTGAGCTTCGCGGCGCGGATGGCGTCGAAATCGATCAGCTTCTTGAGTTGGGCGAAGTAGGCCGGCTGCGGGTCGAACGTGCGCGGGGTGAACTTGAACCCGGCGGGTTTGACGAATTCCCAATTAGCGGCGAAGAGGGCGGCGGCGTTGGCCTCGATCTGCTTGGTGATCTCCAGCGGCGCGGGCGCGCCGTTGCTCGGGGAGAACTTGAGGCCCTGGTACTGGGGCGGGTTGTGGCTGGCGGTCATGTTGATGCCGCCGATGGCCTGGCGCTTGCGGATGGTGTAGGAGATGACCGGCGTGGGGGCGTCGCGCTCGCAAAGCAGGGGTTCGATGCCGCTCGCCGCGAGGATCTCGGCTGTCTCGCGCGTGAACTCCGGCCCCATAAACCGGGTGTCGTGCCCCATGATGAGCACGGGCTTGCGGCCGTGGATGGGGGAGGCCGGGTTGGCGAGTTCCGCCAGCAGGTATTGCCCGATGGCCTGCGCGGCCACGCGGACGTTGTCGAAGGTGAAATCGCGGGCGATGATGCCACGCCAACCGGAGGTGCCGAACTTGATGACCGGAGCTTTCATGCGGTGTTGTGCCTGGGGACCGAGGTTTCCTGCCAAGCCGGGCGCGGCCAGCGCCAGCCCTAGCTCTTCCAATCGAAGGCGCGTTTCTTCAGGGCGTAAAGATAGCCCACGAAGAGGACGAGCATGAACGAGAGCATCGAAAAAAAGACCAGATTCGCGGTGGCGGCGTCCTTGAGCATGTCGCGGTACACCACGGCCCACGGGTAAAGGAAAACCACCTCGATGTCGAACAGGATGAAGAGCATCGCCACGAGGTAGAACTTCACCGAGAGGCGCGACTTGCCGTCACCCACCGGGATCATGCCGCACTCGTAGGCGGTGTCCTTGATCTGGGAGCGCCGCCCCAGCTTCCCGAGGATGACCGAGAAGAGCATCATGCCGCCCGTGAGCCCTACGGCCACGACGATCAACATCAGAATGGGCAGGTATTGCGCCAGTTGCGAACCCATGGCTGCAAACTAGAAGCCGGAACCCCGTTTGGCAAGCCGAATGCCGACGCGCCGCATGGCTTTGTGGGGCATTCACGAGTAGGCGGTAACTGAGCCGGGCGGGAAACCCAACGCATCCGCCGGTGGGGTGACGGCCACGTCGCCCGGAGCGTGGCTTGGCCACTCGGGCCGCTGGCCATCGCTTGCCGGCACCTCCTACAGGGTGCCGATCCGATACATTGCCCCTGTTACCCGGGGCGAAGGCCCCGAGCTGATCCGCCGCCGCGCCTTCGGCGCGTCCTCCCGGTCGTTCGTATCGACCGACCCTGCCTATCGGACGTACGGCAAATCCCATGCACCGTCCCGCGTGCATGTGCGATCTCCTCAGCCCAACCACGCCAATCGACCGCGCCTCCAACCCACGCCCCGTCCCACGCGCCGCAGGTCGGATCCTCATCTCAACCACGCCAACGGCGTGGAGGCATATCAGCCCGGGGTAACACCCCGGGTAACTCGATCCCGAGAACCTCGCCCGCCCTGTAAGCGGCGGGAGAACGGGGCCTCAATCCCAGAGATACCGTTCGTCGAACTGGAGACCGTGCCGCTTCAGGAACGCCCGGAATTCCTCCTGAAAGGTCTTCACACGATGGTGCTCGGCCTGATCCTCAACGTACGCCTTCACCTCTGCCAGCGAGGATTGGCTCACCGAGAACGCGCCATGGCCGGTCTGCCAACCAAATCCCTTGAATCGCGGAGCCTGTGTCTTGAGCCAGCGCGACGTGCCGCGCTTGACCTCCATCACCACGTCCGCCAAGGCGCGGTTCTTGTTCAGGACGAACACCACATGCACGTGGTCCCGGACGGAGTTGATAGCCAACACCGGCGAGTCGAGGTCGGTTAGGATCCCGGTGAGGTAACGCTGTAACGGTTCGCGCACGGCGTCTGTTAGAGTCGGCTCCCGGCCCTTGGTGCTGAACACCAGATGAAGGACGTTCTTGGCGAGGGACTGAGACATGCCGCAGCTTACCGGCGCCGCTTTCAGGGCGCCAACTCCTTTTACGATCTCCTGGGATTCAGACACTGGGGGAGGGAGCGCGGTTGGTTTGCGTGGGAGTCAGGAGCGAGCGGGTGCTTGGGCGGCCTGGGATGGCCAAGGTGGGGAGCGAGCGGAACTGGCGAGGAGCGCGGCGGCGGGAGCGCGGCCCTCGACGAGGGCAGGCGACCGTACGGGATTACCCTTTCGTGATTACTCGCGCGGGGTCATGGAGGACGGGCCATCGTGCGCGTCACGGTGGGCGGAGGTGTTCGACCGGAGAAAGGAAGCTCTGTTCCAAGCGGCGGATCGTCCGGCGGGCCCGGTCGCGCGCCGCAGGCGCCAACTCCAGCAATTCGCGCGTGAAGGTCACCAGGGGCAGTTGCACGTAGGCCTGGGCCAGGTAGATGACAATGAAGTGGTGTTGGAGATCGAGCCGTCGTTGGATCTGGTCGGGATGAAGCCCAGCCAGTTGGTCTTGCTGGGTTTTCCACAGTTGCCACTGGCGCAACGTGTAACTCAGGAGCACGAACACCACCTGAGCGGCCACGAGATTGAAGGAGCGGGAATGGAAGTCGGTCAGGTCGTAGAAGCACTTGAGTTGGCGGTGCCGTTCCTCGATGGCGGTGCGACGGCGGTAATCGCGGGGCAGTTGTTGCGGATCGGCAAAATCTTCGGTGGTCAACAAGGCCCACCCCTCCTGATGGGCGTCGGCGTAGGTTTCCCGCATCACCACCACGTGGAGCGGCACGCGGGCCTCGGCCCAGCGGAAGCCTTTGATGGGGCAGAGC
>CAYYMW010000205.1:0-12543 GCA_964472515.1 uncultured Verrucomicrobiota bacterium | reverse complement strand
GCGTAAGACTGGCACCTTCATGAAGCCGGTCTCGCACGGCTTGGGGCTGAGGGTTGCCCAAGAGAGCCGCTGGCGAACCGGGTACGCCGGCCTTCCGCGCGGCGGGAGGGCTATTTCCGCTTGCCGCCCTGTTTCAGCGCGGCCTTCGTGTCGGCGTGGAGTTGGTCCAGGTCGGCTTGGATCTGCCGCTTGGAGTCAGTCGTCATGCGGTCGATGAAGAGGATGCCATTGAGGTGATCCAGTTCGTGCTGGATGGCGCGGGCGAGCAGCCCGCCGCAACGAAACTGGAGCGGCTCGCCTTCAGCCGACAGCCCCCGGACGTCGATCAACTCGGGCCGGACGACGTCGCCGTAGAGTTCGGGAAAGCTCAGGCAGCCCTCGGGCCCCTTGACCGGCGGCCCCACCGGCGTGATCTCCGGATTGAGGAGAGCCATGGGCATGTAGTCGGCGGGATCGACCGCCTGGCCGCCCATTTCGAGAGTCGAGGGGCGATCCTTGACACCCCGGACGTCGAGGACCATGAGTTGGAGGGCGTGACCGACCTGCTGGGCCGCCAAACCCACTCCACTGGCGTCCTCCATCGTATCCATCAAGTCGCCCACGAGCTGGCGGATGGCCGGAGTGATTCCTTCCACCCGCGCTCCCTTTTTACGGAGCACGGGGTCACCGTACTTCACGACTGGCAGAACCATGTTGCTTGCCACACCGGGCCGCCCCCCCCGGACGGGGCGGGCGGTCCCTGGTCCAATATAGTCCCTGATTATTCCTGGGGCCAGTTGCGCAGCAACCCGGCCAGATCGGCCACGGCAGGGCTCTTGCCGGTACGGACATAGAAGCCGCTGGTGCTGACGCCCGTGTAGAGACAGAGGGCGTCCTCCAAACCCAAGAGCTTGCCGAGGCAGAAGCCGGAGTTGAAATGGTCGCCGGCGCCGGTGGTGATCAGCGGCTTGGCGGTGTGCGGCCCCTGCACCATCGAGACCCCCTGGCCGGAGGTGCAGAGCGCGTAGGCGACGGGGTGAACCACCAGCGTCTGCACCGGCACGTGCTTGAAGATCTCCTGGGTCAGGCTGGCGAGGCCGTCCTCGGTGCGGGCGCCGGCGGGCAGGCCCAGCACCTTGCCGATCTCATAGGCTTCCTTCTCGTTGAGGCCAAGGATGACATCGAAGTTCTTGCCGAATCCGGCGATCAGCCGCAAGGCGCGCTGGATGTCTGACGGCAGCCGTTTCTCGGGATCTGCGAGGTCGAAGAAAATCTTGCGTCGTTCGCCGTTCAGCTGCGGGCAGAGATCCTGCTGGATGGTCTCCCACACATCGCTCATGTGCGGGATCATGGTCCAGTTGACGAAGCCCACCAGATCCGCCTTCTTGAACTTGTTGGTGAAGGCTTCCTGGCTCCACCGCTGCACGATGTTGGCCCAGGTGATCTCCTTGAGATACTCGTGCTTGCCGATCATGACCTTGCCGTCGTGGAACTCGAGGGCATCGGTCAATCCCGGCGGAGCAATGGAGATGACTTCGGCGCGGCGGGCGAACTCCTCGAAGACGGGATGGAGGGCCGGGTAACCGAGGTTGCCGAGGTAGGTGACCTTCAGGCCGAAGGCCGCCAGGGCGTTGGACATAATGGGGCCGTTGCCCCCCAACTTCCGCATGGCGCAGACCAACTCGATGTTGGTGCTCTTGCCGGCGGCGGCGGCGAGACGATCCGCGAGCGCGGCGATGGTAGGCACCCGGGTGAAGGAGGTCGCGCTCTCCCGCTTGTCCACCACGTGGAGAATCTCGTCAACAAAACCGTCCAATCCCACGAAGGCGGACATCTGGGGAATACGGCCGGCCGCGGCGGCGAGTTGCTGGGCGCACTTCTCGCGGAGTTCTGGTGAGTTAATCATGTACAATCACGTCGAATAAGCATCCATCTTTTCTTGAATCGACCGGTTAGTCAACGCTAACCCCGAGGGCCTGGAGGATGCGGTCCAAGTCGTCGTCATTAAAAAAGCGGATTTCGAGCGCGCCCCGGCCCTGCCGGTAACGGAGGGCGACCTTGGTGCCCAGACGTTCCCGCAGGCGGTCCTCAACGGCTACCACATGCGGGTCCCGCACCCGGGAGTCGGTGGCCTGCGTGGGGGCCGCCCCGCTCGCGCCGGGAGGAGGAGCCAGCAGCCGGGCGACGAATCCTTCGGTCTCACGCACATTCAGGCCGTCCTTCACCACACGTTCGGCCGCCAAGCGCTGCTCCTTTTCGCTGGGCAGACCCAGCAGCACCTTGGCATGACCGACGGAGAGACGTCCGTCGCGCAACATGGCCTGTACTTCAACAGGCAATTTCAACAGGCGCAAGGAGTTAGCCACCGCCACCCGACTCTTGCCCACCTTGATGGCCACGTCTTCCTGGCGCAATTGGAACTGGTCCATCAACTGCCGGTAGCCTTGGGCCTCCTCCAGCGGATTCAGGTTCTCCCGTTGCAGGTTCTCCACCAAGGCCAACTCCAACACGGTGGCGTCGTCGGCGTCGCGGACAATGATCGGAACCTCCTTAAGGCCAGAGAGTTCGGCTGCGCGCCAGCGACGTTCGCCGGCGATCAATTCGAAGTGGTCTCCCTGCCGCCGCACGACCAGCGGTTGGAGGATGCCTTGCTCGCGAATCGACTCGGACAGCTCCTTAAGGGCCTCCGGGGCAAACTCTTTCCGAGGTTGGAAAGAGCACGGGCGAAGACGGTCCAACGCCACCCGTTCCACCTTGTCGCGCGTGTCGATGGGCGCGGCCTGGGTGGCACTGGGAGCGGGCGGCGTGGCGGGTCTGGCTGGCGCGGGCGCCGGAGCGGCACCGCCCAGCAGGGCCCCCAAACCACGGCCTAACGCGGGTTTCGGCATGGGGCGAGAGTGGCCAAGGCGGGGAGCCTTGTCAATTTGGGAGTCAAGCGCGGCGAGCGGCGACATTCGTGCGAACACCCCCCTACCACGAGCGCGCAAAGCCGGGCGGGGCAACTCCAAGAATGGCCGAACACAGGATTTTTCCCCGGCTTTACACAAGGCACTGGTACTGCTATATTAAGCCGTTCTGCTCATCAGGAATGAGAGGCACCAGAGTTGCTTCAAGTTAGAATTGACACGGGTCGGCCTGCCGCGCATCAGCGGCGGCTGGCTGTTTCGCTATGAAGAAATCCAATTTCAACACTGTGCTCACGGCGGGGCTGTGCCTGGTAACCGCCTTTACCGCCTTGCAGGCAGGCGGGTACGTTTTGTCGAAAGCGTTCGTCCGCTGGTCGCCTAGTACGGAGCCGAACGTGGTTGGCTATCGAGTCTATTATGGTGCTGAATCGGGCAAGTACACGAACAGCGTCACCGTCGGAAACACCAACCGAACCGTGCTCAAGGGGATGATGGTGGGCCAAACCTACTACTTCATGGTCACGGCGCTCAATTCCAAGGGAGTGGAGAGCCTGCCTTCCAAGGAGGTTTCGCAGAAAGTGACGTTGATGAAGACCGCGCCGGTCATCCTCCAAGCATTGGTGGCGAGCAATTCCCTGACCCTGACGGACGTCACTGACACCAACCAACCGCCCGCTTCGCCGTAGGTCAGGCTTGGCGCAGCCCTAAAGCAGCACCAAGTGCTGCCACCCCCAGGCGGCTTGGGACGCAAAACCGAGCGTGCCGTCCTTGAGGGTTGCCTTCAGCTCGTCCCCTAACGCGCCCGGTTTGGGTCCTTTGCGGAAAAGGCGTCCTTGAGGTTGGTGCGGTCCCACCGGGAGACGCACCTCCCCCTCTCCCTGCAGCCAGATTTCCGCAACCGCACCATGAGGGACGCGACGGGCCTCCTGGACCGGAGCCCAGGACAGATGGGCGAACGGTTGCTCCGCGAAGGAATGGTTGCGGCCGTCAATCCCCACAGAGGAGCAATCGTAGCCACCAAACGCGAGCAGGTCGCCTTTCGCCGAAAGCCGGAACGCGAGCAGCAAGCGCCCCCGAAAATCCACCGTGTGGCCGGCGACTCTGAATTGGGCCAGCTCCAAGCGGTCAGATGGCAGTGGGTGACCGGCCAGGATTTTGGCGTCTTCCTCGGCGTTGCGATGAAAGCCACCTCCCCACCGTTCTTCGTGCCGATGGTAATGGGCCGCCAAGGTGACGGTGCCGTTGGGAAAGCGACAGGCAAGATACGGTGATTCCCGGGAAATGACGCAGGGATGGTCTCCGCCGGCCACGGCCGGGCTGGAAGCCGGGTAGGCGCCTAGACGCTTGAGGATCTCGTACCACCAGCGCGCCTCGTACCCCAGGGAGGCGGACTGATCGTCGCGCGGGCGGAACCCAAGGAAGATCGCCGACCCGCCTTTGCCGGCGGCGCGGCGGGTGCCGATCGTCCTGCCTTGCCACCGCGCCACCACCTCGGTGCCGTCACCCGGTTCAACCGGATAGAGATGGTCGACTATGAAATGGGTGAGGATGGGTTGCGCCGGAAGACCGTCCAACACCCCGCCAAATCCCACTTGCTCGCCAGGGGCGGGAAAACCCTGAAGGCCAAAACCGAGTCCCTTCAACCCCATGAGCTCCAGCCACGCGGGGAGAACGGATTGCCCCTTGAGGTCGAACCTCGGCGGTGGACCGGACCAGATCAGCCGCCCGCCACGCTCGACGAACTCTCTCAAGAACGGCAGCAGACCCGCCGGGGGCATGGGCTCGAACAGCACGGCGACGGTGGTGAAACGGCGTCCAGCCAGCTCGATGGCTCCATCGTCGGTCACGCGACCCTTGGCCAGCAGCGGCCCGGGCGTCACGTAGTTGGCGTAGCCATACTGCGTCATCCACGAGCCAAAACGCTCCTCGGTGGCCACCAGCGAGAGCGGATAGAGCATGAGCACCTCGACGTGCCGGTGCTCGGAATCCTCAATGGCTTGGAAGGGGGCGCTGGCGGCTGCGCCGTAGGCGTCGACCAGGGCCTGACGGCGCTCGGCCGCGGCGGCGGGCATGCCCCAATGGGCGGCGTAGGCATACGGGACGCGGTTGAGCAGGCCTGTGGAGCAGGCCAGGGCGAGGGCGTAGTAGTTGCGATCAGACCAACCGCCCTCGGCGTGGTCGTTCCCACCGCCGGTGAGGAAGTCGTTCCAGAGGAAGTAGTCGTCGCACGCCGCCGCCGCCTGCTGCACCGTATTGGACCATTGGAAGTTCGGCGTGTACTCGTACTGGCGGACGGGATGATGCTGCGGGCCGGTTTCCCAACGGTCGATGGTGGGGCTCTGCGCCCAGGTGGCGTGAGCGCGGGCCTCGAGTTCGTGACCGTACAGGCGCTCGGCGTGCTCGCGAGCCTTGGTGAAAAGGCCCACCACCGTGCGGCTGAGCAAATCGTAGTAGCGGCGGCGCAACAGAGCGGTACGATGCACCGCGTCCGGGCCGTCACCCAGGACATGCTGGGCAGCCAGCCGCGCATCGATGGTGGGATCGAACCCATGCTGGCCGTAGGAGAAATAGACGAGGTACTTTTCGAAATCGGCAAACTCCGCGCCGTACTCGCCCGCGTAGGCCTGCGCCATGCTTGGGGTAAGATACCGGAGCGTGAACTGCCCTTCGTCGTGATGGGAGTGGTACACCCAGTCCTGCTGGATGTGCATTTCATCCGCGTAGAGGCCGTTGAGCGGCACACCGGCACGGTGATAGCGCTCCACGAGATCCTGTAGGAAAGGAAAGGCCTTGGGACTGAAGTAGTCCATTTCGGGGGTCTGGTAGGACATCACCACGAGCACGCGGTCCAGCGGGCCCAGTTGAGCGTCACCCGTCCCGCGAACGGTGACGCGCCGGGCGGCGAAGGAGCCGCCGAAGTCCACCTTGGCGCCTTCCCACGTCACGAGTTCGGCGGGCTGGGTCAAAGGGACGATCTCGGCGGGGTTGACCGCTGAAAATGACGTCCCATGCAATCGTCGCTCTTTGAAGGCAAACACCCGGACGCCGGAAGGCTGGATGTCGATGGAGCCCTTATTATTGGTCCAGCGGCGGTGCTGCCAGAGCTGGACCTCGTAGCGGCCGGTCTGGGGATCGCGCAAGCCCTCGCGGAACTGCACCCAGCGGCCCTGTTCACCGGTCCGTTTGAGGTAGCCCGGGCCGAGTTCGAGTGGACTCAGCAGGCTGAGTTCGAGCCCCAGGCCGTACTGCTTGAGCGTCTCGCTCAGGCGCGCCACGCGCTGGATGTACTCATCCATGTCGGGCATGAGCTGGCGGGGCTTGTCCCCCTGGCCGGGGCGGTATTGGGCCCAGAAATGGTCGAAGGCAAGGATGAGCGTGCGGGCGCCGGCGGCGCGTTGCTGCTCGCAGACCTTGCGCAAGGTGGACCGGTTCGGGGTCGAGCTGAGGCTCAGGTCGATCTCCTTATCGGGATCCTGAAGATCTTCGAGTTGCTGGTCGCTGACGAGGATGATCGCCCCCTTGGGCATCTGGAATGCCCATGGCCCGGGGAAGCGGAGCACGGGATCGGGTAGGACGCCTGCCGGGGCGTCCGCGCTCCAAGCGGGCAAGGCGAGCGCCGCCGTGGAGACACCCAGAGTGCCGAGAAACTGCCGCCGCGAGAAAGGAGCGATGGGCCGCATGGTCATGCCCTCAAGGTGAGACAAACGCCGCCACGAGGCAACAAGAACTGCGCGACTGGGGCAAGACCACGCGCCTCCCCTCCAGGCGGAGAGAACGAGCCACGCAGACTAACCGCGGTACGCCTGCACGGCTTCAAACATGGCGACGATGTTGGCGGGCGGAACTTCCGGGAGGATGTTGTGTACGGTGTTGAAGACAAAGCCGCCGCCGGGCATGAAGATGTCCAAGCGACGGCGGACATGGTCTTTCACCTCGGCCGGTGTGCCTTGGTTCAAGACCGCCTTGGTATCGCAGCCTCCGCCCCAGAAGCAGATGTCGCGGCCGAAATCAGCCTTGAGGCGCTCCGGCTCCATGTGGCGGCAACTGGTCTGGACCGGATTGATCACGTCGTAGCCGGCCTCAATGAGGTCCGGCAACAGGGCGCGGATCGAGCCGCAGCAATGCAGGAACGTCTTCATGCGGCTGTGCCGGTGGACGTAGTCGCAAAGCTGCGCGTGGCGGGGCTTGAAGAACCGCCGGTAGGTGGCAGGCGACATGAACGGCCCGCCGTTGGTGCCCAGATCGTCGCCAAAGCGGAGGATATCGGCGACGTCCCCAACCGCCCGGCAAACGCGCTCCAGCGTGGCCAGGTGCCGAACCATGAGTTCATCGAGCAGCGCCTCCACCCGGGCGGGCTCACTGGCCAGGTCCATGCAAAATTGGTCGAGGCGCCGCAGAAAGGTCCCCCACTCGAAGAGATTGCAGCCCGCGACGATCACCAGCGCCCGGTTGGAAGACGCACGCAAGGCCAGCGCCTTTCGGCGCAATGCGTCCCAGAACCCCGGTTCGGCGGCGTGGTCCCACGGGCTGTGTACCAAGGCAGCCCAAAGCACCTTGCCCATCTGCGCGTCAAGGTCCTTGAAGTCGGAGGGATAGCCGTCGACGTAGGGGAAGCACGTCTGGTCAAAGAACGTGCCACCAGCGGGCATCTGCGCGATTGGCAGGCCCTCGGCCGTGCGGGCGACAAAGGAGCCGTCCGGCTGGAGCTCGGGCTGGAACCACGCGGGGTAGTAGGCGGTTTGGCCGTCCGCCAGAGAGGTGCTGCGCCAAGCAGCGGGTTCGGTGTTGAAGGTGCGCCCGAGATCGAGCACATCGACCCCAAAGCGGTCCAGCAAGTCGTCCTCCGGTTGGGCCAACTGCTGGACGACGTCATAGATGCGTGTCTGTCCCGAGCACAGGCCGAGGTGTTGCTTGAGGCGGCCGTAAGCGATGGCGGAGATGCCGGAGCTGGGGGTACCCCCGAGGTCCACCGGCACCCGGTCCGGTTCCCGGTGTTCGATGGCCGCGAGAATGCGTTCGCGGGAGGTCATTTGAGGTAGTAGAGCTCCTTGGCGTCCGCCCAGATCTTGCCTTTGGCGGCGGCGTCGGGAAGCGGCCGTTGGCAGGGGTCGGTCTCTTTCCACCAGCGCTGGGTCTCGGGGTCGGCAGCCATCCGCTTCATGTCGGCCTCGAAGTCCTTGCCCGTGTATTCCAAGTAGGCAAACAGGTAGAGCTTGCCTTCGATCTCCCGCTCGTGGATCGAGAAGTTGCGGATGTGGCACTCCTTGAGCGTGCGGTTGACGGTGGGCCAGGGGTTCGCGTGGAGCTGACGGTAGTGGGCGGCCTTGTCAGGGTTCAGGCCGGTTACCCAGGCGTAGCGCTCGGCAGGCCGGGGAGCGGCACAACCGGCGAGCAGGAGCAGGGCGAGGCAAGGGATGACGTTTTTCATGGCGAAGACTCCGGTTGAATGACAGCGCATCAGCGGAAAACCACGTAGAGCACCCCGAACAAAGCGACCACGGCGGCCGCCCACCAGCGCACTTGGCCGGCGCTGCGCAAGGGGGCGCGCCAGTCCTCCCACATCAGAGCCCTGGCTTCGTTGGTCAACGGCTCGGGGAACAGCAGCGAGGTCACCACCATCACGACCAGGCAGACCGCGAGCAGCGCAAAGGCGGTAAGCATGAAGTCGCCGCGATAGAGATGGTTCCAATCCAGCACAAACATGATCAGGCCGAGACCCATGCCGGCAAGCAGGGTCAGGAAGGCGGACCTGCCCGAGGCGCGCCGCCAGAAAACGCCGAGCAGAAAGACGGCGGTAATGGGCGGGGCCACGTAGGAGATCAGCTTGTTGATGCCCTCAAACAGCGTCGTGTAATGCCCGAACAGCGGCGAACACACGATGGCCAGAATGGTCCCGACGACCGTGGTGATTTTGCCGATCTGCACCAACCGGTGGTCGGGCAACTCCGGGTTGTGACGCTTGAACAAATCGTAGGCGACGAGGGTGGCGGTCGAGTTCAGTGCCGCGGAGCAGGTCTGCATGGCGGCGGCGAGCATGGCAGCGGCGACCAACCCCTTCAGCCCGGTGGGGAGCAGGCGGGTGATCAGGAACGTGTAGGTGTCCGCGGCGGTCGCGGGTGCCGCGCCGCCGAACGCGCCCTGCTGCACCAAGCCAACACAGATCACGCCCGGCAGGACAAAGATGAAGACCGGCAGGACCTTGAGCAGGGCACAAAAGAGCGGACCCAGCCGGGCTTGGGTTTCGTCGCGCGCCGCGAGCACGCGCTGCACGATGGTCTGATCGCAGCACCAGTACCAGATTCCCAGCACGGGATAACCGAGGAGGATGGAATACCACGCCAACCCGGAGGGATCGCCCGCGCCGCGCGCCATGTGCAGAAAGTTGCCGGTACCCCAGGTCACCTTGCTGCCCGCCACCGCCGCCAGCGGGTGCGGATGTGAAGCCAGGGTCTGCGCCAGCGCCCCCCAACCACCCACCTTAAGGTAACCGACCACGGTAATCACCACCGCGCCGACCAACAGGAGCACCGTTTGCACGCTCTCGGTCCACACCACCGCCAGCAGGCCGCCCACCATGGTGTAGATGCCCGTGAGCAGGCCCAGCACCACAATGAAGAACATCAGGGCGTCTACGCCGAGAATCGTGGCCCCGAGCGGCAATCCAAGAATCCCCCGCAGCACCCACGCGGCGGTGTATAACGCCACGCCCATGTGGATGACGATGGCCGAAAAGAGCGACACCACCGCCAGCACGTCCCGGCAGGGACGGCTAAAGCGCCGTTCGAGGAAATCCGGCAGCGTGGCGACACGCGATCGCAGATAGAGCGGGGCGAAGAAGAGCGACAGCAGGATCAGCGTGAAACCCGCCATCCACTCGAAGTTGCCGTAGACCAAGCCGTACTTGTAAGCTGCCTCGGCCAGGCTCACCAAGTGGACGGTGGAGATGTTCGCGGCGAACATCGCCAAGCCGATCACCGGCCAGACGAGGGTGTTGCCCGCCAGGAAATAATGCCCCCCCTCGCCACCGCGTTCACCGGCGCGCCGCAAGAAGCCAGCCACGACCCCGAGCACCGCGACCGCAAGCAGGTACAGGGCAATGATGGTCCAATCAAGTTGACTCATGGTTTGGCGGGGGTGGTGGAGGGAGGCGCATTGCGCAACAACCGGCCGACTTCCTTGAGCCGCTCGACCTGCGCCGCCGGGATCAGACCGTCGCGGTCAGGCGGCACGTTGAGGAGGTAATTGGCCTGGCGCGCGTTGAGCATTCGCACCATGCGGGCGATGTCCTCGGCAGGCTGCAACTGGTCCTTCCCGACGCGGTGGTCCCAAAACCAGCGGGCGCCAGGCTGAATGGTGTCGCAGACCTCCGAGGCCATGGTGTTGTCCGCCGCAGGGAGCGTGGGCATCCAGGGGAACTCGTAGCTGTGGATGTCGGTTTCAGCGAAGTCATGGGAATTGTTGGCGAGCACCACGCAGCGCGGTTGCAGCGATTTCACCAGTTTGAGGAACTCCGGCCAGGCGGCCTTGGTGTAAGGATTGGCGTACTGGTCGATCCAGAGCAAATCCACCGGCCCATACTTGGTGAGCAACTCGGTCAATTGCCGCCGCATCAAGCCCATAAAGTCGCCCGCAGCCTCAGGCGGCAAGCCGTGGAGGTCAGCCTGGCCGGGTATGAGACGGCCTTGGGAATAGTCGCCTGGGAAGCAGTAATAGAAGCCCACCTTCAAGCCGCGTTTGCGGAAGGCGTCCACGAACTCGCGCACGACGTCGCCCTTGCCGCCACGGTAGTTCTTGCACGCCGTAATGTCGTGCTTGGTGGTCTCGCTATCCCACAGCGCATAGCCTTCCGTGTGTTTGGTGGTAAGCACGGCATACTTCATCCCGGCGGCTTTGGCGGCGTCGGCCCACTGGCCACAGTCCAGCTTGGCGGGGCGGAAGCTGGCCGGGTCCTCGTGGCCGGTGGCCCAGTCCACGTCGGCGAAGGTGGCGAGATTGAAGTGCAGGAACATGCCGAAGCCCCAGTGGAGGAATTCCCGCTGCAGGTCCGCGCGCTCAGGATCGGGAGTGGCCACGGCAGGCGCCTCGGCGGTGTCGGTCAGGCGGTCCAACTGGATTCCGTTCAACGTCGGCCCTTCGGTGGCCTCCAAAATGTTCAGGCGGACTTCTTGCGCGCTCACCGCCGGGAACTTCTGCGCGTAATGCTCGCCCAGGTTGGTGCCCGTCAGGACCGTCTTCCAGGTCTCGGCTTCCTTGAGTTGGAACTCGAAACGCTGCACCCGGCCCGCATAAGCCTCTTCGACCCGGAGACCGTCGAAACGCACCGGTCTGCCCAGGTCCGCCGCGATCCAAGCTTCATGCGTGCCGCCGTCTGTGGCCCAGCGAGTGCCGGAATCACCGTCCCAGGCCCTGTCGGCGGCGAACTCGTCCATGCCTTGGTAAACATTCGAGGCCGTGGCCTTCACGTCCGTTGCGGGGGCCGACGCCACGGCCGCCATGCCCATCACAGGCTCCGCAAATTCCAGCTTAACCACGGTGTCGATCTCCCGCCGGTCCCACGGGAGCACGGTTACGAGAATCCGGTCGCCGGCCTGGGCGACATGAGGCGTGCCGCCGTCCATGAGCGAACTGCTCACCAACCTGCCGGGCAGGTTTGGCAAGCTGACAGTATCGCCAGTCCACCGCATTACGTGGAGATAGACCGTGTTGCCCTTGCGCGTACTGGCCCAGTCCTTGGTGGGCTTCCATGGCCCGCCGCGGGTGCCATAGACGCTCTCTCCGTGCTTCGCCAGCCACGCGCCCATCTCCTTCAGACGTCCGACCTGGGCAGGTTCAATCAGGCCTTCCGGCGTGGGTCCCACGTTGAACAGCAGGTTGCCGTCGCCGCCCGCGCAACGAACCAGCGTCTGGAGGCACTCGGCGAGCGACTTCATCGGGTCATCCGGCTTCCAGGCCCATTGGTTGGCGATGGTCATGCAGGTTTCCCAAGGCCGCTGGTCCTGGTACCCGCCGACGCGCTGTTCGGGCGTGTCGTAGTCGCCCTGCGCGCCGCTGCGGTTGTTGATGATGATGTCGGGTTGGAGGGAACGGGTCCATTGCTCCAACTTCAGGCCGCGGGCCTGGTCGAACTCCTGCGGCACATCGAACCACATCAGCAGCAGAGGACCGTACCCGGTGATCAACTCCTTCACCTGGGCATGCAGGTAGGCCTCGTAACGATCCAGGTCGCTGGTGGTGCGCCGCACCGAGCCTCCCGGGCTGGTGAGGGGGAAATCGGGATGATGCCAGTCGCAGGTGGAATGGTACGTGCCGAACGCGATGCCCTGCCGCCGGCACGCCGCCGCCAGTTCCTTCACCACGTCGCGCCCGAAAGGCGAGCGCATGATGTTGTGATCCGTCTGGCGGGTGTTCCACATGCAGAAGCCGTCGTGGTGCTTGGTGGTGAACACCAGGTACTTCATCCCCGCTTCCCGCGCGGCGGTGGCCCAGGCGTCGGCGTCGAACTTCTCCGGGTTGAAGTGCGTGTAGAGTTGATCGTACTCCTCGACCGGTACCTGCGCTCCGCGCGACCACCCAATCTCGGTACCCTTGAGGCTCACCGGTCCCCAATGGATGAACATGCCAAAGCGCATCGCCCGCCATTCCTCGATCCGTTGGGCGT
>CAYYMW010000204.1:0-12627 GCA_964472515.1 uncultured Verrucomicrobiota bacterium | reverse complement strand
GTCCGGCAGGTTGGGAACGGCGACTGGTGGGCCGGGGGAAGCGGGGGACTGGCGGTGTGGCGGGACGGCCGCTGGCAACGGGCGACCAGCGCGGAGGGCTACGTGGATGACAGCGCGGTGAGCCTGATCGAGATGGAGCAAGGGCGGCTGTGGTGCGCGGGACACGGTCGCATCGTGGAATACGACGGGAAGACCTGGACCGTGGTGCGCGCCGGGCTGGATCGGGTCAACGACATGATCCGCGGGCGGGATGGCAGTGTCTGGGTGGCCACGAGCAGCGGTCTGCATCGGTATTTCAAGGAGCACTGGGCCTGGGTGGGCGAGGAGGAGGGGCTGCCGAGCAGTGTCTGCTACAGTGTGATGGAGGACCGGACGGGGCGGGTCTGGGCAGGCACGCCCCGGGGCTTGAGCCTCTATTACCCGAAGGCCGACATTGAGGCGCCCAAGACGCTTCAGATCAAGGTGGATGAGCGCGCGGAAAACTCGGTGCGCGTGGTTTTCCAAGGCATCGACAAGTGGCGGGTGACCTCCGCGGATCGACTGCTGTACGCGCATCGCCTTGACGAGCGCGAGTGGTCGGGCTACACGCCGGCCACCAGCGTCACCTTCACCAACCTGGCACCGGGGGAACACCGTTTCGAGGTGCGCGCGATGGACCGCAATTGGAACACGGAACTGCGCCCCGCCGTGCTGGACTTCCCGGTGGTCCTGCCTTGGTATCAGGAGCCCCGCACCCTGAGCGTCGGGGTCGCCGGGCTGGCGGCGGCGGTCTTCTTTGCCAGTCTGGCGGTGAACCGCCATCTGCGGTTGCGCCGCAGCTTCGCGCAGGTCGAGCAGATGGTGCAGGAGCGCACCCGCGATCTGGAACACGCCACGCTGGCCCTGGCGCAGAGCCAGAAGATGACCGCCCTGGGCACGCTGGCCGCCGGCGTGGCGCACGACTTCAACAACATTCTCTCCATCATCAAGGGCTCGGCGCAGATCATCGAGAGCAATCTGGACGATCGCGAGAAGATCCAGACCCGGGTGGCGCGGATCAAGACCATGGTGGACCAGGGCTCGGGCATCGTGCGCGCCCTGCTCGGTTTTGGCCGGGCCGCCGACAAGCGGCCCACCGCCTGCGACGTTTCCGGTCTGGTGGAGGAGACCCTCCGGCTGATGGCGGAGCGCTTCCTCAAGGAGGTGGAGTTTCACAGCGAGTGTGAGCCCGGCCTGCCGCTGGTGCTCGGGGTGAAGGATCTCATGCGGCAGATGCTGCTGAACCTGGCCATCAACGCGGTTGAGGCCTCGACCGGGCGCGGCCGGGTGGTGGTGGGCGCCCGGCGCAGTCTGACGCCCCCGCCCAACCCGGTGTTGCTTCCCGCCCCCAGCCCGGAGTATGTGCTGCTGTTCGTGCGGGACAACGGCTCGGGGATTACCCCGGAGGTGCTCTCGCGCATCTTCGAGCCCTTCTTCACCACCAAAGCCATGTCCACCCGGCGCGGCACGGGGCTGGGACTCTACATGGTCTACGAATTCGCGAAGGAGATGGGGCATGGCTTGGAGGTCGAGTCCAAACCGGGCCAGGGGAGCACCTTCACCGTGATTCTGCCGGTTGCGGATACGTCACCCTCCGTGGAGGAGTGACGGCGCGCCGGGCTCCCGGCGCCAGGACCACTCGAGGAGCCGGCGGGATTGGCCGGTGAGCCGGCCTGCCTCCCCAAGGCGCAAGCCCTCGACCCAGAGGATCGTGCCATCCTCGCGGCAGAGGATGACGCGACGGTGGCGTTCGGCTTGGGGGGTCTTTTGGTTGGTGAAGGCATCCTGCAGCTTGACGCGATGGCCAAGACCGAGCGGGTGATACCGGTCGCCGGGCTGCCAGGTACGCAGCCATACTCTGCTCCCCACGGCATCGGCGTCCAGCCACTCCCGGCCAGGCACGAATTGGCGCGAAACCTCGTCCCCTGGACGGACCCATCGAACCCCCCATGCCATGCTCAGTCCGGCGTAGACGGTCTGCCCCGGTTGGGAGTCGAACTCGACCTGCAGAGGGGCCAGCCCGACGGGCTGCCGGGGTAGCAGCACCTCGATCCGCCCGTCCGCGCTTCGCCGCAGATTCCGGCTTCCCGGCGCGGAAATGGTCCGGTCCGCATGTTGGCGCAGTCCCTCCACCAACTCGAACGACACTTCGATGCCCAAGGCATGGAGTTGCCGCAGGAGCACGGCCCGTTGCACCGCCACGTGCAACTCCGCGTAAGCGGGCCCGGCATGCGCCAGCCAGGCCGCCGCCAGGCCATCCAGACAGTCGGCCTGATCCCGCAGGACGGCCATCGACCGGCCGACGACCTGGGTCAGGCGGGGCTGCAGGTGGCGGCGAAGCCACGGCACCATTTCCAGCCGGATGCGATTGCGCAAGGCTTCCGCCGACCGGTTGGTGCTGTCCTCCCGGTAGCTCAGGCCGTGGGCCATCGCGTAGGCAGCCAGGGCCGCCTTTTCGACCCGCAGCAAGGGACGCCACAGCCGCACCTGCGGCGCGACCGGCGAGGGAGCCACGGGAGCCATGCCTCCCAGGCCCTCCCCACTGCCGCGGGCCAGGCGCAATAACAGGGTCTCCACCTGGTCGTCCGCATGGTGAGCCAGGACGACGTCCCGCCCTCCCAGCGCGAGCACCGACCGGGCCAGGAACTCGTGCCGAAGCCGGCGGGCGCACATCTCCAAGGAACCCCCCTCGAGCCGGGCGCGCTCGCGCACCTCGCCCCGTTCGACGACGCACTCGAGCCCAAGTCGCGCGGCCTCCGCGCGAACGAAAGCCTCGTCGTCGTTGGCCTCCCCGCCCCGCAGCCCGTGGTTGTAATGGGCGGCCACCAACCGCCAATCCTCCCGTGCGGCCAATGCCGCGAGGAGGTGCAGGAGGACCGTCGAATCCAGACCGCCGGAAACGGCCGCCAGCAGCACGCCCCCCGGCGCGAGCGAAGGGTTACCCAGCAGGACTGCGCGTGCCTCGTCAGCCAAGCCGCTCATGAGGTCAGCCTAACGGCCTCGCCGGATGGTGCAAGTCGCTTCGCAGCGAAAGGCCGGGCCGCGGCGCACCCAGGCTTGAGGCGCAGGGGCGGGCTGCGGGCGGAACCGATTCGGCCGGGCCTCGGCTACTGGCGTTCGTCGATGGGCTGGTAGTGGCCGACGGTGTTGCCCATGTAGATCTGGCGGGGCCGGTAGATGCGGCTCTTGGGATCCTCCATGATCTCTTTGAAGTTGGCGATCCAGCCAGGCATGCGGCCAATGGCGAAGATCACGGTGAACATGTCCGTCGGAATCCCGACCGCGCGCATGATGATGCCGCTGTAGAAATCGACGTTCGGATACAGCTTGCGTTCGACGAAGTAGGAATCGCGCAATGCCACCTCCTCCAAACGCTTGGCGATGTCCAGCAGCGGATCGCTGGTATGCAGCGCCTTGAGCACCTCATCGCAGACCTTTTTGATGATCTTCGCCCGGGGGTCATAGTTTTTGTAGACGCGGTGCCCGAAGCCCATGAGTCGCTTGCCGCCCTGCTTGTCCTTGGCGGCGGCGATGAACTTGGAGCCGTCGTCGCCGGAATCATGAATGGCTTGGAGCATCTCGATGACCGCCTGGTTGGCGCCGCCATGCAGCGGTCCCCACAGCGCGCAAACCCCGGAGGCCGCCGAGGCAAACAGGTTGGCCTGACTCGAGGCCACCATGCGCACCGTGGCCGTCGAGCAGTTCTGTTCGTGGTCGGCGTGCAGGAGGAAGATCAGGTCGAGCGCCCGCACCACTTCGGGCTTGAGTTCGTATTCGGCATACGGCTCCGAGTACATCATGTGCAGGAAGTTGGCGGTGTACTTGTACGCCGGCTTCGGATAGATGATCGGCAGCCCGCGCGACTTGCGGTAGGAGAAGGCCGCGATCGTCCGCACCTGCGAGATCAGCCGCGCGGCGTGAATCTCGAACTGCTTCGGGTTGGGCGAGCCCATCAACTCGGGATAGAAGCAACTGCTGGCGTTGATCATCGACGAGAGCACCGCCATGGGATGCGCATTCGAGGGGAAACCCTCGAAATGGAACTTCATGTCCTCATGGATCATCTCGTTCTGGGTCAGCAGGTCGGAGAAACGCTTGAGCTCAGCCCGCGTGGGCAGATGCCCGTAAATGACCAGGAAGGCGGTTTCGACGAACGAGGAGTGCTCCGCCAACTCCTCGATGGGGATGCCGCGATACCGGAGGATGCCCTTTTCGCCGTCGATGAAGGTGATCTTGCTGAGGCAGGAGCCGGTGTTGCCGTAGCCGTCATCGACCGAGACATACCCGGTCTGGTTGCGCAGGTTCGAAATGTCAAGGCCGAGTTCGGCCTCGGTGCCTTCAGTAATCGGAAGGTAGTACGTCTTGCCTTCGATCTCGATTTTCGCCTGTTTGCTCATGCGGGAATGATGCTTAGGTTTGTAACTGTTACGTAACGCTTAATGTGCTCACAACTCGGGCACTTGGCAAGCGGGGAGACGCCCGGGGGGTGAACCGCCGCCTGCCCCCCCCATGACCGCCTCAGTCCCCCGCATGTTTGCGATGGCATTTTGCGGTTCCTGTCCTAAGCTGACGGACATGGCAGAGACGAATGCGCAACAGGTCGCCCGCCCCTGGCGGGAACAGTACGAGAAAGGCAGAACCGCGCTGGAACGCAACAACCTGGATTACGCCATCCAGTTGTTCACCCAGGTGTTGGAGAAGGAGCCCGCCTTCTTCGAGTGCCGCCAGGCGTTGCGGGCGGCCCAGTTCAAGCGCTGCGGCGGCGGCGCTGGGTTTTTCAAGAAATTTCTGGGCTCCGCCAACCCCTGGTTGGTCAAGGCCCAGGCCACGCTGCGCAACAATCCCCTGGACGCGCTCAACGCCGCCGAACAGGCCCTCAATTCGGATCCCAACAACCTGACGGCCCACCGCATCCTCGCCGAGGCGGCGCTGGTGGCCGAGTTCCCCCGCACCGCGGTCCTTTCGATGGAGATCGTCTTCAAGCAGAACCCCCGCGACAAGGAGTTGGCCATGAAGCTCGCCCGCACCCTGTCCGAGACCGGGCAGGCGGACCGGGCCGAGGCCATCATGGACGAACTCGCGCGCGCCCTGCCGAACGATCCCGAGGTCGCCCAAGCTGTCAAGGATGTGGCCGCCAACCGCACGCTCAACGAAGGCGGGTACGACACCATCGCCACCGGTCAGGGCTCTTACCGGGATATCCTCCGTGACGAGAAGACGGCCGTGTCTCTCGAACAGGCGCAACGGGAGGTGAAGAGCAGCGATGTCACCGATAACCTGATCCAGGAATACGAAACCCGGCTGGCCGGGGAACCCGACAACCTGCGCTTGCTGCGGTCGATTGCCGAACTCTATGCCCAGCAGAAGCGCTTCGACCGCGCCCTCGAGTATTACCAGCGGCTGGCGGGCACCGAGGCGGCCGATCCATCCTTGGAGCGGGCTATCGCGGAGACCAAGGTCAAACGGATCGAATACGCCATCGACCAGCTCGACCCCGGCGCTCCTGACCACGAACAGCAGGCTGCCGCACTGCGGGCGGAACGCGAGGCCTTCCTCTTGGAGGATTGCCGGGCACGGGTGGAGCGCTACCCCAGCGACCTGGTGCTCCGCTTCGAACTCGGCCAGCTCTATTTCGCCGCCGGACGCATTACCGAGGCCATCCAGGAATTCCAGAAAGCCCAAAACAACCCCCACAAGCGCATCGCGGCCATGCTCCACCTGGGGCTGTGCTTCGGCCGGCGCGGCATGCACGATCTGGCCGCCCGCACCCTCCAAAACGCCCTGAAGGAGAAGGTGGGCTTCGACGATGAGAAGAAGGAACTGCTCTACGCTTTGGGCATGGCGTACGAGAAGATGGGCAAGCGGGAGGAAGGCGTCGAGCAGCTTAAGCAAATCTACGAGGTCGACATTGGCTACCGCGATGTGGCCGCCAAGGTCGATGCCTACTACGACAGCCAGGGCAAAGGGTGAGCTCGGTGCTCGCGGGAGCCAGTCTGGCGTATTGCGGGAGACGGTGGTCCATGCGGCGGCACGCGGGCCATCCGTCCTTCCTCCGTGGACCGCGCGATTTCCAGCCTAACGCGGCTGGAAATGGAAGAGCTGGGCGCCGTGGGCGGGCAGGTCGAGGTAGAGCCCCTGGCACTGGAGGTCGTCGCCATGACGCTCGTGCCGCTCGGCGCCCAACCGGTCCTCCATACGCCAGACGTAGCGGTTGAGGTCCAGCGCCTGGAGCGGCGCGTAGCACTGGCTGCGGTGACCGGCCAAGTTGACCGCCACCAGGTCGAAGTCCGGCACGTGGGTCTGCCACTCGATCAGGACGAAGTGCCGCCAGCTCTCGTTGCCGGCCCAGGCCTCGCGGGGCTTGAGGATGAGGGCCTCGCCCCGGCCCACCGAGGAGTCACCCAAGGCGCGCAGCACGGCCTCGTACCATTGGGCGATTTCGGGTTGGGCCGGTTCCTGGGGTCGTCGACAGGCGTGGATGCGGCCGTGAACGCAGGCGCCTTCGAGTTCTCCGTAGTGCAAGAGGCGCATCCCCGGCAGCCCCAGACTGGCCAGGCTGGCGGCTTGGTGTTCCGCCAAGGCCAGCCGGCTCGCAATCCGCGGCTCGTCGTGATTCTCCACGAAATGCGCGGAGCGATCCAGAAACGAACGCAGATTCCCCAACACGTGGTGTTGCACTCCCTCGGAGTCTCGCGCCACCAGGAGGTCGTACAGCCGTTTGTCGTAGGTGTAATCGAAGCCCAACTCCTGCAGCCGGGGCTCCAAGTCCCAGTAGACCTCCGCCAGAAAGAGGAAGTCCGGGTGGGCCGCCTTGATGGTGGCGACGGTTTCGGCCCAGAATTCGGGGGGCTCCTCCGCCGGGCCGCCCGGCCAGTCTTGCCAGGTGCGCTGGAAAACCTCGCGCAGCGCCAGCATGGCGAGGTCGCAGCGCACGCCATCGCAGCGCTGCGCCAGGTCTCCCAATTCGCCCCGCAAGGCCGCCTGCACCTCGCGCCGCCGATGGTCCAGTTGCGCCGTGTCCCGCCAAGGCGGAAAATAGGGGTCCTTGCCGTGGGCCACCCACACGGTTCCCCCGTCCACCGGGACCGGAAAGGTGTGCTCCTGGCGGACGGTGCTATGGAGGTACCACTCGGGGTGTTCGGCCAGCCACCGATGGTCCAAGCCGGTGTGGTTGGGAATGAAATCGAGCAGCAAGCGCAGACCGTGACGGTGAAGCTGATCCCGAAAGACGGCCAATCCGGAATCGCCCCCGAGCCGCTCGTCCACGCCGTATCGGCTGGGGGCGTAGGGGGAGCCCCAGAGCTCGGCGGGTGCGAAACCTGCCAAGCGCTCCTTGCCGTACTGAAGCACCTCGGGATCTTCCTGCGCCACCGTCCGGCTTCGAGCCCCGACTTCCCAGACGCTCATCAACCAGATGTGGCTGAAGCCCAATTGCTTCCATTTCTCCAGTTCGGTGTCAGGCACCGATTGGAGGGTCACCCGCCGGTCAAGGCGCTGGGCGAGTTCGTCCAGCCAGAACCGGGCATTGACCGCGTAAACCATCGGTTGGTCCATCGCTGGCCCTTTCGTTGCGAGACTGGCAGGCGGAAATGCTGGTTGGACAGGCCTGAGCACCGGCCCTCACTCAGCCAGTCTAAGACCGGCCGTTGCGGTGCTCAAACCCTGACCTGCCCAACCTACCCTATTTCCCAACCACGCGAAACCGCATTTTTCGTTCCAACTTTCGGCCAAAACGCACGGGGCGATCATCACGCAAACGCGGCTACCCCAAGGCCGCCAGGACCTCCTTGGCGTGAGTGGCGGTCTTCACCTTCGTCCAAATGCGCTGGATCTTCCCCTCGGGGTTGATCAGGAACGTCACCCGGTGGAGGCCCATGAACTTCCGCCCCATGAAGGTCTTCTCACCGTAAACCCCATACGCGGTGACGATCTTGCGATCCTCGTCCGACAGTAACGGGAACGGGAGTTTGAAGATCTGCGCAAACCGTGCGTGGGACTTGACCGAATCGGTGCTCACGCCGAGAACCACGACGCCCCGGTTGGTCAGTTCCTGCCATGTGTCCCGAAAACCGCAGGCTTCCACCGTGCAACCGGGGGTGTTGTCCTTGGGGTAGAAGTAGAGGACGACGTATTTGCCCCGGTAGTCGGCCAGGGAAACCCGGTCACCAGACTGGGTGGCAGCACTGAATGATGGGGCGGGATCGCCCTCACCGAGCTTGAGTTCAATAGCCTTTGGCATGATAGCAGCAATCATCGCACGGCATTGGGCCGGGTTCAAGACCGGCGCCGTGAAACGGCCGGAAGGAAGGGCAGCGGGAACGGCCTCACGAGGAGCCCGACAAACCGAATCCTGCCGCCGCCTGCCGAGACCAGGCCCGAATCGCGCGACGCTCCTCTTCTGGAATGCCCAGCGAGCGGAGGAACTCCTCATGGCCCGCCGGGGCGCGCGACTCAAACTCGGCGTGCCAGCGCGTCATGGCGGACTCATCCAGCCCCGCGGCCTGGAACATCGCCACCCACAGCCGCTTGTCCACCGTCGGGGGCCCGCCGCCGCAGTTCAACTGCCGCAGCATCGCCGTCAACAGGTGTTGTTGGTGGCGCACTCCGGCCAGGTCGTTGCCCAACTGCGCCAGGCGGCGCTCCACCACCCGCGCGCGGTGGGACCGGCCCGCGGAAAGCATGACGCGGACCTCCGACAGCGCGAGGCCCGCGGCTCGCAGCGCGCAGATGCGCCGGAGGCGCGCCTGGTCCCGGGCCGTGTAGCGACGATAGCCGGACGCCGTGCGCCCCGACGGCGGCAGCAGGCCGATGCGGTCGTAGTACAGCAGCGTGCTCCGCGAGAGCCCGCACGATTCCGCGAGCCGTGAAATGGTCAATGCCCTGCTCATGTTTGGATGGTGCGAACGGCCCAACCGCCCCAATGGCGCACAGAGGGGCGGCTGCGGTCCCACCACAGCCGCCCCTCGCTGACCTCAGCGGCTGGCCGCCCGGATGCGCTCGATTTCCTGGGCCGGCAGGCCCAGCCACTCCAGGAAGCTCTGGTGGCCCGCCGGATGACGTGTCTCGAACACCCGGTGCCATTGGCGCATCTGCTCATCCGTCAATCCGATCTCCCGAAACATACCAACCCACTGTTCTTTGTTCATTTCTTTCATCGTATGGCTTTGGTTATACCGCCGACACCATGCCGGCGCCAGTCACCGTAAAGGGTGAAGCGATAGTCGGGTCAAGGGGGGCTTTGCGAGGGCGAAACCATGAGCTTCGGCACGTTTGCACTCGTCAAGCCGGGTCACCCGGGTTAAGAGTGTCGGCCAGCCCGATCATGAAACGCATCCTGTTGAGAGTCCTCCTGGTGTTGGTGGCGGCCGTCGGTCTGGTGGCGCTGCTGGTGGGTTTGGCGTGGTGGTGGTACCACCCTTCATTTCGCCACACGCCCAACGTCGTTTACACCCGCCGGGCCGGCACGGTGTTGACCATCGATGTGTTTCAGCCGAAGTCGCCCAACGGAGCCGGCATCCTGCTCATGGTCAGCGGCAGTTGGAAATCCGGCCATGACGCCATTAATCCGGTCATCTTCGCTTCGCTGTTGCGCCGTGGTTACACCGTCTTCGCGGTCACGCATGGTTCCCAACCCAAGTTCTCGGTGCCTGAAATCGCCGAGGACATCCTCCGCGCCGTGCGGTTTGTGCGGTATCACGCCAAGGAATACGGCGTTGATCCCGGCCGGCTCGGCATCACCGGCGGCAGCTCCGGCGGGCACCTCTCGCTTGTGGTCGGCACCATGGGAGGGCCGGGGAGCGCGGACGCGAAGGACCCGGTGGACCGTGAATCCAGCGCCGTCCAAGCGGTGGCCTGCTTTTATCCGGTAACGGATTTGCTGAATCTGGGAGACTCCACGGAGAACCTGCGCGATGGCGGCCCACCCAAGAGTTTTCGCAAGGCGTTCGGGCCGGGGTCCGAGACCATCGAAGGGTGGAAGGTCATCGGCGGGGCGTTGTCTCCCATCGACCATATCACCACCAACATGCCGCCCACGTTCATCATCCACGGCGGGGCGGACACGCTCGTGCCGCTGGACCAGTCGCAACGGTTTGTCGAGCGGGCGCGCCAGGCGGGCCGCGAGGTTCAGTTGGTGATCCGCCCCGGCAAGAAACACGGCTGGCCCACGATGATCCTGGATATCGGCTTGTTCGCCGACTGGTTCGATCAGCATCTGCGCCCCACCCGCTAGTCCGTTGGCGGAGTGGCAGATGGCCAAGATGTCGCGTTGCTTTTGCGCGCGCACCCGGCTTAAATGGCGGCGGACATGAAGAAAGTCGTACTCCTCGGGAGCACCGGATCGATTGGGACCAGCACCATCAAGGTGGCTGAAGACCTGCCGAGCCATATTCGCTTGATCGGACTCGCCGCCGGCGGCAACACCGACCTCTTGGTCGAGCAAGCCCGGCGGTTCCGGCCCGCCGCGGTCTCGGTTCGCGATCCGGCCAAGGTGGCCCAGGTCCAGGCGGCCCTGGGTTCGGAGGTGGCGGTGCATGCGGGCGAGGACGGTTTGGTCCACCTGGCCACGATGCGCGAGGCGGATATTGTGCTCATTGCCATCGTTGGCACGGCGGGCTTGGTTCCGGCCCTGGCGGCCATCCGCGCCGGCAAGGACATTGCCATCGCCTCGAAGGAAATTCTCGTCATGGCCGGGCACATCGTCATGGAGGAAGCCCGCCGCCACGGCGTGCGTGTGCTGGCGGTGGACAGCGAGCATTCCGCGATCTTCCAGTGCCTGGACGGCAAGCCCAACGCCTCGATCCGCCGCTTGCTGCTGACGGCGTCGGGCGGACCGTTCCGCCGCACCCCGAAGGCCGAGTTTCCGTCCATCACGCTGGAACGCGCCCTCAAGCATCCCTCGTGGGTGATGGGCTCCAAGATCACGATCGATTCGGCCACGCTGTTCAACAAGGGATTGGAGATGATTGAGGCCCGGTGGCTCTTCGATATCGAAATGCCGCGCGTGGGCGTGGTGATTCATCCCCAGAGCATCGTCCATTCGATGGTCGAGTTCGTGGACGGCTCGCTGCTGGCCCAACTCTCGACTCCGGACATGTGCCTGCCGATCCAATATGCGCTCACTTATCCCGACCGGGTGGGCAGCGACCGGGTCCAGACCCACTTTCCCAAGATTGGCACCTTGACCTTCGAGGAGCCTGACCCGGATCGGTTTCCCGCCCTGACCCTGGCGCGCCAGGCCGGCGAAACCGGCGGCACGCTTCCAGCCGTGCTCAACGCCGCCAACGAAGTGGCGGTGGCGGCCTTCTGCCAGCGGCGGATTGGCTTTGTGGACATCACCACCACGGTTTCCCGGGTGATGGCGGAGCACCGGGTGGTGCCCCAACCGTCGCTGGAACAGATTTTCGAAGCCGACGCTTGGGCACGGGAAGCCGCTCAGCCACGCGGGTAGGTTCCGTCGTGAGGCGGGCAGGCCACCGGCAGTACGGCCCGATGGAATTCATCAAACAGTTGCTCGACCCGCTGGCGATGCTCTGGCTTTTTCTGGTGCTGGCGACTCTGTGGCTCACCATCCGGCGGCGCTGGCAGATGGCGCTGGCCACCGCGGTGGTGGTGCTCACCGTTACCCTCTTGGGGAACACGCGCTTGATGGCGGGTTTGCTGGCCGGGCTGGAGCGGCCCTATCGGCAGCCCAATTTGGCGCAACTGCCCCCGGCGGATGTCATCCTCATGCTCGGAGGCAGCCTGCGTCCGTCGGCGGATAACACCATGGGCATCGACTGGGAGGAGACGGCGGATCGGGCCTTCACGGTGGCCGAGTTGGCACGGTTGGGCAAGGGGCGGGCGTTGGTCTTGGGCGGAGGGCTTCCTCCGCCCGGCCAGGGGTTGCCGAGTGAATCCGAGTTGCTCCGCCGCTGGTTTCTGACGTGGAGGCTCCCCTGCCCGCCCATCTATCCCCTGAGTCCCTGCCACAACACCCGCGAAGAAGCGGTGAAGACCGCCGCGTTGATGCGGCTGCAGAAGTGGCAGTCCCTCATCCTGGTTACCTCGGCCTCGCACCTGCGCCGCTCCGAGGCGCTCTTCCGACGGCTGGGGGTGCCGGTGACCTGTGTGGGCTGCGACTATCAGGCCTTGGCCACCTTGTCCCGGCCCGACCTGATGACCTGGGTGCCGCAGAGCGGCTCGCTTCGTTATCTGGGACTGTGGTTGCACGAGCAGTTGGGTTACTGCGCGTACTGGCTGCGCGGGTGGGTCTGACCCGGAGCCAAACGCCGCCCAGCTCGCTGGGCTTGGAGGGGGCGCGATCACGGAATCACGGAAGTGCATTTCTGCGCTCGCCAAATCGCATCGCATCCCCTAGCCTTGCAACAGGCTTGCTCATCGACGTGGCTTCGGTTTAGGGGCGATTGGCATGAAGGCACAAAACCCGTTCGGATCTCCAGGTGCAACGACCGGACTGGCGCGGTGGCGCTCAGCTACTGGCGCGGCCTTGCTCTGTGCCGCCGCGGCGGCGGCCGGCAACCTGCTGGGGCTGGCCCGCGCGGATTCGACCCTGATCTGGCTGACGGCCGGTCTCGCGGGGCTGCTGGGCCTGCGTTGGGGGGCGTGGGC
>CAYYMW010000203.1:0-12702 GCA_964472515.1 uncultured Verrucomicrobiota bacterium | reverse complement strand
CGCCTTTGCAGCACCTCCATCTCGTCGCGCGTCGCACCTGTTTTGCGCATTGCCCAGATGACGCCCGCCAACAATAGCAGCCAGCCTAGGAAACCCATAGTTGCCTCCAATTGCCGAGTCTCCGGATCGTCCCCTCCCGAGGTGCCCTCGTTCGTCGGATGTCCAGATTCATATGGAGACCATACCCGCCGGGGTGAGCGATGGCGAATTGATAAATTCAAGGGCAGCCATTGATTGGACCGATGCGGAGCGACGCTGCCCTATGATCGAAATGGCCTCCTCTGGCCGCCAAGGCTTGACTTGCCGGTCGGTTCCCGCCACAAGACTTCCCTGTGGCCAGTCTGTTTGCCATTCAAAGCGAGTTCCGATACGAGATCGTGCGCAAGATTGCCGAGGGCGGCATGGGGGTCGTCTACGAGGCCGAGCAGCATGGCGCGCGCGGTTTCGTCAAGCGCATCGCCATCAAAGTGGTTCGCCAGGACTACACCAACCAGAAACTCTTCATCGACAACTTCATTGGTGAAGCCAAATTGGTGGCGGACCTGATCCACACCAACATTGTCCAGACCTATCACCTGGGCGAAGCCCGCGGGTTGTATTTCATCGCCATGGAACTCATCCGGGGCATGAACCTGGAGCAGTTCATCCATCAGCTCGCCGTTCAACGGCGGATTCTGCCCGTGGAATTGGCCGTGTTCATCTCCAGCCGGGTCGCTCGCGGTCTGGCCTACGCCCACGCCAAGTGCGACAAGCAGGGCTGCCCGCTCGGCATCGTGCACCGGGATGTGAGCTGCAAGAACATCCTCATGACCTACGAAGGCGACGTGAAGCTGACGGACTTCGGCATCGCCAAGGCCCGCGGCTTCCTCCAAGACCAGGAGGGCGAGGTGGTGGCCGGCAAGGCCGACTACATGAGCCCTGAACAAGCCAACTTCCAGATTACCGACAAGCGTTCCGACCTCTTCTCCGTGGGGGTGGTCCTGGCGCAGTTGGTCCTCGGCCGGAATATCTTCAAGGCCGACACGCCCGAGGAATCCCGCCAGCGGATCATCAACATGGCGATCCCCGATTTCCGGAAACTCGACTCGCGTGTGGACGACCGGCTCGACCAGATCATCCGCCGCGCCCTGGCTCACGAACTGCACAACCGCTACCCTTCCGCCGACGAATTGCTCTACGATTTGGAGTATTACATCTATCATTCTGGCTACGGTCCTACGAACGAGACCCTCGGCAAGTATGTGCGGGAACTCTGCGGCCAGCGGGTGGATGACGTCATGGCCAGCGGCAGCACCGAGATGATCGAGCGCACCGCGCGTGTCACCCGGCCCCGTTTCCGTACCGGGGTCACCCGGTCCACCCGGACGCATCGCAAGAAGTAACCCCTTCCCGAAACCCGTTCCGCCAGGCCTCATGAATACCAAGCGAACCGCTGCCTCGAAAGTCACCTTGGGCTTGCCCCAGTTGCCGTGCGGCCCGGACCCCGCCGAGAACCTGGCGCGCACCCTCAAGGCCGCCGAGGCCGCCGCCCGCGCTGGCGCGCAGATCGTTTGCACCCAGGAGCTGTTTCGCTCCCAGTACTTCTGCCAGAGCGAGGACCCGGCCTGCTTCTCGCTCGCCGAACCGATCCCCGGCCCTTCCACCGAGGCCTTTCAGCGCCTGGCCCGCCGCCGCCGGGTGGTGGTCATCGCCTCGCTTTTCGAGCGCCGCGCCCCCGGCCTCTATCACAACACGGCGGCGGTCATCGATGCCGGCGGCACCCTTCTTGGGGTCTACCGGAAGATGCACATCCCGGACGATCCGCTTTACTACGAGAAGTACTACTTCGCCCCCGGCGACACGGGTTTCCGCGCTTGGGAGACGCGCTACGGGCGCATCGGCGTGCTCATCTGTTGGGACCAGTGGTATCCGGAGGCGGCGCGCCTCACCGCGCTGCAGGGCGCGCAGATCCTCTTCTACCCCACCGCGATCGGCTGGCACCCGGCTGAGAAGGCGGCCATGGGCGAGCGTCAGCACGGTGCTTGGGAAACCATCCAGCGCTCCCATGCGGTGGCCAACGGCTGCTTTGTCGCCGCCGTCAACCGCGTTGGCCACGAACGACCCGTCGGGGGGGATGGCCTCGAGTTCTGGGGGCAGAGTTTTGTGGCCGGCACCTCCGGTCAGCTCCTGGCCAAAGCCAGCGCCGGGCGCGAGGAAACCTTGCTGGTCCAGGTGGACCTCGCCGAGGTCGAGACCACCCGCACGAATTGGCCGTTTTTCCGCGATCGACGCATCGACGCCTACAGCGGCGTCACCCAGCGGTGGCTGGCCTGACCCGAACCGCACTATGTCGGATTTGCCAAAGACAGGTACGGATCGTCCACGTTTGGCTTGGGTGACCGGGGCGGGCGGCTTGATCGGCCATTGGCTGGTGCGGACCGCGTTGGCTGGCGCGCCGGGGTGGCATGTGGTGGGCTTGACCCGGCGTGACTTGGAGTTGACCGACTTCTCCGCCGTGCGCTCGCTGCACGCTCAACACCGTCCCAGCCTGATCCTCCACTGCGCGGCGATGAGCCGCACAACCGATTGCGAGCGCGAGCCTGCCTTGGCGCGGCAAATCAACATCGAAGTGCCCCGGTTGCTGGCCGGGTTGCCCGGCTCGACCTTGGTCCATTTCTCCAGTGACCTGGTGTTCGACGGACTGCAGGGGCATTACCGGGAGGAGGACGTGCCTCATCCCCTGGGCGTGTACGCCGAGACCAAGCTGGCCTCTGAGCAAGCGGTTCTGGCCCATTCACAGCACCTGGTCATCCGCACTTCCCTCAACGGCGGCATCTCGCCCACGGGCGACCGGGGCTTCAACGAGCTTCTGCAAAAAGCTTGGGCGCAGGGGCAAGCGGTGCGGCTCTTCAAGGACGAGTATCGGTGCCCTCTGCCCGCCATGGTCACCGCCCGGGCAGTCTGGGAACTGGCGCTGCGAGGGCAGGGGGGCATCTACCACGTGGCCGGCGCCGAACGCCTGTCGCGCTGGCAGATTGGCGAGTTGGTGGCCCGAAGGCATCCCGAACTCAATCCGGGCATCCTGGCAACTTCGCTCCAAGACTATGCCGGGCCGCCGCGCGCGCCCGACGCCTCTCTCGATTGCCGCAAAGCCCAAGGCTGCCTTTCCTTCCGGTTGCCGGGGCTTGGTGCCTGGCTCGCCGCCAATCCTACCGAGGCCTTCTGAAGAGCGGCGCAGCCGCCTTCTGAGGCAATGCAAAAAGCCGCCGTGGGGCGGCTTTCGCAAATGGTCAGACCGAAGTCTGGTAGCCTAGTTCTTGGCGGGCGCGGCCTTCTTTTCGTCGCCCTTCTTCCAAGTGCGCTTGGGCGGCTTGACGACCAAGCCTTTCTTAATCGCGCTGGCGGACACGCGGATATACCGCACTTCGCCATCCACCACGGCCTTGACCCTTTGCAGGTTGGGCATGAAACGCCGCTTCGTGATCGCGGTCACGTGCGTGCCGATGCCGCCCTGTTTCTTGGGCTTGCCACTGCGCCAGATTTTGCTGCCCTTGATCGGGCCCTTGCCTGTCAACTCACAACGTCGCGCCATATAAATGCCTCTCAGCAATCAATAAGGGGCGGAACGCTACACTCGTTGCCTACCCCTCCGCAAGCAGAATTTCCCGGCAATTGTGGGCCGCTCAGAAACCACCACTCGCTGGCTCAGGCTAAGTCGGAGGCTGCTCCTGTGCAAGCCCTTATCCGAGTTGCGGGAATGGGCGGACGCACCAAGCCCTCCGGCACGCCATCGGCCTCCATTGCCGTGAGGCCCTTTGGGCGAAACAGCTTCCGTTTCCCCTCGCGGCGGGTGGCCACTCCCGCTTCTTTCGGAAGCAAGCCGGGGTTTGCCGGCGAATCCAGCCTCCGGCTTCCAACTCATCAATCTGTTCGCCACCAAACGGATAGGCTGTTAGGCTGTCCCCAGCGAAGAGGACGCCGTGGACGGCTGATCCGGGGCGTCTCAACACGAATCGATATCATGCCAGAGATGACGGCAAGCCAGGCCCGTGCGGTATCCGCCAAGGGAAACCTGGTGGTTATGGCGGGCGCCGGTGCGGGCAAGACGCGCACCTTGATCGAACGCTGTCTGGCCGCTCTGGGCCGACAACCGGATCCGGTTTCCCTGGACCAGGTGCTGATGGTCACTTTTACCGAGGCGGCCGCAGCGGAGATGCGACGACGTCTCGGGGTTCGGCTGGCTGAATTGGTGGCGGCCGAACCGGACAAGACGTGGTGGCCGGAGCAGTTGGCCATGCTGGAGACCGTCCCCATCGGCACCCTGCACAGCTTCTGCTTGCGCCTCATTCGCGAGCATTTTCACCAACTGGAGCTCGATCCGGAGGTCACGGTCCTGGACGATCCGCGGACCCGTCTGCTGCGTGAGGAGACGGTGGCGGGGTTGTTGCGCGATTACCACGCGGGCTCCGCGCCGCAGGATGAACCGGTCCGGCGTTTCCTGGTCCTGCACAGCCTGGCGGGCGATGGCCCCGTACGCCGCATGGTGCTGCTGGCCGATGAGTTTGCGCGTTCCCTGCCTGCCCCGTCAGAGTGGTTGGCCGCCCAGGTGGCTCCACCGTCTGATGTGGTGCCCGCCCGCTGGTGGGAGTGGCTTGGGCGCTTCTACATGTCGTTTCGCAACGACTGGCTGCCCGTGCTCTCCCACCTGGACCAGCCCAATTGCCAGGCCATGGCCGCAACGCTCCGCGAGTGTCCCGTCGCGCCCGACCGTGCCGCCTTGGTGAAGGTGTGTCATGCCTTGCGGTTGGCCGATGACGCCAAATGGCCGCGCGGCGACAAGGGGAAGTTCCGGGACGGCCTCAAGCAGCAGGGGTTCTTTGACGAACTCGACCAAATGGAAGGGTGGAGTGGGGACGAAGCGGGCTTGCTGGCCGATTGGCGGCAAATGCGGGAGCAACTGGTGGTCCTGGTCCGGTTGGTACAGGAATTCGACCAGCGATACTCCGCCGCCAAGCGTGAGCTGGGTGCCTTGGACTTTCAGGACTTGGAGCATCTGGCCCTGCGGGTCTTGCGGGGGCTGGCGGAGCAGCCTTCGTCCGGTCCTTGGGCGGACCGATTCCGGCTCTTGCTGGTGGACGAATACCAGGACATCAGCCGGGTTCAGGACGCGCTGCTGCGCGAGTTGGCGCGGGTCTGCCCCCGGGCGGAGCGGTTTCTGGTCGGCGACGTCAAACAGAGTATCTACCGGTTTCGGCTCGCCGATCCGCATGTCTTCCAAGGCTACGCCGAAGCTTGGCAAAGGGACGGTGGGGAAGGGGAGGTGGTGGCCTTGTCGGACAACTTCCGGAGCCATGAAGCCATTGTGACCGCCGCCAACGAGGCCTTCGGCTGGCTGATGCGCGCGTCGTTCGGAGGCATCGCCTACGATGAGCAGGCGCGGCTCCGGTTCGGGGACCCGCTCGGACGCGCGCCGATGCGCTGCTCGGCCGACGACGCGGCTCCCTCGCGGGTCGAAGCATGGTTGCTCCCGAAGGAACCGGAAGCGCCCACGGCGGAGGACGGTTCGGGCGAAGCGAGTGACGCCCTCGACCACACCGGGCGCGAGGCCGTCATGATTGCCCGGGGCTTGCGCCAAATACACAACTCGGGCTTCCTGGTCTGGGACGGCAGCACCCGCGCGCACCGCGCCGTGCGGTGGAGTGATATGGTGGTCTTGCTGCGCTCGCCACGCAGCCGTGCCGAAAGCTACGCCCGCGTGTTCGCGGACGAGGGCATCGGGCTGGTCGTGGCCCGGAGGGGCCTGTTCGCTGCGCTCGAGGTTCAGGACTTGGTGAACCTGATGCGTGTGCTCGACAACCCGCAACAGGACTTGCCGCTGCTCGGCGTTCTCCGGTCTCCCTTGGTGGGACTGACCCCGGATCAGTTGGCCTTGGTGCGTTTGGCCCTGCCCAAGGAGCCGTTCTGGCTTGCGCTCCAATACTTTGCCGCTCAGGAGGATGCCCGGGTGACGCCGTCCGGAGTGCCGGCCGACTTGGTGCGGGAGGCACGCACGCGCATTGGCCTCTTTTTGGAGCGATTTGCGCGCTGGCGGGCTACCGCACGCACCGACTCGCTCAGCGCCTGCTTGGAGGCGGTACTCGACGAAACGGCCTACGAAGCGTGGTTGCTGGCCCAGGAACACGGTGCGCAACGCCAGGCCAACGTCGCCAAACTGACCGAGTTGGTGCGACAAGCATGCACCGGGCGGGACCGGAGCCTCTACCATTTCCTCCAAGGGGTGGATGAGTGGGCCGAGGTCGAATACGATCCGGAGCCCGCGTCTGTGGTGGGCGAGGATGCCGTCCGGCTCATGAGCATCCATCAGAGCAAGGGGTTGGAGTTCCCGGTGGTGGTGCTGGCGGGTTTGGGGACGTGGTTCAACACGCGCGATCTCCAATCCGAACCGCTGCGCGACGAGGAGTATGGCCTCTGCCTGCTGAATCGCTCGGAGGACGGCCAGACGGCTTGGCCCGGCCTGCCATACGCGTTGACCCGGAATCATTTGCGGCGGGAACAGTACGGCGAGGAACTGCGCCTGCTTTATGTGGGAATGACCCGCGCCTGCGACCGGTTGATCCTGGCTGGTTCCGCGACTCCCCGGCAGATGGCCCAATGGACCGAGGCCGCCCATGCGGCCCTGCCGGATCGGTGGCTCTTGCGCGCCAGATGTGCGTTGGATTGGCTCGGACCGTGGCTCCACCGCTTTTGCGGCGAACCGCAATGGCTGGCCCAAGGGCAGGGGAAGCGGGGTGAGTTTGCCTGGCGCGTGGGCCCCGATGCCTCTCATGCCGAAGCCCTTCCAGACACCGTGCCCGCCGCGGCGAAGATGCCATCGAGCGAGTTCCTGGCCGCGCTGCACCGGTGTGATGTCCCCTATTCCTGGACTCCCTCCACTCTCGAACCCGCCAAGACTTCGGTTTCCACCCTGCGTCGCCGGGCCGTGGAGGCTGCCGAGGAACGGGAGCACCTCTGGCGGCCTTCCGGGGCTGCTGGCCATCCCCTGTCCGGCAAGCCCGCTTCCGAAGGGTCGGCCTCGAGTCTGAGCGCCGCTGAGCGTGGTACCGCCCACCACCGTTTTCAGCAGGGAGTGACGCTCGCGTTGACCGGCAGCGCCGAGGAACTGCGTGCCGAGGCGGTTCGCATGCAGACCGCCGGCGAATTAACCGACGCGGAGGTGGCGTCGCTTGACTTCGCCGCCCTCGCCCGTTTCTGGGCCTCCGAGTTGGGCCGGAAGGTCCGTACGGCGGGCGACCGCGTCCATCGGGAGATGCCCTTCACGGTGCGGTTGACGCCTTCGGAATGCCGGCCTTTGGGGGTGGTCTTGCACCCTGGCTTGGATGACCGGGAGTACCTCGTGGTTCAAGGGGTGGTGGACCTCGTGGTGGTGGAGGCGGAGGAGTTCTGGTTGTTGGACTTCAAGACGGATTGCGTGCAGCCCGACGCTTGGTTGGAAAAGGAAGCCGAATACAGGCCCCAAATCATCCTCTATGCCATTGCGCTCCAAAAGGTTTTCAAAAAACCACTGAGCGCTGCGTGGCTGCATTTTCTCTTTGATGGCCGGAGCGTGAGGGTAAGTGCGGCAGAAGCGAAATTGAGTAGTGCCGTTTCTACGTTGCCGACGGTTCGAGGGCATGAGTTATAAGTGCGGGCGACTATCAAGTCGGGTCTCGAAAATGCCGATGTAGGGTCAGACTGGATGAGGTGGGTGGCTGAGTCCTTGGACGGACATCAACCTTCCAAGTCGGGTCAAGACGACCATTAGTTTGCGGTAACGAGTTGGGAATGATCGGTATGCACACGACTGTTGACGACGTTGACGACCTGAAATTCATCATCGACCTGATCTACGAACGGTGTCGCATTCGTCTGCACGAAGGAAAGGAGCAACTGATCCGCGCCCGCTTGGGCAAGTTGATCCGCCGTCATCGGTTCGAAGGTCTGCACGACTACTGCAACTGGCTGCGCGGTTCGGCGCAGGAGGATGACATTCAGGACGTGGTCGATGCCTTGACCACCAATTTCACCAACTTCCTGCGGGAACGGGAGCATTTCGATTTCATGGTGCAGCATGCTTTGCCGCCGCTCCTGCCCGCAGGCAAGAAGCGATTCCGGGTGTGGAGTTCCGCTTGCGCCACCGGCGAGGAACCGTACAGCATCGCGTTCCAGTTGGCCGAGAGTTTCCCTCTCGCTGCCGGGTGGGATTGGCAGGTGCTGGCCACCGACATCTCGAACAAGGCCTTGAAACACGCCAAGAACGGTATCTACCGGGACGATCGGCTGCAGGGAATGCCCCCGGAATGGGTACGGAAGTACTTCCAAAAAGGGCACGGGGACTGGGACGGTCACTACCGGGTCAAGAGCTCCATCTCGGAGCGGGTCTCCTTTGAGCGCCTCAATCTGTTGGGCTCGTACTCCTTTCGTGAGCCGTTCGAACTGATCTTCTGCCGGAATGTCATGATCTACTTTGACCGTCCCACCCAGGAAACGCTGGTCAACCAGCTCTGCCGCTGGCTTGTGCCGAAGGGTTTCCTTTTGGTGGGACACTCGGAGAGCCTCATCGGCATGTCGATGCCGCTGAAGTGCAAGCGCCCGAGCATCTACCAGCGGGACTAGACAGGCTGCATGGCGGCGCCAACTTTTGCCGGTTTCCAGCGCAAGCTGGTCGTGGGCATCGCGGAATTCGCGGCCGCGAACAGCCCTGACATGATCCTGACGACCTACTCGTTGGGCTCTTGCATCGGGGTGGCGGTTTACGACCCGGTCTATGCCGTGGGCGGCTTGGTTCACGTCATGCTCCCCGAGTCGAAACTCTCCCCCGAAAAGGCCGCGGCGCGGCCGGGGATGTTTATGGACACCGGCGTGCCTGCCTTGCTGCGGGCGGTGTGCCAGATGCGGGCGGACAAATCGCGGCTGCTGGTCTATGTTGTGGGCGGGGCTCAGATCATGGACACGAGCGGCTATTTCAACATCGGGAAGCGGAACTACGAAGCGCTGCAGGGGCTGCTGCGCCAGTTCGGACTGCGCATTTACGCCGAGGAAGTGGGTGGGTTGGTCAACCGCACCGTGAACCTTCATATCGCGACCGGCGAGGTCTGGTTGAAGATCTCCGGCCAACCCAAAGAGGTCCAGCTATGCAGACGATAGACCAGATCCTCGACCGGGTGAAGCAGCTCCCGCCGGCTCCGCGTCTCCTGCCCCGCCTGCTCCAGTTGCTCCGCCGCGACGACGTCTCCGCCGAGCAGGTCGTCCAGTTGTTGCGTTTCGATCCCAGCTTGACCGCGCACGTCCTCCGTCTCTGCAACAGCGCCTTTTTCGGCACCGGCCGCAAGTGCGAGAGCCTGGACGAGGCGGTGCTGCGCCTCGGATTCCATGAGGTCTATCTGCTCGTGACCAGCCTCTGTTGCTCGACCATGCTCTCCAAGCCGCAGCAAGGCTATGGCCTGGATCAAGGCGAACTGTGGAAGCACTCGGTGGTCTGTGCCATCGCCGCCGGCGCGCTGGCGGATCAAGCCGGCAGTGACTCCAACCTCGTCTTCACCTCGGCGCTGCTGCATGACCTGGGCAAAGTGGTCCTTTCCGAAACCCTGGCGGATCAATACAGTCGGGTGGTGATCGAGATCGAGCAGCACGAACAGTCCTTCGTCGAGGCCGAAAAGCAGGTCTTGGGAGTATCGCATCCCGAGGTGGGCGGGCGGCTCTTGGAACGGTGGGAGTTCTCCCCCGCACTGACCGCCGGCGTCCTGCATCATCACCATCCCGAGGAAGCGGGAGAGCACCAGGCGGTCGCGGCCCAGGTTTACCTGGGCAACACCGTGGCCCACTTCCTTGGCCACAGCTACGGGCACCATGCTTTCGCCATGCGCTGGCGCAATGCCGCGCTGCAGATTCTAGGCTTGAGCGAGGATGCCTTTCTCCAAGTGGTCATCGCCACCAGTGAGCAGCTCAAAACCCACCAATCCTTGCTCGAACTGACCTAGAAGCCATGCCCAGCCCCCGGATCCGTGTCCTGGTCGTCGATGATTCCGCGCTCGTGCGCAAGATCATCATCGACAGCCTCGCCCCCTTTCAGGACATCGAAGTGGTCGGCAGCGCGCCCGATCCCTACGTCGCGCGCGACAAGATGCTCGCCCTCCGTCCGGACGTGCTGACGCTGGACATCGAGATGCCGCGGATGGATGGCCTGACTTTCCTCCAGTTGATCATGAAACACCGGCCCACGCCGGTGGTGGTCTTCAGTTCGCTCACCGGCCCTGCCACCGAAAAGGCGCTGGAAGCGCTCCAACTGGGAGCGGTCGAGGTGCTCGGCAAGCCCGGTGGTTCGTACTCCGCGTTTGAAGACGGGACCAGGCTCGCGGAGAAGATCCGCGCCGCCGCCCAGGCGAAGGTGCCGGGTCAGCCTGCCGTTCCCGCCCCCGCTGCTGCTCCCGCCCCAGCGGCGGCAAAGTCGATTTCCCGCCCTGCGCCAGTTGCCGCTCAGCCCGAACGACGTCCCACCGTCAGCTTGATGGCGCCTCCGCCGCGCCGCGTTGCCATTCCTACCGACGGCTCCCGCAACCTCATTCTGATGGGCGCTTCCACCGGCGGCACCGAAGCTCTGCGCAAGGTCCTCACGATGCTGCCCGGCAACTTGCCCGGCATCTGCATCGTACAACACATTCCGCCCTACTTTTCGAAGGCCTTCGCCGACCGGTTGAACCAGCTGTGCCAGTTCGAAGTCCGTGAAGCGGTCGATGGCGACGTGGTTCGACCCGGTCTGGCCTTGGTCGCCCCGGGCGGCAAGCACGTTTGCCTGACTTGGCGGGTGAATCACTATGTGGCCTCCCTCAACGAAGGACCCATGGTGCATCACCAGCGCCCCGCCGTGGATGTGCTATTCGATTCCGCGGTGCGCGCGGGCGCCGGGCCAAACACGCTGGTGGTCATCCTCACCGGCATGGGCGCGGACGGTGCCAAGGGTATGCTCGCCTTGCACCAAGCCGGCGCGCATACCATCGCGCAGGACGAGCACAGTTGCGTGGTCTTCGGCATGCCTCGCGAAGCGATCCGCATGGGGGGAGCCAAAGTGGTGCTGCCCCTCGACCGCATCGCCGGTGAAATGGTGCGCTTCTGCAATGCCATGGGCCGAGGCGAACGGTCGGTTGGGCTGGCGCGTTGACCGGGGTGTCCGGCCAGGCGGCTCAAGGGCGCCCCGGGCGTTCGCTCATAAAGGGTTGGCAGACAATCCATTGCGCGGCCCTTCATGGGCTTGTCCCCGGTGGCAGCCGCCCTTCCCGCGCCTCCCCCCTATCCAAGCTGACCCTTTTGTGCCATTCTTCCGCCGATGAAAGAATGGATTTCGAGTTACGTGCAGGCACAAAAGGCGGCGTTGGACGCCATCCCCACTGAAGCGGTGGCGCGGATGGTTGACCGGTTGCGCGAGGCGCACCGCCAGGGCCGTCAGATTTTCGTCTTCGGCAACGGCGGCAGTGCTGCCAATGCCTCTCATTTCGCGACCGACCTGGGCAAAGGCGCGGCGGACAAGACCGGCAAGCGCTTCAAGGTCATCTCCCTCAACGACAACGTGAGTTGGCTGACCGCCCTGGGCAACGACTACGCCTATGACGAGGTCTTTGTCCGGCAGTTATCCAGCTACGCGGAGCCCGGCGACGTTGTGCTGGTGATGAGTGTGAGCGGCAATTCGCCGAACGTGGTGAAAGCCCTGCAGTGGGCCAAGGAGAACAAGCTTCATACCATGGCCCTGGTCGGGGGCAAGCGCGGCAAGCTCGCCGAGATCGCCGAGGACTGCATTGTCATCCAATCCGAGCATTACGGCCGGGTCGAGGATTGCCACATGGGCATCTGCCATTTGCTCTGCTACGCCTTCATGGAGAACCCCGCGCTGGCCAACTAGCCCGCGCGCGCCGGCCTCGGGCGGGCAGCCTGGAGGAGCCGGGCTCTGGCCCGCCTCCTCGTCATGCCCGTCAACGAGCACATCCGCAGCAAAGTCAGCCAGCTTCCCCACAAGCCGGGCGTGTACCTGATGAAGGACCGCTTCGGTCGCGTCATCTACGTGGGGAAAGCGCGCGATCTGCGCCGGCGGGTGAGCCAGTACTTCCAGCCCTCCCGCCGCCAGGGCTGGGACCTCAAGTTCAACGCCTTGGTCGAGGCCATCGAGGATTTCGACATCCACTTGGTGCGCACCGAGCCGGAGTCCCTGCTTTTAGAAGGCAAGCTGATCAAGGAGTTCCGGCCCCGTTACAACATCTCCTTCCGGGACGATAAGCAGTTCCTCCTGGTCAAGGTGAACCTCAACGACCCCATCCCGCGCTTCACGCTCACGCGGGTCGAGCAGGACGATGGCGCACGGTACTTCGGGCCGTTCGTGAGCGGCGGGGCCGTGCGGCGCACGCTCGCGTTGGTCCGCCACAAGTTCAACCTGCGCGGCTGCCGGCCGTTGACGCCCGCCGCCGCGGACTACAAGCATTGTCTCTACGCCCACCTGAAGGTCTGCACCGCGCCGTGCATCGGCAACGTTACCCACGAGCAATACGCCATGCAGGTCAACGCGGCCTGCGATTTCCTCAGCGGCCAGTGCGCCGAGATGCAGCAGCAACTGCAGGCTGACATGCAGAAGGCGGCCGCCGCGCTCGATTTCGAAAAGGCCGCCCAACTGCGCGATCTCCTCGCCGACATCCGCCGCACCAC
>CAYYMW010000202.1:0-12728 GCA_964472515.1 uncultured Verrucomicrobiota bacterium | reverse complement strand
GGGCGGGGAAGATCGGGAGCTACGACGATTACTGGCGCAAGACCCGGGGGATTTGGTCCTTTTACCGCTGGAACGGCAACCCGGTGGCCAATTTCGGCGCCCAGGTGGCGGCCGAACCGATGCTCAGCTTCTCGGCCCGAACGGGAGTCCCCACCCTGACCCTGCGCGGCCCGGCCGGCCGCCACGTGCTCCTCGAGTTCAAGGATGCCCTTGCGGCTAACCGGCCTTGGTCGACGGTCACCAACTTCGTTCTGACCGGCCAGCCGACGCGCCTGACCGGGCTTCCCGAGTACGGTTTCCCCCAGGGCGTCTTTCGCGCCACACTCGATCCGCGCCCCAGCTTTTCGATCCTCAGCCGCCTTCCCGCACTGGCCTTTTCGGGACCCGACGGACGCACAGCGACGGTGGAGTACCTGCCGCTGATGTCGGACCAGGCCCAGTGGATCACGCTGACCAATTTCGTGCTGTCCCCCAAGACCATCTGGGTCACCAACCTGAATGAGTTGCTCAAGGGCCAGGGCTTCTTCCGGATGAAGCTGGCGCCATGATCGGGACGGTGACCCTCCGCCGCGGGCCGGCGCGGTTCGTGGGCGTTCCGCCCGCGGGAGGCCTCTTTCCATGGCGGCGTTGAAACGGCTCAAGCTCGGGTTCTTTGCGACCGCGTTTGCCGCCCTGCTCGCGGCGGTGTTGTGGCAGGTTTCCCCGCTACCGGCCCTCCTCGCGGTCAGTTCCTTGAGCGACCCGGCCAAACTGGCCACCTTGGGAAAACGCGGCGCCAACCCGCGCCTGAACAAGGTGGTCTTCTGGCTCAATGAGGCGCAGGAACGGCAGCTGCCACCTGCCACCACCATCCGCCTGGCCCAGTTGCTGAATGGCACCTCCGCACCCCGCGCCCCGTTGGTGGCCGAGAGCCTGCTGCGCAACCTGCAGATTGCCGGCGAATTGGGGTTGTGGACGCCGGAGAATCGCGCCCGCCTGCGCCGGGGACAGGGGGGCATCGTCACCCGCGGCCCCTACAGCGGGGAAACGGTCGAGGTGGATCACATCGTGCCGGTGAGTCTGGCGCCGGAAGTGGGCAACGAGCTGGCCAACCTGGAACTGCTGCCCCGCACGCTCAACCGAAAGAAGCTGGACCATGTCGGTCCCCGGCAACTGGCCCTGGCGGAACGGTTCGCTGCCGCGGGGCTCTTGCCGCCCGCCTCCCTGGAACGCGTCCGGCAGGCGGGCGCTCCGCGAAGCGCGCCGGCCCGGTGAGCGGTGCCTCCGGCTGCGGAATCAGGCTTTCCTTTTGACGGTCGAGCCGTTAACGTGGAGGCATCGTTGCATGAACGAGTTACCCGGCATCGCTGCCTGGCTTGAGAAGGCGAACGAGCAGTTCCCCCTGCGGGGCAATTGTTCGCTGGGGCGGGCGCCGGCCAACCATGTGGTGCTGCCGGACGAACGGGTCTCCCGCCGCCACGCCATCATCCACGCCCAGGCCGATAACGAGGAGGAACAGTTCTGGCTTGTAGACCTGGGCAGCAGCAACGGTTCTTATCTCAACGGCCGCCGGGTCACCCAGCCCGTGCGCCTGCAGGAAAACGACACGATCCAGATTGGCCCGTTTCAGCTCCAATTCCGCCAGCCCAGCGCGCGCCCCGAGGGCATGCCTTCCACCAGCGGGATCGACCGCACCCGCACGGACTTCAAGACGACCGAGTGCTGGCTCCTGGTGGCGGACATCGTTGGCTCGGCCGCCCTGGCCCAGCAACACGCACCCCCGCAACTCTCCTCGCTGTTCGGGCACTGGTTCCTCAACTGCAAGCAGGCCATCGAGCAGACCGGCGGCAGCATCAACAAGTACCTCGGAGACGGTTTCTTTGCCTACTGGCACGGGGACCAGGCCGGCGCCGCCGGGGTCGCCGCGGCCATGGAAGCCCTGCGTCAGTTCCAAGACCAGGACAGCCCCCGCTTCCGGATCGTGCTCCACTACGGCAAGGTCTGCATGGGAGGCGTGGCCTCCATGGGCGAGGAGAGTCTTTCCGGGCCGGAGGTGAATTTCGTTTTCCGCATGGAGAAGGTGGCCGCCTCGTTGAAGAAGCTGCGCCTCCTCAGCGCCGCCGCCTGCGCTCACCTGGGCGCCACGCTGCCCACCCTGGAAGTCGGCGAGTACCCCGTACCGAGCTTTCAAGGGGTGCACACTTTTTTCTCCTACTGAACCGTGCCGGTCGCCGCGATCATCGCCTGGAGTTGGCGCACCGCCCCATCGCGTGCAGCCAGCGCATGCCTCAAGTGTCCAGCCAGCGTTGGCCATGGTCGCTTTCCCGTTGTAGCCGTACCCAGTGCCGTTACTATCTCGGCGGCAGAGGCGGGGGCATCGGGTGAACCCCTCTCGTTGCTTGGCAAGCCCGTATGCAGGCGATGGCTGGGAATGATGCCCTCGACGAAAGCGGGCCTAGACTTGATCGCCTAAGATCGGTGCGACGCAGTGACAACTCAACAACAACGGCTGCTCGACATCCTGAGGGAAGGCGGTTGGGAACTGGCTTCAGCAGGGGAACTGCACGAATGGTGGGCGGACGACACATGGCAGCTGCGCTCTGTCTGGGCACCGCAAGGATGGCAGTTCAACCTTACCTTCCTGGTTGACCCCCAACTCGACCTGCACCGGCGTCGTCAACCGGGTGAAGGTGTCTGGGCGGCCAGCGCGTCGCTGGACATGCCAAAGAGCCGGGCAGAAGCCGAAGCGGCCTTGTTACTCAACCTGGGGCACGGATGGGATAGGTCAGGCTTATGTCCAAGCGTGCTGGCGAAAAGAATCCGGCGTTCGCCGCGAGTGCGGGAGTTACCGGCGGGAGAACTACTCGGCGCAGATGCCGCGAATGCACCGCGCCGAGAGACGGCCGGTCGCTGCCATGGACGGGAAGGGCGTTGCTGAGATGAGCTTCTCACCCCGATTCGCGTACTCGGACTCGATGGTCAAGGACTTGGGCATCATCGAGGCTGCACGCGCGGTGATCGAGGTGCTGCCGCTGCCCCCTGACCAGGCACTCCTCCTGAGGCAATCGGCCCGCCAGCGCGCCACGCGCAACTCAACCGCCATCGAAGGCAACAAGCTCAACAGCATCGAGGTGGGTAAGGCGGTGGTTGCCAATGGCAGGTCCTCGGGGGATATGCAGCAGGAGGTGCGGAACTACTGGCGCGCCTTGGAGTGGATTGAGGAGCAGTTGGAGGCAAGACGTCCGTTGAGCGAGGCCCTGATCAAGGAGTTGCACGCCGTCATTTCGGTGCGGGCGCACGGCCGCCGGGGACAGCAGAGCGCCTATCGTACCAGTGAATGCCCGGTGGTGGACGCGGCAACCCGGTTGATCGACTACGCCCCGCCCAAGCCACAGGATGTCGCACCGCTGATGGCAGGTTTGGTCGAATGGTGGGCGTCCGAGCGTGCGTCTGCCTTGCCAGGACCGGTGAGAGCTGCTTTGGCGGCCCACCGTTTCGTGAGCATACATCCGTTTGGCGACGGGAATGGCCGCACCGCCCGGGCCTTGGCTACTCTGGAGCTCTGGCGCAGCGGCTACGAGATGCGGGGATTCCTTTCCCTCGAGGAGCACTACACCGCCGATCTCCAGGCTTATTACGCGAGCCTGCAAATGGGGCTGCCGGTGGACTTCTATGAAGGGCGCCACGACCCTGATCATAGCCAGTGGCTGGCTTTCTTTCTGGCGACGATGGCCAAGGCCGCGGAGGTCCTGCGTCAGCGTGCCATCGCGCTCCACGATCCTGGAGCCCACCCGCTGCCGCCGTGGGAAGGGTTGCGCCGGACCCAGCAGCAGTTGCTCACCCGGTTGCTGACACGCTGTCTTTCCCAGCAGACCGACGGCCTGACTTTCACTCCGACCGAGGTGATGGGGTGGTACGGCGTGTCGGCCAACACAGCCAGAGAGTGGCTGGACAAGTGGCGTCAGGAAGAGTTTGTTCAACCACTGAACGTTGATGCCCAAAGAGTTAGAGTGTACAAGCTCAGCGAGCAGTGGGCTACCATCGTGCGTTCCGGGTTTAGTGCCAGGCGTAAGACAAGTTGAATGGTAGATGCACTTCGCTTGTTGGGATCTCGGCCACAACTAATTGTGGTCTGGCTGAGGAATAGCACAAGCCAAACCGAGCCCTTAGCGACAATTACGGTAGGCACCGCAAACGTGAACCAGGTTCGGCCCCCGATCCGACCAAAGAAGTGGCTTCGGCCCTACGGATGCCCTCGACGCCGAGAGGGGAGCCCGGTTTGGGCAAGTCAGCCGAAGTCAGCTTCCCGTGCTCCTTGGCCCGTTCGACGAGGCGCTTTTGCTCCTCAGCAAGACATCTTGCGCGACTTTCGTGATCGGCATCGTGACCTGGAGTTGGCGCACCGCCCCATCGCGTGCAGCCAGCGCATGCCTCAAGTGTCCAGCCAGCGTTGGTCACGGTCGCTTTCTGTGGCGTTTTTCCGTTGTGGGTGTGCGTCCTGGCGTTAGTATCACCGCGGCCCAAGCGGTGTCATGGGTGAACCTCCCTCGCCGTGGCAGATCAGTATGTCAGCGACGGCGTAGGGCACTGATCTTGACGAGAATGGGCCATGATTGGACCGTTTGAGACGCTTCTCACGCAGTGACGACTCAACAACAACGCCTGCTCGACATCCTGAGGGAAGGCGGTTGGGAACTGGCTTCAGCAGGGGAACTGCACGAATGGTGGGCGGACGACACATGGCAGCTGCGCTCTGTCTGGGCACCGCAAGGATGGCAGTTCAACCTTACCTTCCTGGTTGACCCCCAACTCGACCTGCACCGGCGTCGTCAACCGGGTGAAGGTGTCTGGGCGGCCAGCGCGTCGCTGGACATGCCAAAGAGCCGGGCAGAAGCCGAATCGGCCTTGTTACTCAACCTGGGGCACGGATGGGAGAAACGACTCCCCCGCTTCGTGCAGGATGTTTCGAGGTTCAGGGGCGGGACCGCGAGTTGACCTCTTGCGCTCATGCTCAGGCAACACGGCGGGCGGCGATCCCGTACCGTTGTCGCCTGATGACCGCGCCCGGCGTGAACCGCCCCGGGCCGTTGCCGACGACAACTCGCCCTCGATGATCTCGTTTGCGGTCAAACCCGGACTCCGTCAGCCACGCGGTTGCCGGATACGCACCCGCCGCCGGTTGAGGTTAACCATCCTCCTACGGCTCCAGCGTCAGCCACGCGGCGACGGGGAAGTGGTCGCTGGGATATTGGGCGCCTTGATGGAAGGTGACGATCTCGGTCTTCTCGACCGTGGCCTTGCCCTTGAGCAAGATCCAGTCGATGCGTTTGCCTTCCTGGCCGGCGGGTTTGTAGTCGTGGAAGGAGTTCGAGGCCTCGTTCACGCGTGTCTTCGCGGCATACCAGGTGTCGGCGAAGGTCTCGGGGTTGACCAGGATGTCGTAGGCGGGGTTGTCGTGGCCGATGGCGTTAAAGTCACCTACGAGGAAGACGGGCAGATCGGTCTTCAGGGCTTCCACGCGGCGGCGGATGAGTTGCGCGCCCTTTTCCCGGGCACCTTGGATCTGGTGGTCGAGGTGCGTGTTCCAGAAGTAGAACTCGCGGCCGGAGGCGCGGTCCTTGAACCGCACCCAGGTGACCATGCGGCGGTTGGTATTGCCCCACGTGGTGGAGGCGACGACTTCCGGGGTGTCCGAGAGCCAGAAATGATCGTAGACGACCGGCTCGAAACGGTCCTTGCGATAGAAGATGGCCATGAACTCGCCGCGGCTGCCGCCGTCGCGGCCGAGGCCGAGCCACTCATACTCCGGGAGGTCGGCCGCCAGGTCCTTGAGTTGGCCGTAAAGGCCCTCCTGCGTGCCGAAGATGTCCGGTGCCACGCGTCGGACACAGTCGCGCATCACGGGCCGGCGCTCGGGCCAGGAATTAGGGGGCTTGGGGCTGGCGTAGCGCAGGTTGAAGGTCATGACGCAGAGCCTGGCGTCTTTGGCAGTCGTTGCGGCGGTGGGCTTGGCGGAAGTGGCGCAACCCGCGGGGAGCGTCAACAGCAGCGCGGCCAAGAGGGCTTGCAGGGCGGCGCGAACCGGCATAGGCCGGCGATTTCGTTCACAGGACGAGGCAGTCATCATGCGTGGGGTAGACCTTACTGCTTGCGGGGGGCGGAGGGAATGATTTTCCCGGGAATCTCCCGGAACCCTGCGTCTCCAAACCGGCCGACGGCGACGGCCCCCATATTGGATTGACCTGCGCCAGGAACCCCGGTTCACTGCGCGGCAGAATGCATCCGACGGATACCAGCGTATGCAGGCGCGCTTCCTCACCGCGAAGCGGCCGGATGCCCTGCGGTTTGAATATCCCCGGCGCGCCGAGCGTCGCTTCCCAGTGCCCGACCTGCGCTTGAACCCGACATGAAAGCACCTCTTTCCCAGCCCATTCCCTCCACCGGCGGGCTTTCCCGCCGCCGTTTCCTGCGGCAAGCCGGCCTGGGCGCCGGCCTCGTGGCGACGCCGCGAATCGTCCGCGCGGCCGCGCTTGGCCTGGGTGGCGAGACGGCTCCCAGCGAACGCGTCAACATGGGCTTCATCGGCCTCGGCGGCCAGGGCACCGGCCACCTGCTGGGCGGCGCTTGGACCTACGTGCCCGGCGGCTACGTGGCGCGGAAGGACGTGCAGGTGCTTGCGGTCTGCGACGTCCGCCAGGAACGCCGCGAGAGCGCCCGCCAGCGCTGCAACCAGATGTACGCCCAGCGCTTCGGCCAGGCGGACTACAACGGCGTCCGCGCCTACAACGACTTCCGCGAAGTCCTGGCCCGGCCGGACATCGACGCCGTGCTCATCGCCGTGCCGTACCATTGGGCCGCTCCGCTGGCCACTCTGGCGGCCCGGGCGGGCAAGGATGTCTATTGCGAGAAACCGATCGCCATCACCATCCGCGAGGGGCAGAACCTGATCGAAACCTGCCGCCGGTTCGGCCGCGTCTACCAGGCCGGCATGCAGCAGCGTTCCGAGTACGAGGGCAAGTTCCGCCTCGCCTGCGAGTGGGTGCGCAACGGCCGCATCGGCCAGCTCAAGGAAGTCTACACCTTCCGCTCGCCCGGCGCGTTCTATCCCGTGCCCTGGACCGCCGACCAGTCCCAGCCGGTCCCGACCGGCTTCGATTGGGACCTTTGGCTGGGCCCGCTGCCGTGGCGTCCCTTCAACGGCGAGGCCGGGCACGCCCTCACGGGGTGTTTCATCGGGGACGTCAACTGGGCTCCGCACCACTACGACATCGTGATGTGGACCGTGAACCCCGACCCGAAGGCTCCCGTGCAGGTCGAGTTCCTCAAGGATGGCACGGTGGACTACCATTTCTCGAACGGCGTCGTGGTCCACGCCCGCGAACTGGCCGGCGAGACCGTCGGCCCCGAGGGCGGGGCCTGCTTTATCGGCACGCAGGGCCGCATCTCGGTGGACCGCAGCAGCATCGTTTCCAACCCGGCCCGCATCCTCAAGGAACCGCTCCGGCCGGACGACCCCCGCGTCTACCACGCCGACAGCCACTCGGGCAACTTCCTCGAGTGCATCCGGAGCCGGCGGCTGACGATCTGCGAGCCTGAAACCGCCGTGCGCACCATGAACACTATTCTCATCGGCGGCATCGCGCTGGCCCTGCGCCGTTCGCTCAAATGGGACCCCGTCGCCTGCCAATTCTCCGGGGACGAAGAGGCGAACCGCCTCCTGGCCTACACGCCGCGCGCGCCCTGGCGTCTGTGATCCACCACCACCGCGCATCACCGCATATGACTACTCTCATGAAGCGCTCCCTCCCTTCGCGTTGGTTCCTGGCCGCCTGGGCGGTCCTGACGGGCGTCAGCTTGTACGCCGCCACCGAGGCCGAGTTGATCGACAACCTGGGTTCCGCCGCCGGCGTGCCCGAGAAGTGCGCCGCCTGCCGCGAACTCCGCCGCGTGGGCACCGCCAAGGCCGTGCCCGCCCTCGCCGGGTTGCTGGGCGACGACCGTGTCGGTCACGCCGCCCGGTACGCCCTCGAAGGCATCCCCGGCCCCGAAGCCGGCGCCGCTCTGCGCGCCGCCCTCGGCCGCACCTCCGGCCTCGCCCGGGTCGGCCTCATCGATTCGCTTGGCTGGCGCGGCGAGGCCAAGGCTGTGTCCCTGCTGGCGCCGCTGCTCGCGGACGCCGATCCCGTCACCGCCGCCGCCAGCGCCACCGCGTTGGGCCGGATCGGCGGCAAGACGGCCCTCAAGGCCCTATCGGCCCTCGAGGCCCGGCGTTTCAACGCCCCCGCCACCGTCCAAACGGCCGTGCTCGAAGCCCTGCTCCGCGCGGCGGAAAAGCACGTCGCGGAAGACCCCTCCGCCGCCGCCAAAGTCTTTGGCGGATTGGTGGATGGGAAGTTCAGTCCGGAGGTTCGCACGGCGGCGTGGCGCGGGTTGTTTCTCGCCGAGCCCGCCAAGCGCACGGAACGGTTCATCAGCGCCCTTGCAGGCAGCGACCGCCCCGTCCAACTTGCTGCGCTGAAGCTGCTGCGCGAAGCGGCCGAGCGACCCCAAGTCGAGGCCGCCGTGAAGCTGTGGGATTCCCTCCCGCCCGAGTCGCAACTGGCCGTGCTCGATGCCCATGTCAAGCTGGGCGCCGAGGCCCTTCCCACGGTGCGCAAGGCCAGCGCGAGCCCGCACCTGGCGCTGCGGCTCGCGGCCTGGCGGGCCTTTGGGGAACTCAATGACCCCGACAGCCTCCTGGCCCTGGCCAAGGCCTCGGCGACCGCCAAGTCTCCCGAGCGCGAAGCGGCCCGGGAAACCCTGACCCGCCTCCACGGCCCGGGCGTGCGCGAGGCTTTCCTGGCGCGCCTCCGCGAGGCGGATGCCGTTGCCCAGCCCGAGTTGCTCCGCGCCTTGGGCGACCGGGGCGAACCCCAGGTGGCGCCCGTGCTGCTGGACAACGCCGCCGGCGGCGCGCAACCCGTCCGGCTGGCCGCCCTCGAGGCCCTCACCACGCTTGCGGCCCCGGATTCCCTGGCCCCCCTCCTCGCGCTGGCTGCCAAGCCGCAGCCGGAGGCCTGCTACCAAGCCCTGATGCGCGCCATGTTCGCGGTGTGCCAGGCGTCTCCCAACAAGGAGCAGGCCGCCGGACTCGTCATTGGCCACATCAAGCGTTCCGCGCCGGACGCCCGCCGGCAGGCCCTGCCGTTGCTGGGCGAGTTTGGCACCCCGGCCGCGCTCGAGGTCGTCCTCGAAGCCACCCGCGACACCGACGCCGGGATCGTCAAGGAAGCCCTCGGGGTGCTCGCCCAATGGCCCAACGCCGCGCCCGCGGCGCGCCTGCTCGAACTGGGCCAGACCAACCCCGACGCGGTCCTCCAAGCCCTGGCCTTGCGCGGCTGCATCCAAGTGCTGGACCAGGAACCCGATCAGGCCAAACGCCTGGCCATGCTCCAGCAGGCCATGGACGCCGCCAAACGCCCCGAGGAGAAGCGACAGGCCCTGGGCCAGATGGGCCGGATTCCCACCGCGCCGGCCCTGGCGGCCATCCTGCCGAGCCTGGCCGATCCTGCGCTCATCAACGAAGCCGGCCTCGCCGCGGTGACGGTCGCCGAAGCCGTCGCGCCCGCCAACGGTGCCCTGGCCACCGAGGCGGCCGCCAAACTGCTCGGCGCGTCCCAGAATCCCGAGGTGCTCCGCCGGGCCTGGGCCTTGCGCGGCAAGACCGCCCAGCCGGGGCCGTTCATCCAGGAATGGCAGATCTGCGGCCCCTACCGGCAGGCCAATGTCACCGGCGCCAAAGCCGTCTTCGACCTCGTCTACGGCCCTGAAAAGCCCGGCGAAGCCGTGAACTGGCAGCCCGTTCCCAAGGGCAACGACGTCAACCTGGCCGGCCTCTTTCCGAACCAGGACAACTGCATCGCCTACCTCCGGACCAGGGTGATCGTCCCCGAAGCCACCCCGGCCGTCCTGCTCATGGGCAGCGACGACGGCGTCAAAGCCTGGCTCAACGGCACGGCGGTGCTGGCCAACAATGTCGACCGCGGCATGGTGGCGGACCAGGACGCCGCCCCCATCCAACTGGCCAAGGGCGCCAACGAACTGCTCGTCAAGGTCACCCAGGGCGGCGGCGGTTGGAGCCTCTGCGCCCGCATCGTCGGCGTGGATGGCAAGCCCCTCACCGGGCTCACGGCCGCGCCTTGAGAAGGCCATCCCGGCGATGCCCGGCTGAGGAGCGGCAGGCCCGCCTTCCGGTCCTCAGTCGGTCCTCAGTCCGCTGCCCGCCGGATAGAATGCGCGTTTCCCGCCCTGCGGTTTCGCGGCGTGCCGTCGGCGGACCTTGCGGTGTGTCGTCGTCGAGCCAGGTTTCGCGCCGATGACCGTCCCTCGGCGACCGTGATCGGCCTCACCTCCGGCGTTGACTCGCCCGGCTGGTTGCCTTATTCAACTCCGAACGAATCGTTGTTAATCCGTTATGCCGCCCAAAGCATCCGAGAAGCCCGCCGCCGCCGAGAAGGCCGCGGAGAAAGCCGTCGAAAAGGCCACTGAGAAGAACGCCGAGAAGGCCGCGCCCGAGGCGCCCAAGCTGAGCGCTGCCCGCCAGCGCGACTTGGACGCCGCCATCTCCACCATCACCAAGGCCTACGGCGAGGGGAGCATCATGCGCCTGGGCGACGCCCGGGCCCAACAGAAGATCGAGGTGATCCCCACCGGCTCCCTGGCGCTGGACATCGCCCTGGGCGCGGGCGGCATTCCCCGCGGGCGCGTCGTCGAGATTTACGGCCCGGAATCCTCCGGCAAGACCACGGTGATGCTCCACGTCATCGCCAACGCCCAGAAGGCCGGCGGCATGGCGGCGTTCATTGACGCCGAGCACGCCCTCGATCCCGGCTACGCCCGGAAGCTCGGCGTCAACCTCAACGAACTGCTCGTCTCCCAGCCCGACAGCGGCGAGGAGGCTCTGACCATCTGCGAGACGCTGGCCCGCTCCAACGCCCTGGACGTCATTGTGATCGACTCCGTCGCCGCGCTGGTGCCCAAGGCCGAACTCGAGGGCGAGATGGGCATGGCCACCATGGGCATGCAGGCCCGCCTCATGAGCCAGGGCTTGCGCAAGCTCACCGCCCTGCTCGCCAAGGCCAAGACCACCTGCATCTTCACCAACCAGATCCGCGAGAAAGTTGGCGTGATGTTCGGCAACCCGGAAACGACCCCCGGCGGCAAGGCGCTCAAGTTCTACGCCAGCGTGCGCATCGACATCCGCCGCAAGGACGCCATCAAGGACAGCGCCGGCGTGGCCATCGGCAACCACGTCAAGGCCAAGATCGTGAAGAACAAGGTCGCCCCGCCCTTCACCGAGGCGGAGTTCGACATCTACTTCAACCAAGGCATCCAGCGCGAGGGCAGCATTCTGGACGTGGGCATCGACGTCGGCGCGGTGGAGAAGAAGGGCGCCTGGCTGCAATTCGCCGGCGAGCTGATCGGGCAGGGGAAGGACGCCGCCGTCAAGTCCCTCGCCGAGAAACCCGAGTTGGCCGCCAAGATCGTCGAAGCCATCCACGCCAAGCGCGCCGCCGCCCTTGCGGCCGCGACGGCGTAGGAGATTCGCTGGTAGCCTCCCTCGCGGCTGCGCGGGCGAGGCAGCATGGTTGGGCGGGGCTTTGCTGGTCCGAACACAGCCCCGGCACGGAGGAGCGGCGCGCCGCACTCCCGGCACGTCCGCCACTTCCTGGATTGCGTGAAACCCCGCCAGAGGACGGTGCTGGAGGTTGAACTCGGGCACTGCGTTTCGACCGCGGCGCCCTTGGGTAATCCGGCCGATCGGAGCGGCCACCAGCCCATCTGGGACTTGGCGAGGGAATAGGCCGCCAATCACCTCCCCGCCGACGAATGCGTCGGCACACGCTACCGCGCCCTGGGGAGGCTCCCTTACGGCCACCGCGCTCAAACGCGGGCTAAGGCGCTGCTGGCGTAAAGAGCAAGGCGAAGACGTGGCTTGAAATTGGCCGGACGCGGGAGTAGGACAATGGGCATGGGAATCTCCGAACGCGCTTTTGCCTCGTGGCAAGGTGCCCTCTCGGCCGTAGCGTTTGCGGCCGCAGCAACGTACGGTGCTGACGTGGACGCCTACTGGGACAACGCAGTGGGCGTGCTGGGAGCCGACGGCTATGTGACAACCGTGATGGCGGTGGACGGTGCCGCCTACGCGGGGGGGTATTTCACCAACATCGGCGGAATCAAATCGCAGGGGGTGGCCAAATGGGATGGAAGCCGATGGCAAGACATGGTTGGAGGGGTGCAGGGCGGCCTACAGGCCTCCGTGTATACCTTGGCTGCCGTGGGCGCGTCGGTCTACGCGGGTGGAGTGTTCACAGAGGCAGGTGGCGTGCCGGTGAAGCACTTGGCACGGTGGGACGGCAGGCAATGGCGGGATGTGGACGGCGGGGTCGAGTACATGGTCCGGACTCTGGCAGTGGACGGGAACGACCTCTACGTGGGCGGGGTCTTCGGGCATGTGGGGAGCGTGGTGGCCACCAATGTGGCCCGCTGGGACGGCTCCACTTGGCACGCGCTGGGTGGGGGTTGCTCGGGCGAGATTGTCGATGCTTTGGCCGTGCATGACCAAGCGCTGTATGCGAGTTGGCAGCGGAGAGACCCCTTTACCGGGGTGTCATCCTTTCATCTTACGAAGTGGAATCGCACAAATTGGACAGACACAGGGATAGTGGGTTACGCCAGTCGCCTCTATTCTGGCCGACAGGGGCTGTGGG
>CAYYMW010000201.1:0-12788 GCA_964472515.1 uncultured Verrucomicrobiota bacterium | reverse complement strand
CTCAAGTCCGCATCCAATCATGCCGATAAATGTGGTTCCACTCACCTCCCAACCGGGAACCAATCGAACCTCGAGGGCAAAAAGCGACCCAACCCCGCTTCTATGCCGAAGCCACCATTGGGTGCTCCCCCCAAAAAACACAAAAGGCCACCCGGTGAGGGTGGCCTGCAAAAGCGGTCAGACGCTTACGCGGCAGGAGCGGCTTTGGGAGCTGCTTTCTTCGTCTTCGCTGCCGCGCGCTGCCGTTTGTTATGCCGATCGCGGCGACGCCGTTTTTCAACCTTGTTGTATTGTCTGCCCATAAGTGTCTTTACAATGCTGATCCAATTCGATTGTTTAGCGGGAGTATGAAGTTGCGCTTGATGTCGTTCAACCATTTTTTGTTCGCCGTTCTGGCGGTGGTCCTCTTGGCTGGCTGTGCCTCGTCCAGCGAGAGCAAGAAGAAGAAGGAGGCCGCCACGCTGCGCCTTTATCTGGAAAGCACCTCGGACAACACCGAAAACAGCACGGCAGTGCCGGTTTACCGCGACGCGCCGGTCGTGGTCCGCGTCGAGAAGATCCCGTTCGTGGATGAGGGGGACATCGCCAATGCCGCCTTGGTGGATGTCGTGGGTGGTTTTGCGATCCAGATTACCTACAACTTCCATGGCCGTCTCGCCTTGGAACAGGTCACGGCCGCCAAGAAGGGGTGGCGCATCGCCATCCACTGCCAAGCCACCGAAGGTCGCTGGTTGGCCGCACCGGTGATCTCCCAGAAGATCTCGGACGGCGTCTTTACCTTCACGCCTGATGCCACCCGGGAAGAAGCCGAACGCATCGTGCGCGGCCTCAACAATGTGGCGGTCACGCTCAAGAACAAGCCCAAGCCCTGAGCGCGAACCCGTCCCGCCAAAGTGACCGTCCGAGGCCGGCGCTTCAAGGCCGGGCGGGCAAGCGGGAATAGGTCAGCACCACCGCACCCGGTTGGGCGGTGATGGGCACGCTCAGGCCGGTCTCCATCAACTCGGTCCCCGCCACCTCGCGGGGTGAGTCAGGCTGGTCCAGATTGATCACCCGATATCTGGCTTGGGGCTCCAAGCCGTGCAACCGGAGTCTGGCCTGTTCGTAGACACTCTCCGCCCGGCGGAAAGCCTGCACCACCCCGCGTCCCGCTTCCGGGCGGTCGAACTGCCAGGCCATCCACGCGTCCTGCCCGAGGCTGTAAGGCGTAAGCGGGTAGAAGTCTCCCAGATAGTCTTCCGCGTACATCCGCCACTCCTGCACCGCTTTCCGGAGGATATCGTAGGGCAAGTTGCGGTCCCGCAGGTCCCAACAAGGTGTCTGCTTGGCGCAGGACATGTTGCTCCGCAACTCATAGAGGCCGAATTGCCTGGGTCCCGAACCAGTGCCGTTGTACGGCAACCAGAACGCGAGGCCGTAGGTGTGACACTGGTTGCCGACCGGATCGAAGATGTAGTCGCTCCGCAAGAACGGGAGCGAGCGGCGCATGGTCTCCAGATCGTTGCGATGCCCGCCGCTGGCGCAGGAGTCGATCAACATCCCCGGATGCCGCCGACGCAGTTCGTCCCAGTAGGCAAGGTACCCGGTGACATAGTGATTCTCAGTGATGCCTTGTCGGTCCTCGGCATCCGCGCTTCGCCAGCAATCCAGCGGATCCATGTTGAAGTCCTGGCGGTAGAGATCGACGCCTTGCTTGGTGAGCAACTGGTCCACGCGGTCCACCAGCCAGGCAAACGCCTGAGGATCGCCCAAGTTGAGCAGGCGGGTGTCCCCTTTGCCCAGCAGCCAAGCCGCGTGCTGCTCGAACAACTCGGTGCCCGGCGTCACCCGCTCCGGCTCGAACCAAACGATCGACTTCACCCCTTTGGAGCGTCCGTGGTCAGTGATCGCCCGCAAACCGTTCGGAAAACGCTGCGGGTCCACCACCCACGTCCCCACCCGCGGCCAGCCGCCGCCATGGTGGACGTACCAGCCGGCGTCCATCCACCAGTAATCGATGTCAAACCGCTCGGCGAGGTAGCGATCGATGAAGAGCTTCTGGCTGGCCTCGTCAGCGTTGACCATCTCGCCGTACTGGTGCGAACTGCACGGGGTCAACAGCGGAGGAGGCGGGCGTCCCTCGACTCTGGGGAGGTTGTGCGCCACCATCCACCGGCGCCAGAGATTCTGCGCGCGCAGCCAATCCCCCCGCCAGAACTGCAGCACGATCAATGGGGTGCGGATTTCTTCTCCCGGGCGCAGCCGCAGCCGGGTCCGCTCCTGGCCGGCCACCACGCGCAGACCGGCGCCCGCGTCGCGCTCAAAGCTCGCCTGCCACTGCCCCGGCCAACCGACCGCCATGATCACGCCGCCCGCCCCGCCACGTTCGAGGTTGAAATAGGGCCAAACCCGCGCGCAGGGACGGCCGCCAGACGATCCCAATCGTTCGCTGCGGCTGGCCTCCAAAGTGGTCGTGAGCGGCATGAAGTCATTCGCCGCCACCAAGGTACCCACGGCGTGATGGAGCAGAAACTCGCGTCCTTGCGGCCGCGTCCAGCGCGCATCGAGCCCCTGCATTTGTTCGAGGATCGGGCTGTCCTGGCCGCCCGTGTTCTTGAAATACACCGTCCATTCGATGGTCGGGTAGTCCCGATAGCGCACCGCCACACAGCGAACCTGCAACCCCGTGGCGGCATCCGTATAGAGCGTGACCCGCTCCTCCCGTTGGAGGTCAATGTCCCGTACAGAACGCTTCACCTCCCAAGCAGGGAGCAAGCTCACGGAGGACTTGCCGTCGTAGACGAAAGAGAAGGGCGGCTCTGTCCCAACTGCGTCGTCTCCCATGGGCAATTCGGCAAGCCACACCTCGCGACCGTCAGCCAGGCGCACCTTGACCTCCGCCCAATCCGCCTGATCGCAACTGATGCCATCCCCGGCGTCGTCCGCCAACAACTCGAATTCGGTGGCACCCGCCAGATCCACTTGGACCGCCACCGGGGGCATTCCCTCGCGGAGCACGTCCGTGCGGAACCGATTCTGGCCGGCCACAAACACCGAAAAGCGCACACTGCCACGCCCGCCGCTGGTCTGATCGTTCGTATCCACTCCCACCAGCGCGGAAAATTCGGCTCCCGGGCCAGGCAAGCGCACCACCAGATGACTCGGCGCATGGCAATAGAGCCCGCGTGTGTGCTCCACCGCCCCCAATCGCAGCGGCCGGCCCGCGCGGGCATTGAGTTGGACCGGATCGTGGTTGGCCTTCACTTCGATTGCCCCCGCACGGTTGGTCCACGCCGTTTGCGGATCGAACTTGGCCACCACCCACCGTGCGGCCTCGTCCAGTTCCGCCGCTGTGGGAGCCAGCCCGGCCTGCAACCGGGCGAGGCCGCCGGCCGCCACGAGCAGACCAACCATCCACCCCAGCCCGCACCAACCGCCCCGCCTCGAAGCCGAGGCACGCATGGAACCGCAAGATCGACTGTTCATAGGCTTGCTGCCGCAATACCGAGGTTCACCGCAGGCTCAAACGAAGTCGATCATGCGCCAGTCTGCGTCCCGCTGCAGCTTGTTTTTGCGCCACGGGAACTGGTTGACAACCGCCCCTCGCCGCGCAAGCATGCCGGGGTTGTCGCAAGCAGCACCAACGGATCATCGCCTTGTATGAACACCTACGACGCTCCCTACTCCGGTTCCGCCGCCATCGATCTTGACGTGAACCGCCGGTCCACCTTCGTCACCCGAACTTACGCGCATCTCACCGGCGCCATCTTCGCGTTCACGCTTATTGAGATTGCCCTCTTCAAGTCCGGGTTGGCCCAGAGTATGGCCAAGGCCATGCTCGGCGCCAGTTGGCTCCTGGTTCTGGGCGGCTTCATGCTCATCGGTTGGCTCGCCTCGCGTGCCGCCCACACTGCCCGCTCTCTGCCGATCCAGTACGCGGCCCTCGCCGCCTATGTGGTGGCCGAGGCGATCATCTTCATCCCGCTGCTCTACATCGCCAACCGAATCGCTCCGGGGACGATTGGCAGCGCCGCCGTGGTCACCTTCCTCGGCTTTGCCGGGCTCACCGCCATCGTCTTCGTCACCCGCAAGGACTTCTCGTTCATGCGCGGGCTGATCTTCTGGGGTGGCATCGTGGCCCTGTTAGCCATCGCCGGGGGCGTCATTTTCGGTTTCCAACTGGGCACCTGGTTCTCGGTCGCCATGGTCGGACTCGCCGGGGCCGCCATCCTGTACGACACCTCGAACGTCCTGCACCACTACTCGGAAGACCGCTACGTCGCCGCCGCGTTGGAACTCTTCGCCTCAGTTGCCCTCATGTTCTGGTACGTCCTGCGTCTGTTCCTTGCCTCCCGGGATTAGGGCTGGTCTCCCCCCAGCACATCCGGCGTGACGCCTGCTAATCTGAACGCGACCACCGCTTGGGCGGATGTGGGGCGGGTGGGCTTTCTGTCCGATCCCCCCAGCGATTGACGGAGGCCGCCGCCCTGCCGTCCACAACAAAACACACGATGAACAGCAGAATCCTGCTTGGCTTAATCATGGCGGCCGCCGCACCGCTTCACCTTAACGCCCAGCCTGTGCTTGGCGCGGGCGATTCGCGCACCTGGCAATTCGAATTCGTTTACCACTCCACGATGGAGATCAACCACCCGGATCAGCCGTTCGGTGGTTCCGTCTTGCTGGACTACGTCCACGTGGCCGGGGCGGGCTCGCTCGACTACCGGTTGGATTTCCTGGAGGACGCCTCCTCGTTGCAGCCGGTTCTCTCGACCCCCGTGCATCACTTGACGGGCCTGACGGATCAAACCGGCATGCCGGCGATCTGGGTGCCGGAATTCGCGCCTCCAGAAGGCGCATGGGGCGACCTGAACGGTGCTCTGCGCCTGACGGTGGTAGCGGGCCAAATGCAGGACCTCACCCCCCAGATCTCGATGCTCTTGCCCGGCGCGCCCGGCTTCATGAACTACTACGAGGCGGCCTTCATCCCCGAACCGGAAAGCATCGTCTTGCTGGCGCTCGGGGGCTTGTTTCTGAGCGCTAGAATCCGCTCACCGCGTGGTTGAGGCCGGGCAAAACGCGAGGCTGCCTCGCCCGAGGTGCCAACGCGTTGCACGTTCGGGAGCGACCTGCGGACCAGGCCGGCTGGTGCGGCGAGCCGGGACACGTTCACGACAGCAGGCGCGCCCGGAAAACGCGGCGGGCGGTTCCCAGCGCGGCCGGATCAGTCAGGTCAACTGGGCTGGTGGGTTAGTCCAGCAGGAGCCAGCGCAGGGCTGAGCCTCACCAATCCCCCGCCTCGGCCTGTAACCGCAACCCTGCCCCATGTTGGTTGCCGCGCCCGCGCGCCTGCCCCACCCTCGTGTCCTCCGCCCTCCCGAAGGGCCTCGGCGATTGCGCCGGCGGCACCGTGTCTGTAACCTCACCCCAACATGCACGGCAAGTTCACCCTCGACCTGCTCATTACGCTCGGTCTCGTCACCCTCACCACGGCGAACTTGCGCGCGGCCGACGACCTCCTCCTCGCCGACTTTGAAGGCCCGGACTACGGCGCCTGGAGGACGACCGGCAAAGCCTTCGGGCCGGGCCCCGCCCACGGCACGCTGCCGGGCCAGATGCCGGTGGACGGCTTCCTGGGCCAAGGCCTCGTCAACTCCTTCCATCAGGGTGACGGCACGACGGGTACCCTCACTTCGCCTGCCTTCAAGATCGAGCGTCCTTTCATTCGTTTCCTGATCGGCGGCGGCAAGGATGCCGCCAAGACCTGCATGAACCTGCTGGTCGACGGTCAGGTGGTGCGCAACGCCACCGGCCCGAACGACAAGCCGGGCGGCAGCGAAGCCCTCGCTCCGGACTACTGGGAGGTGCGCGAGTTCCTCGGCCAGTCCGCCCTCATTCAAATCGTCGATCAGGCCACCGGAGGCTGGGGCCACATCAACGTGGACCAAATTGTCCAGACCGACCGCAAACCGCCCGGCCTGCTCGCCCACGCGACCCGCCAGGTCAAGCTCAAGAGCCGCTACCTGAACCTGCCCGTCAAGACCGGCGGCCCCAAGCGCCAGATGACGGTGGCGATCGAGGGCGGACCGGTTCGCCGGTTTGAAATCGAGCTGGCCGACCAGACGCCCGATTGGTGGGCGTTCATGGATGTGGCGCCCTTCCGCGGCCACCAAGCCACGTTGAAGGTCGACAAGCTGCCGGAAGACTCCACCGGCCTGAAGATGATCGACCAGTCCGACCAGATCAAAGGCGCCGACACGCTTTACCGCGAGAAACTGCGTCCCCAGTTCCACTTCTCCCCCCGCCGCGGCTGGAACAACGACCCCAACGGTCTGGTATTCTACCAAGGCGAGTATCATCTCTTCTTCCAGCACAATCCCTATGGATGGAATTGGGGCAACATGCACTGGGGCCACGCGGTCAGTCCCGATCTGATCCACTGGAAGGAGCTGCCGGTTGCCCTCTATCCCGACCAGCACGGCACCATGTTCTCCGGCTCCGCGGTGGTGGATTGGAACAACACGGCTGGTTTCCAGACCGGCACGGAGAAGGTCCTGGTAGGCATCTTCACCGCGGCGGGCCAGCCGTTCACCCAGGGCATCGCCTACAGCAATGACCGCGGGCGCACCTGGGCCAAGTACCAGGGCAATCCGGTGCTGCCCCACGTCGCGGCGGAAAACCGCGATCCCAAGGTAATCTGGTACGACCAGGAGAAGAAATGGGTCATGGCGCTTTACCTCGACAAGAGCGATTATGCGCTTTACAGCTCCAAGAACTTGAAGAGTTGGGAGAAGCTCAGCGACGTCACCATACCCGGCACGAGCGAATGCCCGGAGTTCTTCGAAATCCCGCTCGACGGCAACCGGCAGGACACCCGCTGGGTCTTCTACGGCGGCAACGGCGGCTATTTGATCGGCAAGTTCGATGGCCGGACGTTTACGCCGCAGTCGGGGCCTCACCTCCTCCACCGTGGCAACAACTGGTATGCCTCGCAGACCTACTCGGACATTCCCGCCGACGACGGCCGCCGCATCCTCATTCCTTGGGGCCAGATGAGCACGCCGGGCATGTCGTTCAACCAAATGATGGGACTGCCGGTGGAACTCACCCTGCGCACCACCGCCGAGGGCCCTCGCCTCTTCGCCAACCCCGCGCGCGAACACGAGCGGCTTCGCGGCCAGACCCACACCCTCCCCCCCCAACCGCTCACCCCGGGCGCCAACCCGCTTGCGGGCCTGAATGGCGAACTCCTCGACCTGTCCGCGGAGTTCGCCCCGGGTGACGCCGCTGAAGTGGGCTTTGTCCTGCGTGGCGTAACGGTGCGGTACGACGCCAACCGCCAGGAACTCCTCTGCAACGACAAGCAGGCCCCGCTCAGGCCCGTTGCCGGCCGGATTCGCCTGCGCCTGCTGGTAGACCGCACCTCCGTGGACATCTTCGGCAACGATGGCCAGCTCTACATGCCGATGGGGGTCATCGTCCCGCCAGAGAACCTCTCCTTGAAACTCTACGCCAAGGGCGGCGCCGCGAAGCTCAACCTCCTGGAGGTGCACGAGCTCAAATCGGCGTGGACCGCGGCTCCTCGTTGACCGACCCGCACGCCCTCCTTGCAGTCCAGATGTCCAGCGCTTCCGGAGCGCGCCCACCGTCCAACCGCTTTCACAAATCCCCTGCGGAAGAGGCTGGCAATAGTCCGTCGGTTCTGCGATGGATGCCCCCCATGAAGAACCCCCGCCCTCCACAGCGGAGGACGGGGGCGAAATGAACCAAGGCTCACTCTGAGCCGTCGCGGGAAACGGAACCGACTCTTAGTATTCGCGCTTCTTCTTCACGCCCGGCTCGGGCACCGGGTAACGGCCTTTGGCGTCGGCGATGAGCGGCGCGGGTGAGTCGGCGGTGAGCTTGTCCAGCCCGGGGGCGAACTCGTGGTCGGAGTTGAGCAGGTCGTCCCAGGTGATTTCCTGGCCCGTATGCGCGGCCATGCGGCCCATGGAGGTGGCCAAACTGGCTTCGACGCCGTACTTGACCTCGTTGTAAGGCTTGTTGTTGCGAATGGCGAACATGAGGTCGGTCCACTCGTTCTGGTACGGATCCTGTTCCTCAGGCTTGATCTTGGATTCCCAAACCATGTCGGAACGCCGCATGTTCTGGCCCTTGAAGATGCGCGAGGGCAGACCGCAGTCGCCGTTGGCGGAGGCGATCGCCGAACCCTTGGTGCCGTGGAGGTAGCTGGCGTAGGTGTCCAGGCAACCGGTCATGCAACGGCCGTCGAAGTTGAACTTGGTGCCGTCCGCGTAGGTGTACTCCACCGCGTAGGTGTCCAGGTTCTGATCGACATAGATCTGCCCGTCGGGGCTGGTGCGATAGTGGCGGCCGCCCAGCGCCTGGGCCTTGACCGGCCAGGAACCCTTGATCATGCCCAGATGGTCAACGATATGGATGTAGAAATCGCTGTAGTTGCCACCGCTGGCCCAGAGGAAGCTGTGGAACCGGCGAACCTGGTAAATGAGGTCCTTCTGGTCGGCCGGCTTCGGGAGGGAGGCGAAGAAGCCCACGGGCCCGTGCATGCGGTAGCCGCGCTGGAGGATGATTTCGCCCAACTCGCCATCCTGAACGCGCTTGGCCAGTTCCTGCAAAGCGCGGCTGTGGCGGGACATCAGGCCGACGCCCACCTTGAGGTTCTTGGCGATGGCCTTCTCGTTGAGCTCGAACATCCGGCGGGAGGTGGGACCGTCCACGGTCACCGGCTTCTCCATGAAGACGTTCAGGCCCTTCTCGATGGCGTAAGTGTAATGCACCCAACGGAAGGCAGGGGGGGTGGCGAAGATCACAATGTCCCCGGGCTTCAGGCAATCCATCGCCTTCTTGTAGGCATCGAAGCCGACGAACCGGCGGTCGTTTGGGACGTCGAACTTGTCGGGGAAACCCTTCTTGAGGTTCTCGTAGCTGCTGTTGAGCCGGTCCTCGAAGGCATCGGCCATGGCCACGAGCTTGAGCGGCCCTTGGGTGGTGGAAAGCGCGTTCTGAGCGGCGCCGGTGCCACGGCCACCGCAGCCGACCAAGGCGATCTGGATGGTGCCATTTTCGGCGGCGTGGACATGCGGCAGCGCCACCCCCGCCAAAGCGGAGACAGCGGCTACCTTCCCGGTGCTCTTGAGGAACTCGCGTCGAGTCGTGAGAGAATTGTTGGCGTCATTCATGGTGGCCTCATGATCAAGCCGGTTTTCCTTCTCTGTCAACTCCATAGCGAGGGGAAAAACCGCCGTCTTCGGCGGAGCCGGGCTGATCGGAAGGCCCTCTCTGAGGAACCAGCTCCGAGGGGCACTGCTCACCGGACACCCTGGGGGCAGCCTTGCCCCCTCTCCTGCGCATTTGCCTCCTGCCAAAGGGGTTGATCACGAACCGGGACGCGCCGGAAACAAGTCGGAATACTCGCTCAAGTTACCGTCCGGGGTGCCGATACTAACGTTGTCGCAAGACAGGGCGGTTGGCAGCCCCGAAAGCCAGCCGGGACCACGGTGGATGCCCGAAAATCCTTCCACCTCGCGGCATGGATGCCGTTAAAGAACAAAGCCCCGCCAGGGGTGACTCACGGAAAGAGTCTTATGGTCATCAATACAAACACCTCGGCCTTGTCAGGCGCCCGCCTGCTGACTGAGTCGTCCAATAACCTCTCCAAATCCCTCGCCCGACTGTCTTCGGGCTCCAAGCTCGTCAGCCCGGAGGATGATGCCGCCGGGTTGGCGGTGTCGATGCGTTTCGACGCTCAGATCAGCCGCACGGAAGCGGCGCGTGCGAACGTGGGCAACACCATCTCCTACAACCAGACGCAGGATGGCTTCCTGGGCAAGGTGAAGAAGGCGCTTGATCGGATGAGCGAACTCTCCGTTCTGGCTCAAGACATTACCAAATCGGACAGTGACCGAGCGCTGTACGATTCGGAATACAGCCAACTCAAGTCCTACATTGCGGACGTGGCCAAGAAGGACTTCAACGGGGTCAGCCTCTTCGACGGCGCGAGCCGCAACGTCACCATCGATGGTGAAGGCACGACCTTTGGCATGACGGGCGTGAACCTGGGCGCCAACGCCTACGCCTCGGCAACCCTCGGCGCGGTCTCTTCGACCACCGCCGCCTCGACCGCGCTCACCAACGTCAAGGCCGCCATCGCCCAACTCGCCACGGATCGTGCCAATGTGGGCGCCATGCGCACGCGCCTCGAGTACACGAACGAACAACTGGGCGTCGTCCGAGACAATCTCACTGCTTCCAACAGCCGCATCAAGGATGTCGATGTGGCCGAAGAGAGCACTCAATTTGCCCGCTACAACATTCTGGTCCAGGCAGGCACAGCGATGTTGGCGCAGGCGAACTCGACTCCGCAGAACGCGTTGCGCCTACTCGGGTAGACCGCAACCGCGGAGCCGGATGGTTCATCGGGCGGCGCGGGTGCGCCGCCCGCCACCTCCCCTTCCGACGCCCACCCCTCATTGCCCATCGCGACATGAAACACGGCCTCCAGCCTCCCCTTGCTTCCGCCACCCCGGCGGCGGACGGGAAACTTCGCCAGAGCGAAGGGCGGCCTTGCCACGAGGCGCAAAGACCGCGGCTTCGGCTCAGTTGGCTCGAACCCCCGGACGACTTCGTCTGCGGGCAGCCTCCGTTTTGCTCTCCCACCACCGTCCTGCCTCCCACTGCGCCTTCTCCGCAACCGCGGTCCGCACTCTGCCAAGTCGGACCGACGAGCGGAACTGACCGCCGCGCTTCAGGGAGGTTTTCGCTTTGCCGGCAGGCTTCTGTGGCTTGTCGGCGCCGTAGGCCGTTGACCGCCTCCAAGTGTCAACCGGGATTCATGGCGGACACCCGTTACCCCGCCCGCCTCGCGGCACGGATTGCCGTTAAATCAACAAAGCCCCGCAAGGGGCGACTCACGGAAAGAGTCGTATGGTTATCAATACAAACACACAGGCCCTCACGAGCGCACGCACGCTGGGGGAAACCTCCACCGCCCTCTCGAAATCCCTCGCCCGGTTGTCATCGGGTTCCAGGATCGTCAGCCCGGAAGACGATGCCGCCGGCATGGCGGTGTCCATGCGCTTCGACGCGCAAATCAGCCGGACCGGCGCGGCCAAGGCCAACGTCGGCAACGCCATCTCCTACAACCAGACCCAGGACGGCTTCCTGGGCAAGGTGCAGAAGGCGCTGGACCGCATGAGCGAACTCTCCGTCCTGGCCCAGGACGTCACCAAGTCCGACAGCGACCGCGCGCTGTATAATACGGAATTCCAACAGCTTGGCGCGTACATCAACAACGCCGCGACCAAGGACTTCAACGGCGTCAGCCTGTTCAATGGAACGGCGCAAAACGTCACCATCGACAGCGAAGGCGGCACCTTCAGCATGAGCGGCGTCAACCTGCTCGCCTCGGCCTACACTGCGGCCACCAGCAATTCCTCGGTAACCAACGTCGCTGCCGCGGCCACCGCCCTGACCAACGTCAAGGCCGCCATCACGCAACTGGCCTCCGACCGCGCGAGCGTCGGCGCGATGCGTACCCGCCTCAACTACACCGACGAGCAGCTCGGCGTGTTGAAGGATAACCTTACCGCCTCCAACAGCCGCATCAAGGACGTCGATGTGGCCGACGAGAGCACCCAATATGCCCGGTACAACATCCTGGTCCAGGCAGGCACAGCGATGTTGAGCCAGGCCAATGCCAGCCCGCAAGCCGCGCTGCGCCTGCTCGGCTAGAGCGGCCACGCGGCCCCGGGGCCAGCGCCGCCCGGTCCTCCGGCCCCGCAAGGCCCGGCCCGGCCTCGCGCCGGTCCCGCGCCCCTGCTCTTTGACACCCCAATCCACGGTTCTTCACGGCGGCTGGCCGCCCTTAAACGCCAGCCGGGATTCACGGCGGACGCCCGTTACCCCGCCCGCCTCGCGGCATGGACTGCCGTTAAATCAACAAAGCCCCGCAAGGGGCGACTCACGGAAAGAGTCGTATGGTTATCAATACAAACACACAGGCCCTCACGAGCGCACGCACGCTGGGGGAAACCTCCACCGCCCTCTCGAAATCCCTCGCCCGGTTGTCATCGGGCTCCAGGATCGTCAGCCCGGAAGACGATGCCGCCGGCATGTCGGTGTCCATGCGCTTCGATGCGCAGATCAATCGAACCGGTGCGGCCCAGACCAACGTCGGCAACGCCATCTCCTACAACCAGACCCAGGACGGCTTCTTGGGCAAGGTCCAGAAGGCGTTGAACCGCATGAGCGAACTGGCTGTTCTATCCCAAGACATCACCAAGTCCGACAGCGACCGCACGCTGTATGACACGGAGTACGGCCAACTCAAGTCCTACATCGCCGACGTGGCAAAGAAGGACTTCAACGGGGTTAGTTTGTTCAGCGGCACGGCGCAGAACGTCACCATCGACAGCGAAGGTGGCACGTTCGCCATGCTCGGGGTCACGCTGACTGCAGCCGTCTACGCGTCAGCAACCTTGGGATCGGTGGCTTCCACCGCCGCCGCGGCCACCGCCCTGACCAACGTCAAGGCCGCCATCACGCAACTGGCGTCCGACCGCGCGAGCGTCGGCGCCATGCGCACCCGTCTCAACTACACCGACGAGCAACTCGGCGTGTTGAAGGACAACCTCACCGCCTCCGTCAGCCGCATCAAGGATGTTGATATCGCGGAGGAAAGCACCACGTACGCCAAGTACAATATCCTGGTCCAGGCCGGCACAGCGATGTTGAGCCAGGCCAATGCCAGCCCGCAAGCCGCGCTGCGCCTGCTCGGCTAGAGCGGCCAC
>CAYYMW010000200.1:12251-12817 GCA_964472515.1 uncultured Verrucomicrobiota bacterium | reverse complement strand
GCTGATGTTGCGGGGGCTCTCGACCATCTGGAGCGAAGCGGTCGGTGGCGCGGCCCTGGCATACCATGCCGAACCCCGGACGCTCGCCACGGGCGCCGGTTGCGCCATCGCCTTGTCCATGCTGACGATGTGGCTGGTGACGCGCCGGTTCCGCAAAGCCTCGGCCGCGCGCCTCCTGGCGGAAGGAGGCCTCGAGGAACAAATCGACACCCAACGGCCGGGTTTCTGGAGCACCAAAGCCGGGTGGCTTGCCGTCGGCGCAACTGCGGCCGCGCTGGTCCTGGCCATAGCGTCCGCGGCAGCGGCCGACACCGCGGCCCCGTTGCTGTTCTTTGGCGCGGGCGCGCTGCTGTTGACGGCGGGCCTGGCCGGCGCCCGGGCTTGGCTGGGGGCCTTGGCCTGCCAGCCCGAAGATCGAAAACTGTCCCTCGCCCTGCTGGCTCTTCGCGGGGTGACCCGCCGCCCGAAACGGAGTCTCTCCACGCTGGGCCTGCTGGCCTCGGGAGCCTTCCTGGTCGGCGCCATCGGCGTGTCCGGCGCCACCGCGGCGCAGGACGAGCAGTGCG
>CAYYMW010000200.1:0-12241 GCA_964472515.1 uncultured Verrucomicrobiota bacterium | reverse complement strand
GTTTTGCGCTGCTGGCGGAATCGGCCCAACCGGTGGTTCATGACTTGAACACGGCTCGTGGACTGGAGGCACTCGGACTTGAAACCAACGTGCTCCAAGGCGCGTCCGTGGTGCCGTTCCGGGTCAGGGAGGGCGACGATGCCAGTTGCCTCAACCTGAATCGGGCCCAGGTTCCGCGCCTGCTCGGCGTTGAGCCACGGTTGCTGCAGGAGCGGAAGGCGTTCACGTTCGCAGGCGCCGCGTCCGGACTGTCCCTCAAGGACGGTTGGGAGCTGTTGGTGGAGGCCAGGAAGCGCCTGCCCGCCGACGAGGTCCCGGCGATCGGGGATGCGGCCTCGATCCAGTACGCGCTCGGCAGCAAGGTCGGGGGGGCGATCCCCTACCGTGACGAAGCCGGACGCTCCTTCAAGCTGCGTCTGGTCGGCGCAGTCGCCAATTCGATTCTCCAAGGCCAGCTCATCATTTCGGAACAGGATTTTGTGGCGCGGTTTCCCTCGGCCAGCGGTTATCGCTTCTTCCTGATGGACGCCCCGCCGGAACGGGCCGACGCGGTGGCCAAGGACCTGACCCGGGGCCTGCGCGACGCGGGGATGGAGGTCAGCCCCACCCTCCGGCGTCTGGCCGCGCTCAATGCAGTTCAGAACACGTACCTGGGGACCTTTCAGATACTGGGGGGACTGGGCATTCTTCTGGGCAGCGCCGGGCTGGGGCTGGTGCTGGTCCGAAATGTTTTGGAGCGCAAGGGTGAACTGGCGGTACTGCTGGCCCTGGGCTATCGGGAGAAGGCGCTTGCGCGGGTAGTGCTGGTCGAGCACGTGGGACTGTTGGTGGCGGGCTTGGGCATCGGCGCCGTCGCGGCGGGGGTAGCGGTCTTGCCCGCCCTCATGTCCCCCGGCGGGCATGTCCCTTGGCAGACCCTCGGACTGACGGGCGCCGCCATTTTGGCCAACGGGCTGTTCTGGGCCTGGGTGGCGACCCGCTGGGCGCTCCGGGGACGGATCATCGAGGCTCTCCGGAACGCCTGATCCGGACCTTGGTCAGGACGGCGGGGCGGCACACCCTGGCGACCGGCCATCTTGTTTGCTGTGCATGGGGCCCGTCCGCTGACAGGCCACCTCGCCGCTTCCGGAGCTGGTGCGGAGCAGCGTGCCACACCTGCCCTGGTCATGTTGTCGAGGACGGCCTGCCTTTGCTTGCGCCAGGAACCACCGCCTCAACCGACTGGAGAACACTCCACACCGGGAGAGCAACCCGCCTTCGTTCAATTACTTGCGCAACGGGATTCGCGGCCGGTGAAGATGGCTCTTAAGCACGGTTTCTATTTAGAATAATTCCATCTATTGACAAGCCGCCGGGCAGGGCTACTTTGTGCCCGCGATGAAAACGAGGCTTCCTCCAGCCCGCGTAGACGCGGAGCTGACCGAGCGGCTGGCCCGCACCGGCCTGCGGCTTACGGTGCAGCGCCGCCACGTATACGAGGTGCTGCTGCGGCAACGAGACCATCCGAGCGCCGAGGAAGTATTCCTTCGTGCCAAGAAGGAGATGCCCGAGATCTCCATGGCCACGGTGTATAACTGTCTGGACACGCTGGTGCGCTGCGGTCTGGTCAACCAAGTCAATCACGACCGCTCCGCCACCCGTTATTGCTCGAACATGGAGCAGCACCACCATTTTCACTGCGACCACTGCGGCGGCACGTTCGATCTGGAAAAAGACGCCGCCACGCCCGAAGCGACGGCCAAGCTGCCCGGCGGTTACCAAGTGAACCGTTACGAAATCTGGTTTCGGGGCATCTGCCCTGCCTGCGGTAGAAAGCACGCACAGTCCTCCCCTGTTTCCGCACCATGAGCACCGCTCTGCAAAGCATTGAGAACCTGGTCAACCGGGACTACCAGTATGGTTTCGTGTCCGAGATCGACACGGAGACCCTGCCGCCCGGCCTCAACGAGGAAGTTATCCGCCTGATCTCGCAGCGCAAAGCTGAACCGTCATGGTTGCTGGAGTGGCGGTTGAAGGCGTATCGCCACTGGTTGACCATGACCGAGCCACACTGGCCCAAGGCCAAGTACCCCCCCATCGATTACAGTCGGATTTCCTACTATGCCGCCCCGAAGGCAAAGAAGTCCCTCAACAGCCTCGATGAGGTGGACCCGGAACTCCTGCGGACCTTCGAGAAGCTGGGCATCTCCCTGTCCGAACAGAAGCGCTTGACCGGAGTAGCGGTCGACGCGGTGCTCGATAGCGTCTCGGTGGCGACGACCTTTCGCAAGGACCTCGAGCAGCTGGGTATCATCTTCTGCTCTTTCTCGGAAGCGGTCAGGGAGCATCCTGACTTGGTCCGCGCCCACCTCGGCTCCGTCGTGCCCCACACGGACAACTTCTTCGCGGCGCTGAACTCGGCCGTCTTCAGCGACGGTTCCTTTTGCTACATCCCCAAAGGGGTGCGGTGCCCGATGGAGTTATCGACCTACTTTCGGATCAACGCCGCCAATACGGGCCAATTCGAACGGACCCTGATTGTAGCCGAAGCCGGCAGCTACGTCAGCTACCTGGAAGGCTGCACCGCCCCCATGCGCGACGAAAACCAACTGCATGCGGCGGTGGTGGAACTCGTCGCCTTCGAAGGCGCGGAGATCAAGTACAGCACGGTCCAAAACTGGTATCCGGGCGACGCGGAGGGGCGGGGCGGCATTTACAACTTCGTCACGAAACGGGGTCGCTGTGCGGGGGCGAGATCCAAGATCTCCTGGACGCAGGTGGAGACCGGGTCCGCCATCACGTGGAAATACCCCAGTGTGATCCTCCAAGGAGACGATTCGGTCGGCGAGTTCTACTCGGTGGCACTGACCAACCACCGCCAGCAGGCGGACACCGGCACCAAGATGATCCATCTCGGCCGCAACACCCGGAGCACCATTGTCTCGAAAGGCATCTCGGCCGGCCACGGCCAGAACAGTTATCGCGGCTTGGTGAAGATCCTCCCGCAGGCCGCGGGAGCGCGCAATTTCTCGCAATGCGATTCCCTCCTGATCGGCTCCCAGTGCGGCGCGCACACGTTCCCCTATATCGAGGTCAAGAACCCCACGGCGCAGGTGGAGCACGAGGCCACCACCTCCAAGATCGGCGAGGACCAGATCTTCTACTGCAACCAGCGCGGGCTCTCCACCCAGGACGCCGTGAACATGATCGTCAACGGCTTCTGCAAGGAGGTCTTTCGCGAGCTGCCGATGGAATTCGCCGTCGAGGCGCAGAAGCTGCTTGGCGTAAGCCTTGAGGGGAGCGTCGGATAACCGCCACCATACACTTTTACCGTCCCCCACTGACTATGCATCCCGAACCGATTCTCGAAATTGTCGACCTCCACGCCAGCGTGGAAAGCAAGCCCATTCTTCGTGGCATCGATCTCACGATTCGCCCCGGGGAAGTGCACGCCATCATGGGCCCCAACGGCAGCGGCAAGAGCACCCTGGCCTCCGTGCTCGCCGGCCGGGAGGCTTACCGCATCACCCGTGGCACCGTCCGCTTTCAGGGGCGCGACCTGCTCGAACTCGACCCGGAGGAACGGGCGCGGGAAGGGCTCTTCCTGGCCTTTCAGTACCCGGTGGAGATCCCAGGGGTCAACACGACCTACTTCTTGAAGGCCGCCGTGAACGAGACCCGCAAACATCGCGGGTTGCCGGAGTTGGACGCCATGGAGTTCCTGGCGATGGTGAAAGAGAAAATCAAGTTGCTGGAATTGGACGAGGAGCTCCTCCGCCGCCCCGTCAACGTAGGTTTCTCGGGTGGCGAGAAGAAGCGCTGCGAAATCTTCCAGATGGCACTGCTTGAACCGCGTTTGGCGGTGCTGGACGAAACGGACTCCGGGCTGGATATCGACGCCCTGCGAATTGTCTCGCAGGGAGTCAACCGCTTGAAAGGCAAGACCAACGCCCAACTGGTCATCACGCACTACCAGCGGCTGCTCGAACATATCGTGCCCGACTACGTTCACGTCCTGGTGGGCGGGCGTCTGGTGCGATCCGGAGGCAAGGAACTGGCGCTGGAACTGGAGCGCCGGGGCTACGATTGGATCGCCAAGGACGAACGCCTGGCCGCCTGAGATTTGCCTTGCGAACATGAACTCGCTCCAAGAACACAAACTGATTCGGGAACGGGCCGGCGGGGAGCTGGACGCCTATTTGGAGGCCTTCGAGAGTTACGAACGCCAGGCCGTCGGCCGGGAACCCTCCTGGTTGACGAGCATCCGCAAAGCGGGCATCGCGGCCTTCGCCGAGGCGGGCCTGCCAGCGTCACAGGACGAAGACTGGCGCTACACCAGTCTGGCGCCCTTGAAGGCCATGCGCTTCACCCACTTGCCCGCGCCGGTGGCGAGCAACACCGACCGGGAACGCATCGCCTCGCTGCCTCACGTGGCTCCTGATGAGCCGCGCCTGGTATTTCTGAACGGGTACTATTCCGAGGAACTCTCGCATCCCCCGGCGCCCGCCGAGGGGATCATCCTGGCGAATCTTGCGAGCGCCTTTGAAGGCGACCAAACCCATGAGGTGAGCAGGCATCTGGCGCGGCACGCCATGCTCGAACGTCAGCCCTTCACCGCCCTGAATACGGCGCTCTTCGCGGACGGCGCGCTGATCGTCGTGAGGCCTGGCAGGAGAGCCGAGCGCCCGGTGCACTTGGTATTTCTGAACCATGCCAGTCAGGCGGGCGAGGCCAGTCTACCGCGCAATCTCGTGTTCGTCGGACGCGGCGGCGAGCTGACCGTGATCGAGACCCACGTAGGGTACGGCGAGCATCCCGGTTTCACCAACGCCGTCACCGAAATCGTCACCGAGCCCGGGGCCCGGGTGGAGCATTGCCGGATTCAGGATGAAACCGCGGCCACCTGCCACCTTTCCACGTTGCACGCGGACTTGGCCGACGATGTCTCGCTGGCGACTCACTCCTTCGCGTTGGGCGCCCGGCTCTCCCGGCACCAAATTCATGCCTGCCTGGGCGGGCGCAACGCCGAAGCGCTGCTCAACGGTCTCTATCTGGCGGGCCGGGACCAGTTGGCAGACCACTTCATGACCGTGGACCATGCCGAGCCGCACACCACCAGCCACGAGTACTTCAACGGCATCTTTACCGACCGGGCCAAAGGGGTGTTTCACGGACGCATCCACGTTCGCCCGCCCGCGCAGAAGACCGATGCGAAGCAAACCAATAAGAGCCTCCTGCTCAGCCCGGCCGCCACCATCAGCACCAAGCCCCAGTTGGAAATCTACGCTGACGACGTCAAGTGCACTCACGGCGCCACCGTGGGTCAGCTCGACCGCAATTCCATCTTCTACCTGCGCGCCCGCGGCATCGACGAAGCCACCGCCCGCCAGATGTTAATCCACGCCTTCGCCGGAGAAATCGTGGAACGGATCGCCCACCGCGGCCTGCGGGAACGGCTCGACAGTCTGCTCTGGCAACGCTTGGAAGATGGGCACTTCATCGGCTGATCCTGCGACCGTCGTCCACCAGAACGATATGTTCGACGAACTTGGAGAACTCTATCAGCAGGTCATTCTGGACCATAGCCGGAGCCCACGGAACTACCGCCCCATGGCGGCCGCCACGGCGCTGGCCCAGGGGCGCAATCCGCTCTGCGGCGACCAGGTGACGGTGTATGTCCAGTTGGAGGGCGACCGAATTTCTGACGTCTCGTTTCAAGGCTCGGGCTGCGCCATCTCCAAGGCTTCGGCTTCACTGCTCACCGACCAACTCAAAGGCCGGACGCCCGCCGAAGCACGCAGTCTGTGCGCCCACCTGCGCGAGTTGGTCACCACCGGCAAGGCCTCGACGGAATTGGGCAAGCTGGCGGTGCTATCGGGCGTTCACAAGTACCCGGCCCGGGTCAAATGCGCGATCCTACCCTGGCACGCGCTGCTGGCGGCCCTGGAAGGCAACGCGCAACCGGTCAGCACCGAGTAGCCGATTCACCATGTATTCCCAGGAAAAGACTGTGTTACGCCGCGATGTGGAGGCCGCGATTGTGCCGGTTGGCACCAGGGTCCTCCTCACTGCGGGAGCCACGGCCTATATCACCCAGGCCCTCGGCGGCGCGTACACAGTGGTGGTGGAGGGCAACATGTACCGGATCGAGGACCGCGATGCGGATGCCCTGGGCAAGGAGGCCCGGCAACCGGCAACGCAAACCGTGTCCGGCACGCTCACCGGGCCGCAGTTGGAACAACGGATCTGGCACTTGTTGCGCACGTGCTACGACCCCGAAATCCCCGTGAACATCGTTGAACTGGGCTTGGTCTACCGTTGCGAGGTGCATCCCATCTCCGCCAGCACCCTTTACCGCGTGGATATTACCATGACGCTGACCGCTCCCGGGTGCGGCATGGGGCCGGTGCTGCAGCAGGAAATACAGCGCAAAGTCATGGAAATTCAGGAGGTGGCGGAAGTGAATGTGGAACTGGTCTGGGATCCCCCTTGGAACCAAGCCATGATGACCGAAGCCGCCAAATTGGAACTGGGGCTGCTTTAGCCACGATTGTTCATGAACCAAACCGTCACCCTTTCATCCGCAGTAATCAGTTCGATGGCCGAGGAAACCACGTCCGCCGCCGCGCCGGCTGCTTGGGAACGTCATCGCCAGGATTTCCCGATCCTGCGCCAGCAAGTCCGCGGCCATCCCTTGGTCTATCTGGACAACGCCGCCACGACGCAGAAGCCGTTGGCGGTGCTGAATGCCCTCCAGGCGTACTACGCGGGCTATAATGCCAACGTCCACCGGGGCATTCACACCTTGAGCCAGCGGGCCACCGACGCCTACGAGGCGGCGCGCGCACGCGCGGCGCGGTTCCTGGGTGCGGCGAGCCCGGCAGAGATCATCTTCACGCGCGGCACCACGGAATCCATCAATCTGGTGGCCCAGACGTGGGGCCTGGCGAATCTCAAACCGGGTGATCGCATTGTGCTCACGGAGATGGAGCACCACAGCAACATCGTTCCCTGGCAACTTCTGGCCAAGCGCACTGGCGCCAGTCTGGCCTACCTTCCCGTCACCCAGCAAGAGGGCCTCCTCGATTCGGGAGCGGCGCGCGGCCTGCTCGCGGGGGGAATCAAGCTGCTGGCGGTAACGCATGTTTCCAACACGTTGGGGACGATCAATCCGGTGGCAGACCTCTGTGCCCAGGCCCGCGCGGCGGGGGCGGTCACGCTCGTGGATGCCGCGCAAAGCGCCGGCCACATGCCCATTGACGTGCGTCTGCTGGGTTGTGATTTCCTGGCCTGTTCCGGCCACAAGATGGCGGGGCCGACCGGGATCGGCGTGCTTTACGGACGCCAGGAGTTGCTCGAGGCCATGCCACCCTGGCAGGGTGGAGGCGACATGATTGCCACCGTGGATTTCCACGAGAGCACTTGGAACGAACTGCCGCACAAGTTCGAGGCCGGAACCCCCAACATCGCCGGGGCCGTCGGTTTGCATGCCGCCATGGACTACTTGGACCAACTGGGCCGCCGCAATATCGCCCGTCATGACGGCGAACTCGCCGGGTACGCACTCGAACGTTTGGCTGGTGTGCCCGGCCTTCGCGTGCTGGGACCTCGAAGCCTGCGCGCGGGCGTGATCAGCTTCCTCATGGAAGACGCGCATGCCCATGACGTGGTCACGCTGGCCGACGAGCGAGGCGTCGCCTTGCGCGGAGGCCATCACTGCAACCAACCGTTGATGAAGAAGTTGGGCATCACGGCCACGGCCCGGGCAAGCTTCTACCTGTACAACACCAAGGGCGAGATTGACCGGCTGGCGGAAGTGCTCCGCGACATACAAAGGTTCTTCAGCCGTTGACCGGCCCTGGACGCCCCAGCAACATTTCCGCAAATGCCGGGATGCCCCGGATGCTGCGTGTTCCGCTTCCGCGAGGAGCGACCCTAAGGTCACCGAAATCGGGGGCGAGACGCCGCAGAATTGGGCCGGGGCATGATGCTTGCCGGTGGTTAAGGCGGTGCCGCAGAGCTCCCGCCAACACCGCCCCCCTGCAAATCTCCGGCTCCTACTCCTTCAGTCGGGAATCGATGATGATGGTGACCGGGCCTTGGTTGATCAACTCGACGTCCATATCCGCGCCGAACTCACCGGTCTGAACCGGCTGCCCGAGGTCAGCCGACAACTGCCGCACGAAGGCCTCGTACAACGGCACGGCAATGGGGGGAGGCGCCGCGCGGCTGTACGAGGGCCGATTGCCTTTGCGCGTGCTCGCGAACAGGGTGAACTGGCTGATGACGAGCACCCCACCGCCCGCCTCCGTCACGGAGCGGTTCATCACCCCGTCCTGGTCGTTGAAGACCCGCAACCGGGCGACCTTGCCGCTCAGCCAGGCGATCTCCTCCGACGTGTCGGGTTCCTCCACCGCCAGGAGAACCAGCAACCCCTCGCCAATACTCCCTTTGACCACGCCGCCAATCGTGACGCTGGCCCGCGACACCCGCTGAATCACCGCGCGCATAACGGCGGTGAGCATGGCGGGAACGCCGGGGGTGTCAAGAAACCGAGGGCAGCCGGGGCCGCGCGCCGTGTCCCGGCGGCGGACCGCTCTTCAGGCCGAGGTTCTGCTCGTAGGTGCCGAGCTTGATCGGCTGGCTGGTCTGGCGGGCCTTGGCGGCGAGCCCCAGGGTCCGCAGCCGGTTCTCCGCCAATTCGGCCGCCGGCGAGGCGGGATAGAGATCGATGATCCGTTGGAGCGTGAGCCGCGCGGCGTCCGTCTGGGCGGTGTGCTCCAGGTAGAAGTCGGCCATCAGGTTCAGCCACTGCACCAAGTGCTTGGCGGGCGCGTTGGGCTGGGCGATCAACTGCTCCAACTGGTCCACCGCCAGGTCCAACCGCCGGCAGCCGCGCGCGTACACCCGGGCAAGGTCCTCGCGCGCCACGTTGTCCTCGGGATGGGCTTGCAGCCGGGCCACCAGATCATCGACTTGGCGTCGGATATCCGCCGGCGTCTCGACCGGAGGTTTGGGCGGCGGTTGGAGCCCGATCCGGGTCTCGTTTACGGGCACCTTCAACGGCACCCGCTCGGCGAGCACCTGCCGTGTCTGCTTCGAGGCCAGGCGCACCCGGCGCTGGGCGGCCATGTGCGCTTCTTTGCTGTTGGGGCAGTACTCGGCCACCCGGGCCAGGGTCGCCGCAGCCAACTGCTCGTCCCCCGTGATTGCCATCTGCCAATCCACCAGGCGATTGAGGGCGTAGGCGAGATTCGCATAGGCGTGCCCTGGTTGGGCCAGGAGCGCCTCAATGGTCTCGGTCGCGGCGGCGAGGTCCTTGAGGTCGTCACCCAGGATCTCGGCGCGCAGCATCAGCCCCTCGAAATCCATCGGGAACAGCGCCAATTGAGCATCGATCTCCTCGATGGCCTCGCGGAAGAGATGGTCCTTCCGCCGGGTGAGTGCCTGGTCGTAAAGCGGCTTGGGCTCGGCCGGAATGTCGCCGCCGTCGTAGAGGGCCGCGAACTTGCCCCCGACCCAGCCCGTGACACTGGGCGTCCAGATAATGGCCACCATGAGGCCGGCCACCGCGGCGGCCAGGACTCCAAACAAGGCGGCGATTCCCCCTTCCCGCATCCAGGGGGCAATCACCGTGACAATCAGCCCCAGCACCAGCCCGGTGAACACGAATTTGACCAGCAGCTTTGGGGGATCGTCGCTCTTCCTGATCCAACGCCAGAGCACCCAGCCGAGCAGGCCGATCGCGACGACGGTGGTCAGAAACGATCTCAGACTGTCCATAGCGCGCTCAGTTGCTCCGTTTCGCCAGGCGATCCGGGTGCCGCGCCCGGTTGAGCGCAACGTCGTAGCTCACCAGGCACCGGCAATAGAGGTCGTACAGGCAGGCGTCGAAGAGCACCATGCCGTCCCGGCCGCCGGTTTGAATGATGGTCTCCAGCATGTGAAGCTGGTTCTCCCGAATCACGTTGCGCACGGCGCTGTTGGCGACGAGCAATTCGTAAGCCAGGGTGCGCTGCGAGCGGTCCACGCTGGGGATCAGCTCCTGGCAGATGATCCCCTGCAGCGAATTGCCCAGTTGCATGATGATCTGCCGCTGGGCGCTGCCCTCGAAGACGCCGAGAATCCGCTCCAGGGAGTGAACCACACTCGGGGCGTGCATGGTGGCGATGACCAGATGCCCCGTCTCCGCCGCCGTCAGCGCCGTCTCGATGGCCTCGTGGTCGCGGATCTCGCCGATGACGATGACATCCGGATCCTGGCGCAACACGTGGATCAGCGCCCGGTTATAGGAACGCGTATCCGTCAGCACCTCCTGCTGGACGACGATGGCCCGCTTGTTCCGGTGCACAAACTCGACCGGGTCTTCGATGGTGACCACCTTGCACCGGCGCTCGCTGTTGATGAGGTCCACCAGGTAGTTCAGCGTGGTGGTTTTCCCCGAACCGGTGGGGCCGGTGATCAGGAGGAGGCCGTTGGGCCGGCGCGCCAATTCGTCCAGCTTGGCAGGCAGGCCGAGGTCTTCCCGCGAGGGGATGTACTCCCCGCAGAAGCGGAAGCTAAACTCGGGATGACCGTTGCAGCGGTAGAGGGTCACCCGCATTCGTCCCACCGCCGGGTGATGCAGGGAGGCGCAAAGCTCCCAGTCGCGCTCGAACGCCACCCGCTGCTCCTCGTTGAGCAGCACTTGCGCCACGGCGGTCAGTTGTTCGGCGGTCATCACCTCCGTCTCCGCCACGATGATCTCGCCGTTGATGCGAAAGGCCGGCGGGGCGTCGGCGGTCAAATGAAGGTCGGACGCGCCGCGTTCCACCGCGTCGTGCAGCAGTCGGTCGAGCAGTTGAAGACTCATCTTGGAAGCCAGCAGCGCACCCGGCCCACGAGCCGGTTCCACCAGCCCAGGTCGGAGCATTCGTTCAGCGCCGCAGTGATCGCCGCGCAACGCGGCGCCAGTTGCTGCGCCTGACGCAGGGAGCCCTCGGCGGCATCCACCAGCCCCAGTGCCAACTGGCAGCGCCCCATTTGGAGCCAGACCACTCCCTGCGCGCCGTCCCAGGCCAGGGCCTGCGCCACATGCTTGAGCGCCAGGGCGAACTTCCGGTGGAAATAGTAAATCCGCGAGGCCAACCACGCCCACAACCACTGCCCGGGCGCCACTTCAAAGGCCCGGGTAAAGCAATGCTCGGCCCGGCGTTCCTTGCGCGTGAGGAGGACATCGCCGCGCGCCAGCCAGACATACGGATGCGGCGCTCCGGTCTGCTCCTCGACGGCCGCATCCGAGAAGAGGAGTGCCGCCTGCAGATCGCCCAACCGGGCCATGGCCACCGCCTTGGCGGCCAGGAGTTGGGGTTCGCGTGGAAGCTGGTCCAGACCCCGGTCCGCCCAGCGGTTCGCCTCTTCGTAATCGCCCAACTCCAGGAGCATCCGCACCTGCCCGGCCCACGCGGGGCCGCAGAAGGGGTTGTACTCCAGCACCCGGGCATAGTCGCGCAGGGCCTGCGCGAACTCTCCCTGCGCGCACGCCGCCTCCGCCTCGGCCAGCCAGACTTGCTCCTCGCCTTGGCTGTTAAGCTGGCGGCGGGTCTGTTCCGGCTGATCCTGAAACTCAAGATTGCTGAACCGGCTCATGGCGCTGGCCCTCTCCTGCGCCGCTGGGCGCAGCCTAAAGGCCCGTCGGTCTGGTTGCTGCTTATTATGAGCGAGAATTGTGCCAACCATGGCACCCCCCGCCAAGCTCAAAAACCTCTCCTCGGGCTGCCCCAACCCGGGAGCGACTTCTGGGCCTTTAGTTCCTTAGACCGTGTGCAATTCTTTCCCTCACGCGAACCACCCCTACTTTCTGGTTCCGGCATCGCGTCTAAGCGTGTCATTCGGGAAACGGCATCTCCGCCACGTAACTGTCTTGAAACAGCGGATCTTCCTTCAAAGAGAGATGACGGACCCGCCGACGCAGGGCTTCGACCACCGATCCATCGCCAAACTCGTTGAACAGCATCATCTTGGCTCCAAGCAGAGCCGTGTTGCCCGCCGGCTCAATCTGCTCTTCCGGAAAGGGCAACATGCCGATGCGGCGGGCGCTGGCCCGGTTGATGTAGTTGCCAAACGCCCCCGCCAAGTAGACCGAGCGGACCTCCTCCACCGTGGCTCCCCAAGCTTGAAGGAGCAGCCGAATGCCGGCCGCAATGGCCCCTTTTGCCAGCTGAAGTTCGCGTATATCACCTTGGTTAAGAGTGACTTGACCATCCAATAGCCAAGGACTCCG
>CAYYMW010000199.1:0-12935 GCA_964472515.1 uncultured Verrucomicrobiota bacterium | reverse complement strand
CCTCCAACCTGCCGACCGTCGTGGAACTCCCCTCCCCCGGCCCCCTGCGGGAGCCGGCCTACCCACGCTCGCCCACCAATGCCTTTGAGGCCCAGGTGGTGCTCGCACGGCTGGGCATTTCACCGGGCTCGCTTGACGGATCGGTTGGCAGCCAGACGCGCGCGGCCGTTCGCGCGTATCAAGCCCAGAAGCGCCTGCCCGAAACCGGCCTGCTGGACCGGGCGACGGCCGCGAGCTTGCGCCTGGAGGAACCGGCCATGGCGGTCTATATCGTTACGGAAGGCGATCTGCAACGCCTCCTCCCCGTCAGCACGACCTGGCTGGGCAAGTCCGAACAGGAACGGCTGGATTACGCCACGATCCTCGAACTGGTCGCGGAGCAGCATTGGGCTCACCCCAATCTCATCCGGCGCCTTAACCCGGGAATCAACTGGGCGAACGTGGCGGCGGGAACGGCGCTGAACGTCCCCGCGGTCTCCCCCCCGCCGGTCACGGCCAAGGCAGCCTCGATTCTGATTCACTTGGGGGGCAAGACCCTGGAAGCGTTCGATGCCTCCGGGAACCTGCTGGCTCATTTTCCGTGCAGCATCGCGCGGAAGGTGGAGAAGCGGCCGGTGGGTGAGTTGCAGGTCATCGCCGTCATCCCCAATCCCAATTACACGTTCAACCCCGAGGTCTTCCCTGAATCCGAGGAGGGCCGCCAGTTGGGCCGGAAACTCGTTCTGCCAACGGGGCCCAACAACCCGGTCGGCGTGGCATGGATCGGCCTGAGCCTCCCGGGCTACGGCATCCACGGCACGCCCAATCCCGAGGAAGTGGGGCGAACCGAGTCGCACGGCTGCTTTCGCCTGGCGAATTGGAACGCGGAGTATCTGGCCCGACTGGTGGCCGTGGGAACGCCCGTAACCGTGGAACCCTGATTGGCCGGAACCGGGCTACGAGGCCGCCTCCAAGACGGCCACGGCAGCGGCATAGTTCTCGGTATGGGTCAGACTGAGGTGGATCATCCCCCCTTGGCGCGCTTTCAATAACTCCAAACCTTGGTCGTGCAGCACCACATAGGGCTGGCCGGAAGGATGGCGCTTCACCTCCATGTCCTGCCAGCCCAGTTCCCGGCCGATCCCGGTGCCAAAGGCCTTCGAAATGGCTTCCTTGGCGGCGAAGCGAGCGGCCAAATGTGGCTCGGGACGACGGTGCGAGAGACAGTAGGCGATCTCGTCGGGACGGAGGACGCGCCGCATGAACCGGTCGCCGAACTTCTCGAACGAGGCCTTGATCCGGGCCACCTCGATCAAATCCACGCCCACCCCGAGGATTCGCCCGTTCACTGTCGGGACCGGGTTCACGCGCGGGGCCGTCCCCCCCGGTAGGGCGCCATGAGGGCCAACAGGTCGCGCACCGCCTGCGGCAAACCCGTGGTCACCGCCCGGCTGACGATGCTGTGCCCAATGTTCAACTCGACCAGATGGGGCACCTCCAGCAGGGTGGGTAGATTCTCGTAGTTCAGGCCATGCCCGGCGTTGACCTGCAAACCCAACTCGTGAGCCAACCGGGCGGCCGCCACCAAGCGCTCCAACTCGTCCGCGCGGCCGACGGGATCGGCGAAGCGCTCCGCGAACGCGCCCGTGTGCAGCTCAATGAACTGGCTGCCCACGCGAGCGGCGGCCTGGACCTGTCCGGGATCGGGCGCGATGAACAGGCTGATCTCGATGCCCGCGCCGCGCAGGCGCGCGCAGGTCTCCCGCAGGGCGGCCTCCTGCCCGGCCACGTCCAGCCCCCCCTCAGTGGTCACCTCCTGCCGCCGCTCGGGTACCAAACACACGATGTCGGGCTTGAGCTGGAGCGCGATCTCGACAATGGACGGGGCGTTGGCCATCTCGAGGTTGAGCCGGGTGGCAATCCGGCGGCGGAGTTCCCAGACGTCGCGATCCTGGATATGCCGGCGATCCTCGCGCAGGTGCGCGGTAATGCCGTGGGCGCCGGCCGCCTCGCACAGCAGGGCGGCGGGGACGGGGTCCGGTTCGCCCCGGCCGCGGCCCCGGTACCGGGCCTCGCGGAGGGTGGCGACGTGGTCGATATTGACGCCGAGTTTGAGCATGGGTAGAGGATCACTTCCCCGGAGGGGCGGGGGCGATGATCGGAGCGGGGCCAATCGGTGCGGCGGGATCCGCCAGTCTCACGCCGGGCTGTGGCCGGCTGCGCTTGCCGATGGAAGGCGGTTCCAGATAAGCGGGGAAGCCACGATTCCCGACCCACCGGAGCAGTTGATACAGCTCGAAGCCGGTCAGGCCGGTGGTTGAGGTGCGCACGGCGGTCAATTCGCGCGGAGAGGTCTGGACCACCTCGGTGACCGCGTTACCCAACTGGTTGATCACGTTGGTATCGTTGATCCAGGCCTGCGAAAGGTCGTTGGTGGTGGGGGGGGCGTAACTGGCGAGCATGCTGTAGAAGCTGAACATGTTGCGCCAGTCGGTCACCCGGGTGCCGGTCAGTTCCCAATGGTAGGCCACCAGGTTGGTCCGGTCGATGAACTGGGAGTAGAGCTCACGGGGGCCCTGCGGCTTCATGGAGGTGGTGGGGAAGATGCCGGCCACGACGAACTGGTCTTCCGGCGCGGGGGCCGCGCCCAGATAGGGCACCAACATGGGCAGGCCCATCCAGGAAATCCGGCTGGTGTTGGTTTGCCAGCCGATGGAGCCAAATCCCACCCGGGGCACGTTGGTCTTGAGGACTTCCGGCAGGCGGGCCGCCAAGGCGGGCAGGGACTCATTCAAGCCGGGCAACTCCCACGCCGCGTAAGTTTGGAACGTCAGGACCGATTGTGACCAGCCGAACAACTGGTTGGGAGCGGGCTTCATGCCGGCCAGTTCCGCCCAGTCCCGCTCCGCCAGCCAAGGCCGAACGCCCCGCACGGCAGCGAAGCTCACCAACGGCTCGCGGATGGTGTTGGTCGGGATGCGCCACGTCTCCAACGGCAGGCTCAGCGGCTGGGGGTAGTTCAGCCGCAGTTCAGACCGCAGGTTGGCGCCCCGCCCCACGGCGGTAAGCGTGGCGAGCGGCCATTGCTTCGCCCAAGTCCACTGGTTCAGGGCCGCCCAGCTTCCCGTTTCGGCCTCGACGCGCAGCCAGGCTTCGGCACCGCCTTCCAGCGGGGCCTTGTTGCCCTGCGCCCGGCGCACGGCCTCCTGCAGACCGGAAAGAGCCTGTTCGCCCCAGCCGAAAAGCAGCCAGGACGGGGTCTTGGCCAACCGCAGCCGCGCCGCCTGCTTCGCATTCACCGCCTCGCGGAACTCAACGCCGCCGGACTTGACACTCTTCCAACCCTGCCAACCGAACAAGGCGGAGGCCTTCTCCACGCTCTCCTGCCACAGGGCGGCGCGCGCGGCATCCAACCGCACCGCGACCCAGCCATCCACACCGAGGTTCGCGCCCGTGAACAAGGCGCCGCAAGACTCCTTGAGCAGCAGATCGTCCAACAATGGCCGGATGAGCGGCGCAGGATTGGCGTTCGTATCCGCCATACCGGCCGGCCACAACCGGGCGGGCGAGCTGGCAAGGCGATCGAGCGCGTCATTCACCAGCGTACGCGTTGCGGCGGTCTGCCAAACCTGGCGCAACCTGGCCCCGTTGGTGTTGCCTGCCAGCGCGTCCTGGCCGACAAAATGCCAGGTCAGCGCGGGACGCTCCTTGGCGGAACCGTTGCCCGCAGACGCTTGCGCAGCAAGGCCCTGGCGTGCCCCACAGCCAGCCATCACGACACCCAACACAGCGAAAAGCGTTAACCGTCGCATAAATAAGCCATTGATTGCCAGAATCCGCCCGCACAAGCAAGCGCAACGAAACCCGCGCCCGCGCGGCCGCATGGCGGTTCTCCTCAAAACGCGGCAGCGCGCCCCTGCCCCACAAGGGCCGGAGCGCGCCGCTCGAAACCGCAACCGAAATGGATGCCGCTACTCCACCTTGCCGGTGGCGGCCCACTGACATCCTTGCACAACCAACTTCTTCACCATGGGATTGGCCATCGCCTTGCCATCATGCCCAAAGGTCTCGTGGAAGACCCGCCCCTGGCCGTAAGCAAGGGTGAACGCCAGCGGTTCCACCCGCTTGCTCCAATCCGAATCCGCTTCCAGCAGCACATGGATGGGGGCATCGCCTTGGAGCTTGGCATACAACTCATCGTCCGCCTCGAAGGCGGAGATGCCCTTGGTGATCGGGTCATTGGCGTCGGCCACGCGCACCTTGAACGAACTCCGCGGTCCATGCCCGGACTTGCCCATCACCCAGTAGCGCCCGCACAGCTTTTGGAATTCCGGCCATTCCTTGAAGGACGCGCTGCCCAAGTGCGTGACCACGAAACCCTTGCCGCCCTTGACGTAACTCAGGAGATTCGCTTTGGCTTGGTCCGACAGGGTCGGGGTCTTGGCATTGTACATCGACAGATAGACGAGGTCATACCGCCCCAAGGCTGCGGCGGAATCCAGGATGGCGGCGTCCTCGCACACCTTAACGTCGAACTTGCCGGACTCCGTGAGCAGATCGCGGGTGGCGGCGGCCACTTCGCGCCAGTTGTGCGCGGGTTCGACGTCGTCGCCGGTGATCAGCAGGAGCTTGAGCTTGGCGGCATCCGCCGCCATGGCGCAACTGACCGCCAGGCCCGCCATGGCCAAGCCTGCGCCCAAGCGCATCCAACGGGAGGTACTTTTCATAGTCTTTGTGTGTTCGCGTTTTTGAATGGTCTGCAGCAGGGTATGTCGCTGCCCCCGCCGGGTCAAGTCGGCGTCCCGGCGGAACGAGGGCGGCAAGGGACGGTCAGCTACTGTTGGGGATGGAGTTGGGAGGCGTCGGTGCGGTCGTAATAGTCCCCGAGCATGCGCACCGCCGCGTAGACTTCGGCCACGAGCGCCAAGGCAGTCACCCCAGCCGCCAGCGGCAACGCGGCGCCCCAGGGCAGCAACAGGTGCGTCCCCCAGGCCGTCAAGACGGCCAGTCCTCCGGGAACGAGGAGCGAGACGGCCAAGGCCACCACCTGCGCCAGCATGATCAGCATCTGGCGTCCCATTAACTCGATGCCCTGCCCGTGGGGCGAGCCGGTCTGCATCCAGGCCGGGAAGACCATTGCCAAGCCGTTGATGACCGCGAGGTTCAACAAATTGAGGGGAAGGACGACGATGGCGAAGGCCAGCCAGGCGCCGACACGATCAGCCACCGCCGCGTGCGGGAACGACAGACCGACGGCAGCGAGCAGGCCCAAGCCGAGCTGGGTGGCGCTCAGTAAAGTAGCCGGCGCCAGGAGTTGACCCAGGAAAAGCTGCGTTCCGGGAACAGGCAGGTTCTTGAGGACATCGGCGAGCGGGAGGTCCTGGCGGAGGTCGGTGCGCGCCAGGTGCGGGCCGCTGAAGAAGGACATCACGAGGAACATGGCGGACATGCCTCCCAGGGCGAGCAAGCCGCGCTTGGGGTCCGAGACCACGGCCACGGTGGCAAAGACCGCCAGCAAGCCCAGCATGAGCAGGGCGGTGAGGCGCAAGGGAAAGGTGGTCTGGGCGGCAATGAGGTTCTTCCACCAAAAGGCGGCATAGGGGGCGCCGGTTCCGTTCAAACGGAAGGGCTCTCGAGCCGGCTTCTGCCGGGTGGTGGCCAGGTGCCACTGGCCAGACTTGACCGCCGCCGCCAGGCGCGCCCTTTCCCGGGCGCGTTCGAGGGTGGATTCCTCAAAGGACACCTGCATCTGCAGCACCCACCGATAATGAAGCGCGAACAACAGGAGCGCCGCCGCCATGGCCCAGGCGAAAGCGGCGGGTTCACGGGTCAGTAACGGGCCGCACACCAGACGACCAGGCGCCAACGTCCAGCGGAGCGGGGTATTCTGAATGACCTGCTCCGCGCGCCCCGGCAGGTCATCGGCCCACACCCATCCGGAGGCGGTCAGGGTGCGCGTCGACACGACGCTCCAGGCCGCCAGACCGAGCGCCAGCAAGCCGAGGACCGCCAGGGAAAGCAGCCGACGACGCGGCGTGGCGACGCCACGATCCGTCAGCCAGGTCAGGGTCAGCGCCGCTCCGGTTTGGTGCAAGTCCAGGATGGAGACCATCACCCACCAACCGACGGTCTGCAGCCAGAGTTCCTGCCCGGACCGGGCGAGAAACACGGTGAAGAGGCTGAACATCAAGGCGGTGCCCAGCAGGCGGCCCTGCGATTTGAGAAGGCTGAAATGCAGCAGGCTGCGCCGGGCGAAGGGCGCGGAAAACAACTTGAGCGCCTCGGTTTCGGTGAAGTTCAGCGCCGCCCTGCGGCGCGGCGCCACCCAGGCCGCCAGCAGAAACAGAATCACCGCGACCGGGGCAATGAGGCTGACGCCCCGGTCGAAGCCGGGATCCTGCGCCACCACGGCGATCGTCCGACCGGGTTGGCGGTGCTGGTGATTCAACCAAGGCAGGACGAAAACGGACCCCATATAGGCCGCGCCCAAGAGGGCTCCGACCAGGTATTTGGGCTGTCTCAACCGACGCAACTGGCAAAGCAAGGCGTTGACCAGCGTGCAAACCTGCAGATAGGCCAAGGCCCGGATCATGGGGCGACGGAGCCGGGCTCGGTGGCTCGAAAGAAGACCTCTTCCAGCGACACTTGGTCCCCGTTGGCAAAGCGCGCGTGAATGGCCGCCAAAGTCCCCTGGGCCACCTCCCGCCCGTTCTGGAGGATCAGCAGGTGCGTGCAGATCTCCTCGATCACGTGGAGCAGGTGCGAACTGATGATCACCGCCGCTCCCTCGCGAGCCAGACGCGTGATGGTCTGCTTCATTAAGCGGCAGCCGGCGGGATCAAGGCCGGTGAGCGGTTCGTCGAACAGCAGGACCTTGGGGCTATGGAGCAGTCCGCAGGCGAGTTCCACTTTCTGCTTCATGCCGCGGGAGAGTTCCGCCGGCAGTTGGCCGCGCTTGTCGTCCATCTGAAACTCGCGCAGCAGTCGATCCGCCCGAGCCTCCCAATCCCCCACTTGATAGACGCGGGCGGTGAAGTTCAGGTGTTGCCACACCGTGAGGTAATCGAAGAGCCGCGGCTCGTCCGGAAACACCGCCAAGGCGCGCTTGGCGTCCAAGGGGTCGGCGGCAAGATCATAGTCCGCAATGCGCACCGTGCCCTTCGATGGCTGGATGATGCCGGAGAGGCTGCGCAAGGTGGTGGTCTTCCCCGCGCCGTTGGGCCCGACCAGGCCCAACACTTCCCCTGGCCTCACCGTGAAGGAAAGGTCGTTGACCGCGACAAACCCGCCGTAAAGCTTCGTCAAACCAGCGACTTCGATCATACGAGACAAGGCCTGCGTGCGCCGCAAGCTCAAGCATAGACAACGGGCGGGCCAAGGCAATCACGCGTATCATGCCGGCGAACGCGGGTACGGCCGGCCGAGCGGATAGCCAAAACGGGCGGAAGGAAGACCTTCCGCCCGCGCTAAAGGGAACGATGGAGCGATGGCTTAGTCGAACGCGTGACCGGCGCAGCACAGGACGTTGCGGACCTTGTGCCGGACCAGTTCCTTGACGCGCGCGCGGGCCGGGCCGAGATACTTGCGCGGGTCGAACTCCTTCGGGTTCTCCGTGAAGACCTTGCGGATGCCGGCGGTGAGGGCCAGACGCAGGTCGGTGTCGATGTTGACCTTCGTGCAACCGGTACGACGGGCCACCTCGATGTCGGACTCAGGCACGCCGGCGGCGTCGCCGAGCTTGCCACCGTACTTGTTGATCTCTTCGACGAGATCCTTGGGCACGCTGGAGGCACCGTGGAGGACGAGCGGATAGTCGCCCAAGCCGGCCTTCATGAGGGCCTCTTTGATCGCCTTGAGCCGGTCCAGGTTCAGGTGCTGGGTGCCCTTGAACTTGTACGCGCCGTGGGAGTTGCCGATGGCCACGGCGAGGGAGTCCACGCCGGAGGCTTTCACGAATTCGACGGCCTCGTCGGGGTGGGTGTAAGCCCCGCCCTTGGAGAAGCCGCCGCCTTCCTCGCCGTCATCGTGCTGGGCGCCGACCAACTGGCCGAGTTCGCCTTCGACCACACAGTTATGCTTGTGGGCGTATTCGACGACCTTGCGGCAGACCTCGATATTCTTGTCGAGCGGCAGGTGGCTGCCGTCAATCATGACGCTGGTGAAGCCCTCATCGATGCACTCTTTGCAGAGTTCAAAGGTGTCGCCATGGTCCAAGTGGACGGCGATGGGGATCGTGGTGAGGCTGATGGCGGCCTCGATGAGCTTCTTCAGATACACCGGGTTGGCGTATTGGCGCGCCCCCTTGGAAATCTGGAGCATGAGCGGAGATTTCTCCTCTTCGCAGGCTTCCACGATCGCCTGGATGAGCTCCATGTTGTTGACGTTGAAGGCGCCGATCGCGTACTTGCCTTTGATGGCCTTGGCGAACAGCTCTTTAGTGTGTGTCAGTGGCATAGCAATTCAACTTCGTTGACCGATCCGTCCATGACGGATGGCAGAACAGCCACTTTAACAACCAGCAGGCAAAAGAAAACAAAATTCCAGTCGCCGTTGGCTACGCATGTAAGTCCCGATGGGATAGGCTGCTAGAACGGTTGAGGCGGGCACCGCCAGCGGATAACCGCCGGGAAAGGGGCGCGTAACCGCCGTGCCGGAGCGCTCAGCTTGCCGTGCCGGCGACAGGCGGCGGAAGAACCCAAGCCGGGGTCACCACCCCGCCCGGAAAGGGAGTTCGCAGCGCTTCCGAGGGCCACCCCCCCATCGATAAGGCGAGGTCTGGCCCGCCACCACCACGCCCGATCCGCAGACCGGTGCGCCACCGAAATCACCAGACAGGTGGCGATCGGACAAACCTATCAGGCTTGGCAGGCCGGCTTACCGCCGCTGGGAAAGAAGGGGGCACCCCCCCGCCGAATTAGTTTGTACCATTGGCGATGGTCATACTAGTGGATAGCGCAACTCTTTGATGATAATTCCACATACTTGCCCAAACTATGCATAAGCGACCCCTTTTGGTCGGTTCTACGAAGGCTGTTTGGAGAGCTTGTTTTGGCCTGGGCTGGCTGGCCCTGGCCCTGGCCGGGCTGGGTCCCGCCCTCCAAGCCCAGTTCACCTACACGAACGACAACGGTGCCATCACCATCACCCAGTACACGGGCCCCGGTGGGGATGTGGTCATCCCTCGAACGATCGACGGCCTGCCGGTGGTCGGGCTTGGCGCTCAGGCCTTCTGGTATTGCACCACCGTTTCCAACGTAGCGATCCCCGCCACCGTCACGAATATCGGGCAGCAGTGCTTTTTTGGGTGCGCCGGGCTGAGCGCCATTACAGTGGAAGACTCCAACCCCGCTTACCGTACTCTGGAGGGCGTCCTGTTCGATCGAAGTCAGACCGTCTTGATCCGATATCCGGCAACCAGAGTCGGCGAATATGCCGTCCCCGAAGGCGTGGTTCGCATCGGATACGGCGCGTTCAGCAGCAATCCCCACCTGACCCGGGTCACGATTCCGGAAGGAGTGACCGATATCGGCTACGTGGCCTTCGACAACTGCACCGGGCTCACCAACATCACGGTCCCCGAGAGTCTGACCTTAATCTCCAGCGCTTTCCGATTCTGTTCCAGCCTGATCGAGATACGGATTCCGAAGGCGGTGGCCTCCATCGGAACCAGCGCCTTTTATGGCTGTGCCAGTCTTCAAGCCATCCATGTAGATCCCCTCAATTCCCAATACTACAGCATCGACGGGGTCTTGCTCTCCCACAGCCCCAACAAGCTCATCCAATGCCCTGGAGGCAAGGGTGGGGCGTACCGCGTTCCTGAAGGTGTGGCGCGTCTGGATTTCGCGGCTTTTGCGGGCTGTGGAAGCCTGACTTCCATTGCCTTCCCGGCCAGCCTGGCGTCACCGACGGCCTCCATGTTCCTGGGCTGCACGAACCTCACGGCGATCCTGGTGGATGCCGCCAATGCGTCCTGCAGCAGCGTGGACGGGCTCCTGCTTAACCAACCGCAAACCCTGTTGCTCTACTGCCCTGGCGGGAGAACGGGAACCTGCCTGGTTCCCGACACGGTGACCAACGTTTCCGGCTCGGCCTTCGCGTACTGTCCGGGTTTGGACGCCATTCAGGCCGGCGAACTCAATCCTGCCTTGAGCAGCGTGGACGGTGTGCTGTTCGACAAGGAGCGAACCAACTTGATTTGCTTCCCCAAGGCAAGGGCCGGGGTCTACTCGGTTCCGGAGGGGGTGAGCATGATAGGAGACAAGGCGTTCTACGGTTGTACCGGCCTGATCAGCCTCACGCTGCCCGCTGGAGTACGGATCATTGGGACCCAAGGTTTCGGCTATTGTGCCGGATTGCGCGAGGTCGCGTTCAAAGGCGACGCGCCGAAGTACGCACCCAACTGGGACCCCTTAGAAGAGACTACCAACGCAGTTGTTTATTACCTGCCCGGGAGCACGGGGTGGAAGGCCACCTTCGGCAGCCGGCCAACCGTGCTGTGGAATCCCCTCATGCCGGCCGGGGCCGCCGAGTTCGGGGTGCGGGCGAACGAATTCACCTTCCCCATCACTGGCACCAGCAACCTGACAGTGGTGGTGGAGGCGTGCGTCGATCTGACTGCCTCCGCCTGGACAACGGTGGCCACCAACGTCCTCACCGGTGGCACCGCCATCTTCAACGATCCGGGGTGGACGAACCACCCGGCGCAGTTCTACCGGCTCCGCTCGCCCTGAGCCGGCCGCGCGAGCCGGGCCTCCCGCGGGCGATGAGGCGGGGGGCTTGGATTTGCGCAAGCCGGGCGTTGACTTCTCGCGGGCCGGTGTTTAGGGTCTGCCCGTAAATAGCGAGCGCAAGCCCCGAATTTACGTTTCGGGGCCTTTTGTTGTGCGCCTACCGAGCAGTGCTATGGCCAATACGATACTCATTGGCGCCCAGTGGGGCGACGAAGGCAAAGGCAAGATCATCGACGTCTTGACCGAGCAAGCCGACATTGTGGTGCGGACGCAGGGCGGGAACAACGCCGGACACACCGTGTTCATCGGGTCCCAGAAGTATGTTCTCCATCTAGTGCCCTCCGGCATCCTTCGGCCCGACAAGAAGTGCGTGGTCGGCAACGGGGTGGTGGTCGATCCCGTCGGGCTGGTGCAGGAGATCGAGGGATTGGAGAAACTCGGCATCAAGGTCGGGGACAATTTCTATCTCAGCGAGACGGCGCACCTGGTGCTGCCGTACCACCGCGAGCTGGACGCCCAGCGGGAGAACCTCAAGGGGAAGAACAAGATCGGCACGACGAAACGGGGCATCGGCCCGGCCTACGGCGACAAGGCGGCCCGCGTCGGCCTCCGGGTCATTGACTTGGTCAATCCGCCCCGTTTCGAGGCCCAGTTGCGCGAGCGGCTGCGGGACAACAACGAGATCCTGAAGGCCTTGGGGGCGGCCCCGCTGGTCTTCGAGGAGGTCCACGCCGCGTACCGCAAAGCGGGCGACCGGCTGGCGCCGTATGTGACCAACACGGTGGTCATGCTCAACGAGGCCATCAAGAAGGGCGCCAACCTCCTGTTCGAGGGTGCCCAAGGCACTTTCCTGGACATCGACCACGGCACCTATCCTTACGTGACGTCGTCCAACACCACCGCGGGTGGCGCCTGCACCGGCTCGGGCGTGCCGCCGCACCGCATGGACCGCGTGGTGGGGGTGATGAAGGCCTACACCACCCGGGTCGGCGAGGGCCCCCTGCCGACGGAGAACGCGGAAATCGGCGATCTCCTGCACGGCATGGGACGCGAATTCGGCGCCACCACCGGCCGCCCGCGGCGTTGCGGATGGTTCGACTCGGTGGCCACTCGCCACGCGAGCATGGTCAACGGGATCGACGAGCTGGCCATCACGAATATCGACGGCCTGGACACGCTGACCACCATCAAGGTCTGCGTGGCGTACGAGGCCGCTGGACGCCGCTACGAGTACATCCCGAATGACGCCGCCCTGCTGGCGGAGTGCCGTCCCATCTACCGGGAGTTTCCCGGCTGGGCAACCTCCACCTCCCAAGCCAAACGCTGGGAAGACCTGCCAGCCAAGGCGCGGGATTACCTCAAGGCGATCTCGGAACTGTCGGGCGCACGGTTGGGGATCGCCTCCGTGGGGCCGTCCCGGGATCAGACCATTTTCGTGTAGGTCCGCGCCACAGCCTTGGTGCCGGATGAGCTCGCCGACCCCGCATCTCAGCCCGCAAGCCCTGGCCGCGTTGCCCACGCACGTGGCCATCATCATGGACGGCAACGGGCGCTGGGCCAAGGAGCGGCACCTGCCGCGCATCGAGGGCCACCGCAACGGGGTGGAGTCGGTGCGGGCGGTCGTCCGGGCGGCGGGCGAGGTGGGGATCAAATACCTCACCCTGTACGCCTTTTCGGTCGAGAATTGGAACCGGCCCAAGGACGAAGTGGACATGCTGATGAAGTACCTGGCGAGGTACTTGAAGAACGAAATCGGCGAACTGAACCGGAGCAACGTGCGGTTGGAGGTGATCGGGCAGATCTACCGGTTGCCGGAGTTCGTGCAGGAGCAACTGGCCAAGACGAAGGCCGCGCTGGCCAAGAACAACGGGTTGACGCTGATCCTCGCGTTGAGCTACGGCGGACGCACGGAGATCGTCGAGGCCGCCCGCAGCCTGGCCTCGCGGGCGCGCGAAGGCGCGCTCGAGCCGGCGGAGATCAACGAGCAGGTCTTCGCCCAGCATCTTTACACCCGCAACTACCCCGATCCCGACCTGCTCATCCGCACCAGCGGCGAGTTGCGCGTGAGCAACTTCCTCCTCTGGCAGATTTCCTACGCCGAGTTCGTGGTCACGCCGACGCTCTGGCCGGACTTTCGCCGGCCCCAGTTCTTTGCCGCGCTCGAGGAATATACCCAACGCCACCGCCGCTTCGGCGGTCTCTGAACCAACCGGCTCCGGCCCCATG
>CAYYMW010000198.1:0-12940 GCA_964472515.1 uncultured Verrucomicrobiota bacterium | reverse complement strand
CGCCCATTCCCCCGGCCCCTGCGATCCCGCCTCCGGCTTGCGAGGGGGCGTTCGTGCCACCCGCCGCGGGCATCAAGCCGTAGCGCCGCCGCATCTCCTCCGGCAGGTTGTAGAGGGCGCGCGACTCTGTGTGCGGAGGCGTCGCGAGCCCGTAACGCTTGGCCATGACGGGTGACATTCCCGGGGCGACGTTGGTCCCGGCCGGCGTCAACCCGTAGCGCTTCATCAGTTCCGGGTCCATGGAGATGGAGGCGGTCGTCACCGCGCCGGTGGCGGCCGCCGCCTGGGGGATGAGCAGAGCCTGCCCCACGCGCAGCTTGGCCGGATCCAGTTTCGGATTGGCCGCCTGCACCTGCTCGGGCGTCACCGGCGTCCCGCTCTCGGCGTACGCTTTCGCAATGCCTGCGAGCGTGTCACCCTGCTTCACCTGGTACTTGTAGAACGACGTCTGCGCCGTGGGCGCGCTCGGCGGCTGCGACAGCCCGTACCGCTTCATCATCTCCGCGTCCATCGCTCCAGTGACAGTGGTCGCCGGGACTGCTGCCGAAGCGGGTCGCAGGCTGAGCAACCCGTACCGTTTCATCATCTCCACGTCCATCACCCCGGTGACGGTGGTCACCGCGCCGGCAGCCGGGGCCTGTCCGCTGTCTGGCCTGGCGATCGGCACGGTCTGCAGGCTCAGCCGGGTGATGCCGGCATCGGTTGCGGCGGCGATGGCCTGCTGCACCACCTGCATCGGCACTTCCCGGTCGGTGCGCAGCGCGAGCACGGCCTCGGGGTCGTTGGTCCGGCAGGCGCGGAGTCGTGCCGCCAGGTCCTCGGCTTTTACCGCCTCGCCATCCAGGGTGAAACGGGCCGGTTCGCCGGAGATCTCCAAGAGCAGAGGCTTGGTGGCCGCAGGTACTGCCGCATCGGCGGTGACCGGCGGGACGCTGGTGCCCGCGGCTGGCTCCGTCGCCGGATCGTTGGTGGAACTGCCGGCCATGGGGAGCAGTACGCAGCCGGCGGCGGCGATGGCCAGCAGGTTCGCGAAACCCAGCCGGCCGGTCCCGGTGGGCGAATGGGCCAGCAACCGCTGCACGCGCTCCTTCAGGGCGCTCGGGGATTCCAGGATGCCCACCATGCCCAGCGCGCTGGCCGGCCGTGCGGAGGCCAGCCGCGCCACCTGCACGAGCGTCTCGGCGTAGATCCCGCCTGCCCGCCCGAGCAGGGCCATGACCTGCTCATCCACCGCCTGTTCGCGCAAGCGGCGGATGTGCGCGTTGGCAAACCACACCAGCGGATGCCACCAATAGCCAACCTGTAGAATGGTCTGCAGCCAATGCCACCAGCCGTCGCCCCGGCGCAGGTGTGTGAGTTCGTGCAGCAGGACGGCGTCCAGCGCTTCCGGCGCCAGCTGGTCCGGCAAGTCGGCCGGGAGCAGGATCACCGGACGCACCAGGCCGCACACGGCCGGGCTGCCGATCGACGGCGACAGCCGCACGCCCACCGACCGCCGCAGCCCCACCTGGCGGCGGCAGGCCTCGAGTTGTTGTACCAACTCGGCGCCCGCCGGGCGCGCGGCGCGCACCAACCGCCGGGCCCGCCAGCCTTGGCGCGCCACGTAACCTCCCAAGGCGGCCATTCCCGCCAGCCACCCGGCAAACAGCATCCCGGCCGGACGCCATGCCATGGCGGCAGCCGCCGGCTGAACCGGGGCCGCCGGCATGCCGGCCGCGCTTGCGGGCGCGGCGGAGCCGTACGCGACCCGCCACTGGTCCGCCAGCGGGGCCTGAACCACCGTTGCGGACGACACCGGCAACCAGTACCCGGTGCTGATCCACGGCAGCGAAAGCGACGTCGGCAGCACCAGTTTCACCAGCACCAACAGCCAGAGCGCGTGCCGGAACACCGCCCGGGCGCGCCGCCGCAGGGCAAGGTCGGCGAGCAGCAACACGCCGATCAACAACGACGATTGCAGCAGCATGGGGCCGGCCAGGCTCGCCCAGCCCGCACCAACCGACTGCAAAGAAGGCATCAGGGAGTTCATGTCAGCATCGGGTTAACGTTTCTCGCTTTGCCGCCGTTTGGCTTTGATCAGCGCCTCCAGTTCGGCCAGTTCACGGGCGCTCAACTCCTGGTGCTCCAACAGGCACTGCATCATCGGGCTCAGCGCCCCTTGGAACGCCGTCTTCAACGTGTAAAGCAACTCGCCCCGCTGCGCCTGCGCCTCCGTGACGGCGGAGCGGAACAGGGTGAGGTGCCGCACCTTCTCCGTGGTCAAAAAACCCTTGGCTGCCATGCGGTCCATCAGGGTGCGCACGGTGCTGTAGGCCCAGCCGCGCTCGGTTTCCAGCGCCTCCTGCACGGTGGGGGCGGCGCAGGGCTCGTGGCGCCAGACGGCGCGCATGATGTCCCATTCGGCGGGGGTGAGTTCGAGATCAGGCGAGGACATGGCGATGTAAATGTTAACTGAGTCGAACGTACTCTACAGTTGTAGAGCTGTCAAGCCGCGTTCCACAAGAAGTCCACCGAACGGCCCTTGCCGGCGGTCCCTGGCCGGTGAATCGCTGCCTACGGTTTCCGTCCGCGCCGGGCCACCATGGCGCGGATGCCCTCCAACGGCAGGGTGGTGCTCGCCACGTAGTGCGAGACGTTCGCGTAGCCGTCATTCACGCACTCGTTCTCGTCGCGCGTGGCGATGAAATCCCGGACCAGCTCCACCACCGTCCGATCCGCCAGCGCGGGATCGACCAGATCCAGCGCGTACACGTACCAGCCCACCGGCGTGGCCCAGAACGCCCCGTTCTGGTAGGTGCCCGGGGCGGTGTCGGTGTCCTCCCAGTTCATCCCGGCCGGCAGGTGGCGGAGTTGCCCGCGCTTCACGATGCCCGCGTGCAGGCGCTGACACGCTCGCGCCACGGCCAGGGATTGCTCCCGGGTGGCCACACCCAGATACACGGCGAACACCGAACCCCAGATGTCCGGCTGACGGCAGACCGCTGTCGTGGCGCGGAACAGGCTGGCATCGGCGTCCCAGAAGGTGGACCGGATGCTTGCCGTCACGGTCTGGGCCTCGATCCGCCAGGCCTCCGCCGCGGGTTGGCGGCCGGCCGCGTCGGCGAGTTCGGCCATCTGGCGGCAGGCCTGCACGTAGAGCAGCGAACAGAACAACTCGTCACCCTGTTTGCGAATGCTGTCCGTGAACCCGTACGAGGCGCGGTCCAGTGGTTTGCCGGGCCGGACGTGAACCAACCCCGTAGCCGGGTTGCGCGGTACCGCCCGCATGCCTTTGGTCAAGGGCTCCAGGGCTTCCGCGACGAACTGGGTGTCCCGGGTGCGCTGGAACGTGTGCCACGCCACCGAGACCGCGAATTGCGAGCCGTCGGCGACGGGGTTGACACCGATGGTGCCGTAGCCCGGCATGTAGCAGGCCGTGCCGTCGAACTTGATGCAATCCACCATCGCCCCATCGGCACGCTGGCCCTTGAGGAAGAAGCGGCAGGCATCCTTGAGCTCCTGCGGCGTGAACGCGGCGAGGTTCCCCTCCAACATGTAGGCGTAGTCCCGCAGCCAGAAGGCCTCGTACCCGCCGCCGACTTGCGGCGGAAAGGCCGTGATGCCGCTGGCCGTCGTGCGGCGGCAATCGCGGATCATCTGCGTGGACCGCTGCTCCAGCCAAGCCGCGGCCTCGGCCAGGGTGGTTGGGGACTTCGCCCCGCCCGGCGTGGCCGGCGCGTTCGTCTCCGCCGCGAACGCTGCACCCGCCATCAGGAGGACCACCCACCATCCGAGTCGTGTCTTCATATGCGTATGCCTCTATGTGCGCCCACCCGCCGGGAAGATGCAAGCCCGCGGTGTCCGTTACCCTTCACCGGCCCGCATCAACGCTGAAACACAAACCGGCTGCCGACCGAACACGAGGCGCAGGCGGCGGGAAATTCGTGCCACAGCCGCGCCGTGGCGACCGTGCCGGTACAATGGCCGGGACCGAGTCGCGAGACGCCCAGTTCGCGCAAAGCTTCGACCGTGCGCGCCAAACGTTCGGCGCTGGCGTGAAGCAGATGCATGCCCCCCAGCACGGCGTGGATGGGGCGGTCCCGCGTGAGGCGGCGCACCTGGCGCAGCGTGTTCACCACCCCCGCGTGCGCGCAACCGAGCAACACCACCACGCCCTCCTTGGTATCGAAGAACAGCGCCTGGTCGTCCGGGAGGGCATCCGGTTGCGCACCCGCCGCATCCAGCACAAACGGGCCGCCCACATCTTCGTAGGAAGTCTCCCGCGCGATCTCGCCGGTTAGGTACACCCCGGCCAGGACCTCCGTGGGCGTCCCGGTGTGGCATGGCGGCTCCGCATGCTTGCGGATGGCGGCGAGATTCTCCTCCCGGATGCCAATGTCACGGATGCTCCCGTCGGGGTCCCGCACGAAATGGGGCGCGAGTGCGGCCGGGTGGGCAAAGAGCCGCGCCGACCGCGCAAGCTGCCACACCGCCCCCAGGCCACTGGTATGGTCGTAGTGCCCGTGACTCAGCGCGATGGCGTCGAGCTGCGAGAGGTCGATGCCCAGCCGTCCGGCATTCTGCGCCAGCAACCCGCTCTGCCCCGTGTCAAACAGCAGACTCTTCGAGCCCGCCTGCAGATGGAACGCCAAGCCGTGCTCAGCACCCAAGCCTCCCGCATGGACCGAATTCTCGGTCAGAACGGTGACAATCATGCTCTCACTCATGGCTGGCGAGGCGGTCGCGCTCCGCCCATCGTGGCTGGCACATTCGTCGCCGCCGCGAACACCGCGTTGGCCATCGCCAGCGGCATCGCCATCCACCATCCGGGTCGTGTTCTCATAAATGTTGATCGCTATCTGCGCCCACCCAAGGAGGAGATGCAAGCCTGACGTTTCAGGTGCCGAATGCCCGCCGTGTCCGGCCCACCCTGATGCGTTCCGTCCTCCCAACCACGCCAATGGCGTGGAGGCGTGCCAGCCCGGGGCGACCTTCATCACCCCGTTACCTCGTGTTTTCTACTTGCTTCCGAAGGTTCTACCGTACAAAGATGCATTCAATGTTCACTTTAGGCAAAGCTCCTTGCATCCCTCTGGGATTCAGGCTGCTAGAGGCAACACCACAGCACAGGAACCGTTAGCACCTATGCCAACCGACATTTACCAACCTCTAACGCGGATAGCCCTCTTCTATGACGGCACGTATTTCATGAACGCGTCCCAGTATTTCTCAAAACAACATCCTCGCAAAGGGTTTTTGACGTTTACTGGATTTCACGAATACGTGCGCCACAAGGTTGCCGAGAAGGAACACAGGGATGTCGCATTCTGCCAGATCGTTGAAGCACATTTCTTTCGAGGCAGGTTCTCTTTGACTGCAGCACAGCAGAAGCAAGCGCTAGAGTCTGACAGATTCGTAGATCAACTGCTGATGCATGCAGGGATCGTAACTCACTACTATCCGATGAACGAATCGATAACGCCCCCAGTGGAGAAGGGCATTGACGTCTGGCTATCTCTTGAAGCGTATGACCTTGCTGTCCACAAACGATTTGACGTTCTAGCCCTTTTCTCGGGAGACCAGGACTTTGTACCGCTAGTTCGGAAGGTCAATGGAATTGGCACCCGCGTAATGATTATCGGTATGGAGGCTGATTGGGAATACAATACTCGAAAGTACAACATGCATACGTCCCAAGCTCTAATCGATGAAGCATCCTACCCACTTATCCTCAATACCGAAGTTGATGCAAAGACGGCGAAAGGAGACCGCATCATCGACGGCCTGTTCCACAAGTAGTCTGGGGGCCGTCACAAATCCTCGTCCAGACCCCTAATCCTGATCACGTGTCCGGTGATTAGCCAGAGTTGCTATGAGCATTGACTCGGATGCCACTGATCGATCACATCCTCTCGACCTGTTCTTTGGGGGTGTGCCACCGTACATGATGTTTAAGATGGATCTGGATGAGGTTACCGAGATCGTGGAGTCTTACCAGGAACACGTCTGTGATGGCGAGGTCCTACAGAACAAGGCAGCCGAGTTGGGAGTCATCGGCGCCGTCGCGTACTTTGAATCCTTCTGCAAGCATCACTTTGCAGCACTTGTTCATTGCTGCCCACCGTTGTTAGAGCGGTTCGCTGACAGACGCCCGCAGATGTCGATTACCATTCGTGACCTAGCGCATGTGGGCTGTCATTATGTGGATAGCATCGGATACGTTGTCGCCGAGCGGTATGACTTTGGTTCAGGAAATCAGATCAACGGACTTTTTACGGATTTGCTTGATGTTACGCCACTTCCCAGGGATGACGTGGCTCGCTTTGATGATCTTCTGAATGACCGCCATCTGCTAGTTCATCACTCGGGAATATACACCCTGCAGTACGCCAGGGAAAAGGGCCTGCTCGCCAGCGCTAACGGTGGCCCGTTTCGGGACTCCCTGGTGGTCACCAATGGCTACTATCAGAATGCCTGTAAGTTTCTCGACACATCGGCCAAGAAGGTCACGCACGTAACGTACCACGCCCTTGATGTGCTTCTCAAGGAGAACGCCCACGTTATGGCACAATCAAGGCCAGATGCCCTGGAGTATCTGCTTTCGGACTTTGAGGCGAAGCGCCCTTCCGGCGGTCGTGGGGCTGGTTGATGCCGCCTAGCAATGTGGCTCACGCTATCACCCAGTACCACCCCCCCCCAGAACCAGCCATATGAAAACAGCCGTTCCGTCCGATCCCCCATCCACGGGTGCTTGCGCCGGCGTGGAAAACGCGAAGCCCGCTAACGGGTTCACTTCGAGGCTGGGTGCCCTCCTAGGCCTGAGCTTGGGGTGCTCTGGCGTCCTGGCGGGGTCAGCGGTCTTTGACTTCAATCAGCCACTGCCCTCCAACCTGATCCTCGCAGGACATGCCGCGTGGCGTTCCGGGCCTGGCCGCGATCCGGCCGGCACGGACCATAGCGGTGGCATCGACCAGAGCGGCTATATGGCGCTGGTTGACGCGACGCCCAACCAAATCTCCGCCGTTCTGCTCCCTGACTTCGATAACGGGCTGGCGGTGGGCGCCATCACGCTGGACGTGGAACTCCGCGTGGGCAATCCGCTCGGCAACGAGGGAAGTCCCGCCGAGGGTTTCTCCATCAACTTCGTGCGCGACCTCGATCCGGTGGTGCTGGACCTGTGCCACTTCCCGCCCATCGTGAACTGGGACAACTATGCCTCGCCCGGCGCTCCGGAAAGCGGCACCTGGAGCGGCCTCTCGATCTGCTTCGACTCCCGGTCAGGGCACGCCTGGCCTAACGGGGACACGGACATGGAAGGCATCGTTGTGCGCGTCGACAACGTCACCAAGGCAAAGGTCACGCTGCCGACCCGCAACGGCCCCTGCGACGACGCGGGGAGTCTCCAGACCGGACCCTATGACTCTGCCCATCCCGGCTCGCCCGATGGCCTGTGCTGGGCGCACCTGCGAGTGCTTCTGGAGGAAGACGGCACGCTGGCGCTGGAATGGAAGGGAAGGAAGCTCATCGACGCGCTGCCGGTCGGATTTACCCCTGGCGCGGTCCGGTTTCTGATTGCCGGCCGCACGGGCGTCGCCAATCAGTCGGTTCACCTCGACGACGTCAGGATCACCACCATTCCTCGCAGCAAGGCCAACCTCCCCAGCACGGCGAAAGCGACGGCCAGAGTGGCCGGTGGCGGCGTTGCGGGAATCGACCTGCTCGACAGCGGGTACGAGTACTACGTGCCGCCCGCAGTGGAACTCACCGGTGGGGAGGGTACGGGAGCCACTGCGGTCGCCACGGTTGAGGGCGGGCTGATTACCGCGATCAAGGTGACCAGCGCCGGCAACGGCTACACCTCCGCCCCGCGAGTCATCCTGCCCCCGCCTCCGTCCGTTTCGCGAATCTCGCTGACGAGGGGTTCGCCAGCCACAAACCGTGTCCGCGCCACGCTCAACGTGGTGCCAGGCCGCTCGTACCAGATGCAATCCTCGCTCAACCTGATCACTTGGGAACTGGACGGGGCGAGCTTCGTGGCGGCCTCACCGGAAGTCGTCCGAGAGTACGATGCGGACGCCGCAAAGCGCTTCTACCGCCTCCAGTGGTTGCCCGGACCCATTTGGGACGGGTGGTGAATCCCGGCACAACCTCTGGGGGGTGTTGGAATAGTGGTGGGCTTCGTGCCCGGGGCTGCCGTTACGCCAAGCGTGACCTTGCCACCCGGCTGATGAGCCGCGGTCCATCCGGGTCACGGTAATGGTGAGGCCTCCTGAACACATCCTGGACTCCGGGCAGCGCGTCCCTCGGGCCCGATACCCCAGGCAGTCGCCGTGCCCGCAGGTGGAGTGCGCCGGCAGAGCGCAGCGGCGACGGCACTATGGAGTAGGTCCTTCCCCCGGCAGCGCGAAAAACGGTGTTGCGCTACGCTGGCCACCCCGATGGGCAGCCTATGTTGAAGTCACATCGGAGCTTGCCGAATCGCCCCTCTCGCCGTGCGCAGCCCCCTTCGCGCCAACCATCTGGCCGGCGCGAAGGGGTGGCATACGCGCAACCGACTACCGGGCGTCCGCTTACGGATGCCGGTAGAGGTAGAGCGGCTTGGTCAGGGTGTAGGAATACGTGCCGTTGGTCAGCGTGGTCGAGCCCACGCCGCCGGTCACCAGCAGGCTGTTGCCGGTCCAGGCTCCTTCGGAATCGAAGGGAATCCGGGGCGTGCCGGCCATGGTCATCGCGGTCCACGTGTCGGTGGCGGGGCTGTAGCGCCAGCCAAGCAGCACCCCGCTGGAGGCCCAGGCGATCAGCTCCTTGCCCGTCCAGGCGACACTGCGCTCGACGCTGTCCGAGCGCGGTCCGCCGGGGGTCAGCAGGTTCCACCGGTCCAGCACGGGATCGTACCGGCCCAGTTTGCCCGAGCCCGGGCACCAGGCCAGGACCACATCGTCCGCCCAGGTCAGAAGCGTTGGTCCACGCAGTTCGGAGGACGGGGCGGGCAGGGCGGTCCAGGTATTGAGTACGGGATTGTAGCGGGCGCCGTCGGCCAGGGCGCCTACCTTGGCGTTGGCCGATAGCCCTTTGCCACCCCAGACGACCATCTCGGTGCCGGTCCACACCGCCCCATGAGACTGGCGGGCGGTGGGCGCATTCTTCACGCTCAAGCTGGCCCAACTGTCCGTCTGCGGCTGATACCGGCCGCCCGTGTTGAGCGCCGAGGTGCCCGAAGTGTCGAAGTAGTTGGTGCGTCCGCCGAAGACCAATACCTCCGAGCCGTTCCAGACCATGGAATGGAGGCTGCGGGCCGATGGGGCGCCGGTGGTATCGAGTGGCCGCCAGTTGCCCGTGGTGGGATTAAAGGCGGCGCCACTGTCCAGCGTGCCCGAGCGGTAGCCGTTGGTCAGCCAGCCTTCGCCGCCCCACACGATCATCTCCCGGCCCGTCCAGACCGCCCGGTGGTAGCGCCGGGCGGAAGGGGCGTTGCGGGTGCTGATGGGATACCAGCGATGAGTGGCCGGGTTGAAGCGCGCGCCCGAACTCAGAAAGCCGGAGGTGACGGGTTCTCCCGCCACGCCGCTTACACCGCCCCATAGGATCAGCTCGCGTCCGGTCCACACCGCCGTATGCCCCCTGCGCCCGCTGGGATTGCCCGCCATGGGCCGCCAGGCATCGGTATCGGGCCGGTAGCTCCAGCCGTCGTTCGCCAATTGCGTCGTCTGCGGGTAGTAGTCATTGACCGACGGCGGAGAGCCACCCCAGATGTAGAGCGCGCCATTCCCCCAGAGGGCCACCCCGCCGCGGCGCGCGTCCGGCACGCCGTCGGTGGCCATGGGCTGCCAGCTATCGGTGCGCGGGTTGTACCGGGCGCCGCTGTTGACGAGGACGGCGCGGGCCATTGCGTTCAGCAAGGCAACGTCTTTCCCACCCCAGACCAGCATCTCGGTCCCGGTCCACACCGCCGCATGTTCGCTGCGGGCCGACGCGCTCTTGGTACTCATGGGCCGCCACGCATCGGCGGCGAGGTTGTAGATGCCGCCGTTGGCGAAGGGGGTGCTGACCTCGCTCAAGGAGCCGCGTCCGCCCCAGATGATAACTTCCGAGCCGGTGAAGGTGGCAGTATGGTAGTACCTCGCCTTGGGGGCATTGGTGGTGGACACCCGGCGCCACCGGTCGGTGGTCGGATCGTAGCGGCCGCCGGCCGCGCCCCCAGCCTGGGGGGCGCCCCAGACGAAGAACTCCGCCCCGGTCCAAAGGGCGGCATAAGTGCCACCGGAAGGGAGGAAGTTCGTTCGCGACATCACCGTCCAGGTGTTTTGCCCGGGGTCGTAACGGGCGCCGCCGGAGACGGGATTCCACACAATCGCCTCGCTTCCCGACCAGACCGTCACCGACCGCAGGTGGGGCAGGTACGCCGGCGCGTTCGAGGAGGAGATGGCCCGCCAACGATCCGCGATCGGATCGTAGGCGCGGTGGCTCTGCGGGGAACTGCCGAAGAGCAGCCATTCCGAGCCGGTCCAGAGCCCCCCGAAGCTACCCGCCTGCACGGTTGGCTTCACGGGGGCCATGGGCGTCCAGGTTTCGGTAGTGGGGTCGTACCGGGCGCCATCCAAGAGTCCCCCCCGCGAGCCGTTGCCGCCCCAGATGAACATCTTGCCGTTGGCCCAGGTGCCAATGGCATTGGTGCGGGGTTCCAAGCCCGGGGTGCTGAAGTTCGCCCACTGGTCGCTCTCGGCCTGGATGGTGCCAAGCTTGGCGTAGCCAGCCTCAAGCAGATTCGGGGCCGTTGCCAGATCGGACAGAACCAAGGCGCCACTGCCTTGCAGACTCCCCAGTGCCGCGTTGGGCGCGAGTTGAGCCGCGCCGATCGCCCCCGGCGCGATCTGGTTGGCCGTCACGGCACCGTCGGCGAGTTTCGCCGTCGTGATGGCCCCGTCGGGCACCGTTGCCGCCACCATGGCGTAGCCCACCGCCGTAATGGGCACGTCCGGATCGACCGTCTGGAATGCGGTGCTGCCCGTGCTAAACCACACGCGCAGATGGACCTCGCTATTGGTAAATACCGTGGCAGGCACGGGTACCATGTTGTCGAGGGCAGGATCGCCCAGGACCACCTCGTAGTGGCCGCCACTCACCGCCAACGGCAGGGCCTTGGCGGGTTCGGAGCCTCCCCCGCTCGTGCCGTCGTTGCTCCAGAAGGTCTGGGCCCCCTCGCGACTGACCAGGGCGAACTTGAATTGCCCGGTCCCGTTGTAGGCGACCCCGCCTACTGCCACACTACCTTGATAGGTCAAACGCTGGGGCACTTGGGCGCGCGCCGGCCATAGCCAGGCCGCTCCCATCGTCAGCACCAACGCCAGGATTTGGGTTCTCATAACGTTGCGGTTCAGGATGTAACTGCGGCTCCCCCTCTGTCACCGAACCCACCGCCACGGTCTTGGGAAACCGTGCCCCCGGAGGTCCGGCTTCCGCCTGGTTGGTTCGGTCCAGGCGTAGCCCACTCCCTTGCTGCGGCGCGGTTCTCGCCATGGCCAAGCGTGGGCTCATGAGACGCGATAAGGCGCATAACTCATGCCAATGACCTCCTTAAATGAGGTGCTGGAAACTGGGCGCTCCCCCGCCGCGCAAGCTCAGCGGCCGGTGCTGCGCGGGGGTGGCTGCCTGCCGCTCATGGAATGGCCAACCGCCAAGCCCAACCGCCTTGGGCCGTGGAGCCTCGCCGCGTGGGAAAGGGGCTGACTGTCGCTGGTTCCCGGCTTACACCCGCAGGAAGAGCTTCCGGCGGTACATCCAGTAGAGGAGGAGCCATTCGACGAAGAGGATGCCCGCGCCCAGCAGCATCGGTTCGTAGGCCGGCCCGGCGAAGGTGAACCACCAGCGGCCCAGGTGCCGGGGCAGGGCGTGCTCGATGAAGCCCGCCCACAGGTGGGCGATCATGTAGGCACCAATCGAGTTCATGCCGATCACCATCAACGGGAAGCCCCAGGCCCGGTGCTGGCGGACGTCCATGATGAAGTAGAACGCCCCGAGAAAGAGGAACGCCCACCCGCCGCTGAAGAGCACCCAGCTCGGGGTCCAGATCTTCTTCACCACCGGGCAGATGCCCAGCGCGCCCAGCAGCCAACCCGAAGCGAGCCCAATGAACCCCGCCACCGCCAGCCAGCGGACCTTGGCCATCGGTTCCCGCTGATCGCGCAGCAAGCCGCCGGCAATCAGGCCCAGGATCATCGTGGCCAGCGTGGGAATGAAGCTCAGCGTGGAATAGCCGCCGCCGTTGAACTTGAACCAGCCCTGCGGCGGGAACAGGTTCAGGAACCACTGGTCGAACGCGTAGGCGGGGTTGGCGTTGATGCTCCAGTGAGCGGCGAACCCGGTCAGAATCTGGTCCGGCCGCGCGCCCACCGCGGCCCAGTTGTAGTCAGCCGGCGGCAGGGGGTAGAGCGCAAACGCCAGCCAGTAGCCCACCAGGACGACCGCAAACGCCGTCCACTGAACCCGGACGCTCCGCAAGCCGAGCAGGTAGAGAAAGCCATACCCGAGGCCGATCTGGGAAAGCGTGTCCTCGAAGGTCCACCGGCTGTGATCCGATCCGGTGGAACGCAGGAACACCCCCAGCAGAATGAGCACCAGGGCGCGCCAGAAGGCGTGCAAGGTGCGTTGCCACTGCGGCTGGCCTTCGGCCGCGCGCCGCGCCAGCGAGAACGGCAGCGCCACCCCCACCAGGAAGGAGAACGACGGCTGGATGAGGTCGTGCAGGGAGCAACCGATCCACGAGACGTGGCTCTGGTGGTGGCCCAGCAACTTCCAGAACCAGTTGTCCGGCAGGGCGCGGGCCACGCGGCTGAATTCCAGCACCTCGCCCATCATGAGCAGCATGACGAGGCCCCGATAGGCGTCCATCGACGCCAGGCGTTGCAGGGCGCCCGTGACGGAGGCTTTCGCCGGGGCGGGGCTGGGCGCCGAAGCCTGGGTT
>CAYYMW010000197.1:0-12967 GCA_964472515.1 uncultured Verrucomicrobiota bacterium | reverse complement strand
GGGCGGGTTTCAGCCCGTGCAGGAACCGATGCTGGGCAAACCGGCGGGCCGGGACATGACGGCGGTCGTTGCGGTGGACCGCACGGTGTTCACCGGCTCCTCCAACTACGAGGACGGGCAAACCAACGGTGGCTGCATCCGGGTCGTCGATTTTGCGCACAAGGCCTCCGGCGAGAGCGTGCGGGGCTTCCCCGCCAGTACGGGCCCGCTGGCGCTGGCGGACGTGGACGGCGACGGGGCGTTGGACTTGTTCGCAGGCGGCCGGTGTGTGCCGGGGCGCTATCCTGAGCCGGCGGATTCGCTGCTGTTGCGCAATGAGGGCGGACGGTTCGTCCTGTGGCAGAAGTTCGACAAGATCGGACTGGTGAGCGCGGCCTTATTTACGGACTTGGACGGAGACGGACGGCCGGAACTGGTGCTGGCGTGCGAATGGGGGCCGCTGCGGGTCTTCCAGCTCAAGGAGGGCAAATACGCGGAGGTGACGCGTGCCTGGGGCCTGGACCAGATGCTGGGCTGGTGGAACAGTGTGACGGCGGGAGACTTTGACGGAGACGGCCGGATGGACTTGGTGGCGGGCAACTGGGGATTGAACCACGCCCAAAGGCGCACCAGCGCGACGCATCCGCGCCGGCTCTATTACGGCGATTTCGACGGCAGCGGCGGCGTGGGACTCATCGAGGCCTATTTCAACGAAGCCATGGGCCGGGAAGCCCCCGACCGGGGTTATCTGGCGGTAAAGGCGGCCCTGCCGTTCATCGAGGAAACGGCCCCGACCTTCGAGGCCTACGGCACCAAGAGCCTCGCGGAAATCTACGGCGACCACCTCGCCAGCGCGGCGAAGGTGGAGGTGAACACGTTCGAAAGCGCGCTGCTGATGAACCGGGGCGGCAAGTTCGAGCGCCTTCCCCTGCCGCCCGAAGCCCAATGGTCACCCGTCTTCGGCATCGGCGTGGCGGATTTCGACGGCGATGGACACGAGGACGTGTTCCTGGCCCAGAACTTCTTCGCACTGCCCGCCGACTACACGCGCATCGACGCGGGGCGCGGCCTGCTGTTGCGCGGGGACGGCCAGGGCGGCCTCAAACCCGTTCCCGGGCAGGAAAGCGGCCTCGCGGTGTACGGCGAGCAGCGCGGCGCAGCCGTGGCGGACTACGATCACGACGGCCGGGCCGACTTGGTCGTCACGCAGAATGGCGCGGCCACGTGCCTGTTCCGGAACCGGCTCGCCCAGCCCGGCCTGCGGGTTCGGCTGGCCGGGGCGTTGGGCAATCCGGCCGCCGTGGGGGCGGCCTTGCGCCTGAGAGGCGGCGGGAAGAGCGGCCCGGTGCGGGAAATTCACAGCGGGGCGGGGTACTGGTCGACCGACGCCCCCGTGCAGGTCATGTGCCTGGCTGCCGCCCCCGAGGAACTCTGGGTCCGTTGGCCGGGGGGCCGAACCGTCACCTACCGCCTTCCTGCCGGTGCGAAAGAGGTTGAGGTGCAGGCAGGCGGAGAACTCAAAGCCGTCAAGTAGCGGCCCGGGCGCCCACCGTCAGCAGAAGACCCCGCCGTGATCCACGGCGGGGTCTGAAGTTTGCGGAAACCGGCCCGTCGTTGCAGGCGACGGGCCCGGGGGATTACTTGATCAGGCGGAAGAAGCGGTTCTCCGCCCCGACAGTCAGCGTCACCTTCATCAAGTCCTGCTCGGTCACCACCTCGGCGGTCGAGGCGGTCCAGGCGGGTGGATTCAGAGCGGCCGTTTCCTGGAGCGTGAATCCGGTGGCGGAGGCCGGCCAGGTAAGGACCACCTGGTTGCCCGTCCGCGTCACGGCGAGGTTCACCTCGGTGGCCGGCTTGTAGGCCTCGAGCGGATTCTTGCCCGCGTTGGGACCGCAGGGCCGGATGACGGCGTACTGCAGCCGGGTGAAGAAGATCTTGTCATCCAGGGCGAAGCGGGCGGCGGCTTGAGGCCCCTGGTTGACGCCAATGAACTTGATGGCGGGGATTTCCCAATACGCGTCCCGCCACTGGTCGGTGCCGGTGATGGCCACCCACGCACTGTCGTCGGTGAAGCCAAGGCCGACCTGGCCGCCGGTGTCGACTTGAAAGACCTCCGGCTTGAACCGTTTGCCGACCAGCGCCGGGTCGTCGTAGTAGGTCGCGACGATGACGAGATGGGCGTTGGGTTGGGAACTCGGTCCGAGAGCTTCGTTCAGGATGGAGAAGTTGAGGAAACGGTCGTTGCCCGGCACGTCGTCGCGCGCGGGCCGCACCGCCTGGCGGCGGTCGTTGGCGGGGCCGGCTTCCGCGAGCACCATGTTTTGATCGCCGCTGCTGGTGCCGACCTCGAGGCCGTTCTTCACGTCCTTCGCGAGGTCCAGTTCGGCATAGCTGCCGTAGGCGTCGGTGCAGATGTTCGGGTCCTCGAAGCAGTCGGGCAGCGGGTCTTGCCCGGCCAGCGGATGGGTTCCCACCCGGAAGATGCCGAGGGCGAATCGCGAAACCGCCACCTGGCCGTTTTCAGAAACGAAGCGGGGTCCGGCCGTCAATGCGCCCGCGTTCACCCCCCGGAGACCGACGGCCGGAATGGTCCACGAGCGCCGGATCCACTGGCCGGTGCCCTGGAGCAACTGACGGTTGGCCGCGGGGTAGAAGCCGATGCCGCTTTGGGCGTCGGTGGCGTAGGCTTCCGGGCCGAAATGAACATCCGCGCCGGCGAAAGCCGGATCATCGTAGAAATCCACACACACCTTGACGGTGCGGGGGTCATTGCAGGCGACGCCGAGGTAATGATCGGTGATGCCGAAGTTGAGGTACGTGCCGTTGGGGACCACCGCCTTGCGCAGATCGCCCGCCGGGCCAACGTCGGTCACGTAGGTCACCGTCTGGTCGCCATCGTCGATGACCTGCAGGTGGTTGGTGGTTCCGGCGTTGAAGTCGAGGCTGGCCAGGTTGGTGTTGGGCTCCGGGTCGCACGTGTCACCGGCGGCGTACTTGTTGATGTCCTCCGGTTCGCCGAAGGCCCCCTGCTCGCCAAACGCCACGACGCGGACGATGAGGTTCGGCACGCTCTCGAAGCGGATCGTGCCCCCGTTCACCCCGCCCAGCGCGGTGTTGCCCTGCGCCCCGTCCGGGATGTTGCCGACAAAGCGCAGGTCGGTGTGCGGGGCCGGGCGGAACCCGTTGGCGATGCGGAAGAGATGCCAGTTCCATTTCTTGTTGCGGGCTTCCACCGCAATGGAGCCTCCCACCGGCCAGGCCAGTTCCGGGAGGGTGCCGGTCAGGAAGGTGAAGTCCCGCGGTTCGCCTTGGGCGTTGAAGAGGGCGCCGTCGCCGTAAACCTGCACCAGGATGTCGATGGTCTCGTGGTCCGCCCAAAAGCTGTACGAACGATCCCCCACTCCCAGGAAGTTCGAGGTGGCCTTCTTGCCGGTATGCCCGCCGATGGCGTAGTCGGCGGTGGTCTGGTCGCCGTCGTTCAGAAGGGTCAATTCATCGGCGATCCAGTTGTCGCCGGGCGGCGTCAGCTCGCTATCGAAGGCCACATAGTGGACCGTCTTGGCGGCGTCGACGGTGGCTGGCCAAGCTTCGGGATCGAACGGGCCGGTGGCAGCCAGCAGGGTGGGGAGGCCCAGCAGGGCCACGCTCATTGGGATCAAACGTGTCAACATAGGCAGGGTTATCATTGTTGGGTTTGAGCGGACAGGAGGGAATCGCTTGGACAAAGCGACACCAGCAGACGCACGGAAATGCAATGATGGGTCATACCAGCACATCACGGTGCCTTGAAGGCGATTAATGAAGCTACCACGAACCGCCGGCGCATGCCAGAGGTATTCGAGCCGCGCTGAAAAGGGGCCGGCCAGCCTTGCTTCAACGGTCGTCCAGTTAGTGGTGGCCTGGTGGCGTGAGTGGGGTGTACTCTCGCAAACAGTCGCCACACGTATGATCGCGAAGTTTGCCACGGGCCGACGGGGTACCTCCTTGCGGCTGCCCCCCCGAACCACACCGACCGCTGCACGGACGACCTTCGAGCCGGTCGCCCTCTGCGCGGCGCGGCTTCTCTCCCTGGCAACGTGGAGGCGGAGTTCCCTGGGGCAGCACTCGCAGGACGGAGGACAGGATTTGATTCGATCCGTTGGTCAGGCCGCGAGGCACGGGGCCTCCGCCGGCCCCGGCCCGACCACGAAATGGTGGGGGCCATTCCGGATGCTGGCGGAGGTCTTGAGCCGGCCCTCCGGCTTCGCGGGGCGGACGGCGCTCACGCTGATCATGACGCTGCTGGGATTGAGCGCGCACCGGCTCGACGCGGTCGAGCCCGCTCCGATCAATCCCCCGTTGGGGCCCTACGTGAACCTGACGGATGCCCATTTCGTCGACAGTCGCACCTTTGCCACGAACGACCGCGTCGTGCTGACCCCCTACTTCTACTGGTATGACGTTTCCACGCTGGCCCACTTGATTGACAGCGACAACACCGATGCTTTGACCGACCACCCCGCGACGACCAACGATTTCACATTCAAGTCGGTGGCCTGGCACAAAGGGGAGCTGGCCGACATGATCGACGCGGGGATCGACGTCGCCTTGCCGGTGTACTGGGGCGAGCCTTCGCAACGGATTCCGAACCAGCCCGCCACCGCGCAACCGTGGAGCTACGCGGGCATTCCTCCGCTGGTCAAGGCCCGCGAGGAACTGGTGGCGGAGGGGAAGCAACCGCCGCGGCTCGGGATGTTCTACGATACCTCCACCTTGCAGTTCAATCACACCGGGCAGCGGATCGACCTGACCACGCCCGCCGGATGGCGCTGGTTCTACGAGTCCATCCGCGATTACTTCTCGCTCATTCCACCGAAGCACTGGGCCATGGTCAATGGCCAGCCCGTGATCTTCCTCTACAGCGCCGCCTTCGCTGCGAATCACGACCAGACCTGCCTCGATTACCTCCGCACGACGTTCGCACGGGACTTTGGCGGGCGGACACCCTACGTGGTGCGGGAGATCAGTTGGAACCTCAAGGCGGAAGGCGTCTACGCCTGGGGCGGAGCGCTGGGGCTGAAGAATCCGGGGGTGGCCTCACTGGGACCGGGCTACGATCACTCCGCCGTTCCGGGGCGCGACCCCTTGATCGTACCCAGGGAGAACGGCGCCTTTTTCACCAACAACTGGGACGCCTTGCTGCGGCGGCCGTCGAAGCTGGTGATGATCGAGACCTGGAACGAGTTCCACGAGGGCACGGACGTGGCGAACTCACGGGAATATGGACGGCAGTACATCGAATTGAACCGGCGGTATGTGGAGCTGTTCAAGGCGGGGTTTACGCCGCCCCGGCCCGCCGGACGCTACACGGACGCGCGGTTGCTGGCCATCGACCTGGGAGTGACCAACCGGGAGGACGGGCTGATTCAGTTCGACCATCCCGACGGCGTCACCGCCCCGACCAATTACCTGGGCCAGACCTGCCGGTACTTCGCTCCCACCCAGTATTCCGGCCGCTACATGTACTTCAAAGCGGACGACGGATTCAAATGGGCCGAAACCATGAACGTCCAGTTGGTGGTGGAGTACTTCGACGCCGCCCGCGGGAGCCTGACGCTGCAATTCGACGGCAGCGACCCGAACGCCCCTTTCCAAGGGGCCTATTCGCCCGCGCCCGAAACGGTGGCCTTGAGCGGCAGTAAGACGTGGCGCACCGGGGTGTTCACGCTGAATCAAGCGCGCTTGCTGAACTTGGAGAACGGCGGGGCGGATTTCCGGATCGAGTGTTCGGTGCCGGGGGTGGGCGTCCGCCGGGTGCAGATGGTGCGGCCGGGGTTGCGGGCCGAGGGCTACACGCCGGCGCAAGGTGCTGAGGTGAGGTTGTTTGCCCCGCCGGGGGCGGGTTATGCGATCGATGCCTCCGCGGATCTGATAACCTGGAGCGAACTGGCCCGTTTGACGATGCGGACGGCCCAGACGAACTACCTGGACGCCGGTTCGATTGGCCAACCTCACCACTTCTACCGGGCGCGGCCCCGGTAGGCTTCGCCGCTCTGGGTGCGCGCCACGGCCGGGCCGGCTGCCAGTCCAAATGCAAACACCCCGCAGCCGGAGGCTGCAGGGTGTTGGCGCTCCCGTGAAGGAGGGAGAAAGGCTTAACGCTTGCTGTATTGGAAGCGCTTGCGGGCGCCCGGTTGGCCGTACTTCTTGCGTTCCTTCATGCGCGGGTCGCGGGTCAGGAGGCCGTCGGCCTTCAGGGCGGGACGCAGGTTGGGGTCCAGCTTCAACAGGGCGCGGGAGATGCCGTGCCGCACCGCGCCAGCCTGGCCGGCCGGGCCGCCGCCGGTCACGTTGACGCGCACGTCGAACTTGGCGGCGTTTTCCGTCAGCACCAGCGGCTGGGTGACGGTCATGCGCAGCGTTTCGGTGGGGAAGTAATTCTCGAAGGGACGGCCGTTGACGGTGATCTTGCCCGAGCCACTGGCCAGGCGCACACGCGCGACGGAGGTCTTCCGGCGTCCGGTTCCAAGGTATTCAGTCACTTGCGACATAAGAGCCAATCAGGAGTGCGAATTAGGCGGGCAGGGTGAGCGGTGCGGGCTTCTGGGCCTGGTGGGGATGGGCGGCGCCCTTGTACACCTTGAGCTTCGTCAGCAGACGGTCGCCCAAGCGGTTTTTGGGAATCATGCCCTTGACGGCATGCATGATGAGCCGCTCGGGATGCGCCGCGCGCACCTCGGCCACCGTGCGATACCGCTCTCCGCCTTTCCAGCCGGAGTAAGACATGTAGGTTTTCTGCGTTTCCTTCTTGCCCGTGACCACCACCTTCTCGGCGTTGATCACCACGACAAAATCGCCCGCGTCCAAATGGGGGGTAAACACCGGCTTGTTCTTGCCCCGGAGGATGTCTGCAATCTTCACGGCAAGCCGCCCCAAGACCATCCCGTTGGCGTCGACGACATGCCAAGGGCGCTGGTCCAAGTCTACTTTCGGCAAATGCGTTTTCATTCTAAATCCGAATCAAAGGTCCGGAAGAGTACCAAACCCCTCCCCCAAGTCAATAGGGTATTCTAACACATTTTAACGCTTGGCCGCCATGGGAATACGCGGGGACGCCCCGGGACCGCCCGGGCGGGCGTCACGTTCCGCCATTGCCAGCCAAGGCGTCCCCCAGCATAATGCCTACCGCATGTCCGGCGAGGCCAAGTCGAAAGTCCTGCACACGAACTTCCATCCTTACCAGGAGGGGGTCAGTGGAGGACACACCAGCTACATCCGCAGCATCATCGAGAGCCGTTTGGCGGGGGTCTTCGACTTCGGCGTAGCCGCCCCGGAGAAATCGGCGGTCTGGCGGCTGGGCGAGCAGCTCAAACTGCCCACCTACGCCTGCGATTTCCCCGGCAACATCAAGGAGTTGTTCGCGATGCTGCGGGCGGTGCGGCGGTTCGACGAGATCTACCGGCAGTGGAAACCGGATCTGATTCACCTGAACGGGTCGCGCGACCAGACCATCGTGGTCTGGTGGAAGCGGTGGAAGCGCTACCCGGTGCCGCTGGTGCGGGGCCATCTGGCGGTGCGGTGCATCCCGGACCACGCGTATCATCGGTGGTCTTACAACCGCATGGTGGCCAGGCACATCTATCTGTCGCATTCGGCCAAGAACATCTCGCAGGCGGGTTCCTTCCTGAAACCGCCGAATTCGCATGTCGTTTTGATCGGGGTGGACTTGGATTTCTGGTCGCCCCGGCCCAAGGACCCGGGTTGCCTCGCCAAGTACGGCGTCGCTGCGGACGACTTCGTGTTTGGCTCGCATGCCGGGATGGGCTGGCATAAGCGTACAGACCTCTTTCTCAAGGGAGCCGCCCTGGCACGACAGCACGGGTGCCGTCCCTTCAAGATCCTGCTGCGCGGCAAGGAGCGCGAGGTGCGCAACAGCCAGGCGCAGGCCGCGCAGTTGGGCTTGGACAACGTGATCTACGCTCAATACGAACCCGATCCCCGGAGCTACCTGAGCCTGATCGATGCGGGCTTCCTGCTGAGCGAGGCCATCGAGGCCATCTCCTTTGCCGCCCGCGAGTTAATGGCCATGGGCAAGCCGATGATCTGCACCAACTACGCCGGCTTGGTGGAGAACGTGGACGACACGCTCAACGGGCGGTTGGTGGAGTGCGGCAATGTGGAGGACGTGGCGGAGGCCATCGAGTGGTTCCTGGCGCGCCCCCCGGTCGAACTGGAGCAGTTGAAACGGAATGCGCGCGCCAAAGCGGAAGCGGTGTTCGGCATCGAGCGGCAATGCCATGGAATCGAGAAGGTCTACCGCCTGGCCCTGCGGGGAACGGCCTGGCCTGCCGCCCACGCCTAACGCGGCGAGACAATGACGCTGGCGCGCTCCACCGCCCCCGACTGGCTGCGAAGCTGAGGCGTCTGGAACAGCCAGGCGGGCGGTCCGCTGCCCACCACGGGCTGCATGCTCGAGGGAGCCGCCTGAGCGGCCAACTCCACGCCGGGACGCTGGGCGAGCGCCCCCGGGCGCGGCGACAGCGGCACCAACTCGGGGGTGGCCACCAACGGCGAAGGCGGAGTCACGGCAAATTGGCCCGCGCCATGGTTGGCGGGCGCGCCGGGCCCCAACAGGCCCACTCCAAGAGCGTAAGCCATCACCAAGACACCGCCCAAGGCTCCCGCCCAGGCGGGCTTGAGTTCCCAGACGACCACGAAGCGGCGCCACCAAGGCTCCTCCCTGGCGGCGAGTTCGAGTTCGATCCGGGCCATGACTTGGTTGGGAAACCGCTCGAAGAAGCCCGGCGGGGGCTGTTCGTGCCGTTTCAGGGCCAGAAGTCTGCGGAGCGATTCGAAGTCACCTTGGGGTTCCATAAGCTACTTAAGGTAATCCGACAAGTAGGCTTGGAGTTGTTGCCGGGCGTAAAAGAGACGGGAGCGGACCGTGCCCACATTGCAGTCCATGATGCGGCCGATTTCCTCGTGCGGCATCCCCTGAATGTCATGCAACGTAACCACCATTCTGTGTTCCTCTGACAGCTTGAGCATGGCCGCGTTCAACTTCTCCTGAAGTTCGGTCAGACTGCTCTCCCGCCGGGGCGTGCGATCCGAGACGAGCGCGACCAGATCCGGGTCGTTCTCCACGTTGACGTCCAAGTCATTCAGGCTCATGTGCCCCCGGTTGCGCCGCTGTTTGAGAAAATTGATGGTCTTGTTGATCGCGATGCGATAGAGCCAGGTGAAGAAACTGGAGTCGCCCTTGAAGGACGGGAGCGCGCGAAAAGCCTTGATGAACGCCTCCTGGGCCAGGTCGTTCGCATCCTCGTGGTTCGAGGTCATGTGGTAGACCGCGCCGTAGATGCGATCTTGATACCGCCGCACCAGTTGGTCGAAGGCGGACAAATCGCCCGCCTGAGCCTGTTTGACGAGGAGGATGTCGTCAGGCTCGGTCGCCGCAGGGGCACAGGATGGCGGTGGAGCGCTCAGGGTAGCCGTCATGAAAGGTGAGGAAACCGCCGCCGGGCGCGCCCAGCCGCCGTGCCGCCATACACCCCTGGCGCCCGGCGTGCGCCCGTGGCGCCGCTCACCTGGCAAGAACGCGATCCCATTAAGTACTGGTTCAAGAGACAGACTTGCATGGCACCATGTTCAATGCTCAGCGGGAGCCAGGAAGGGCCGCCCGCTTGGGGCCCGCGGGCCCCGGCTAACCGGGGGGCACGCCCAGCGCCTCGGTTTCGTGGATGAGAAAGTCGGTCACCGCGAGCAAGGCCGCCTTGCCTTCGCTGGCAGGGAAGAGTTGGAGGGCGGCGCGGGCGGACTCGCAGAATTCGCGAATGCTGCCGCAGGACTCATCCGCAGCGCGGTGGCGAACAAGCAAGGCGGAGAGCTGCGGCGCAAGGCTCTCACTCCAATGTAAGAGCATGTGTTCCAGTTCTTTGCGTTCATCGCCCGAGGTCCGGTCCAAGGCGGTGATCAGCGGGAGCGTCAACTTGCCGCTCGCCAAGTCGGTGCCAAGGGACTTGCCGACCGAGGCTTCGCGACCGAAGAGGTCAAGGCAATCGTCGTACACTTGATACGCCGTGCCCAGCGCCATGCCGTAATCCCGCAAAGCTCTCTGCTCTGCTTCGGTGGCGCCACTCAATTTCGCGCCGAGCTCGCACGACAGGGCGAACAGTTCGGCGGTCTTCATCCGCAGGATGCGGAAGTACTCCTGGCGGGTTAGATCGAGCTGCCGTCGCCGTTGCGTCTGGATGATTTCCCCGGTGCAGACGGTCTTCGTAGCGGCCGCCACCGCGCGGCAGACAAACGGGGTGGGATACTCGGCGGCCAACTGGACCGCGTGCGCCAGCAGGCAATCCCCCACGAGCACGGAAATCGTATTGCCGCAGTTGGCGGCAAGCGTGGGCCGGCGACGCCGGATTTCCGCCTCGTCCATGACATCGTCATGCACCAACGTGGCCAGATGAACCATCTCGATGATGGTCGCCACCTTGACGAGGTCGGCGTTCAGGCCGCCGGTGGCCTGGGCGCTCAGAGCGACCAGCGCTGGCCGCAACTGCTTGCCCTGATTGGTCAGGGCGTAGCGGGCGTGCACAGCTATCTCGGGTTCAAAGGCTTGCACCTGCTCAGCCAGAGCGTGGGCAACGGCCCGAAGAAAAGGCTGAACAGGTTCGACAACCCGGCGCCAATCATGGCGGGATTTGTTGGGTGCCGCCGCGGTCGAAGGAGGGCGCACCGATTTGGTCTGAGCGGCCAACACGGCAGGTGAATGTAAATTTCGCGACGGGACAAGTCAAACGGTACGTTCGCAACCCATCGGTTTCGCAAGGCGAAGGGAATCGGACGGGTGCGGCCAGCCACCTCGTCTTCCCCAAGCCCTAGTCCCCTCACGGATTCGGTCTGGGGTCTCTGCTTTGGGCCAGACTCCGCCCTGCGGCCGCCGCAACCAGCGCACCCAAGGAGCAGAGCGGCGAGGGCCCGGGCGTGCCTCCCTTGAGGGGAGCCGTGCCGGTCGGCCACCAGTCGCGCGTGCCGGCCTTGAGGCGGCAGAGGCGGAGCCTGAGGACCCGTTCCCGGGCGCGGCCCAAAGCCGTGCGGCGTGGGGACGAAGGAAACCGGGAAAGCCAGGCGCTGGCAAGCGCCAAACGCGGAGTGGCACGGACGCCGGCGCGCGGCGACCGTCTTCGCCAAGGCCCTGATGGCATGTCTACGTCAGGCCGCCGCGCTGCAGCCGTCCGCTGGGCTGATCGCGCGGGAAGCCACAGCGAGGGGCACGGCGTTGGCCCCGGCCAGGACACGTCTCCCGATTTATGGAGTGCGCCGGCAGAGCGAAGCGGCGACGGCGCTGTGGGCTGACGCTCTGCCCCCCGGCAACGTGAAAAGCGGTGTCGCGCTACGCTTGCCACCGCACTCCACATGCGTGGCCGGACATGGCCAGGTTCACTGCCGCGCAACGCGGCCGGAAGGGCGGCACTCCTCCATCCGCCGCCATCGCTTGATCCTGATCCACAACGCCACGCGGCGGGCAGGGCGTGTGTGGTGTTCAACAGGACCCACATGAGCTTCCCCTCGGGGGAGACGCGTTGGCAGTTGAGACCATGGTTCACGACAGCGAACGCCCCAACCCCGGGCGACACGCTCGTGGCGGCTTGGGAAGCCTAACCTGCGCCAGCGTCCAATTGCATGGCATTGGCCTCTCCATGGTTGGCGTGGGAGGCACTTCTCAGCACGTGGCAAACGGCCCCGGATACTCCGCTTGCAGCGGGAGTTGCCATGCCCCGACTCATCGGCGGACCTCGCCATATGTCAATACCACGAACCGCCCCCTGTTCCGCACAGGCTGCGGCGCTGAAGCCGTCCGCTGGGCTGATGGCGCAGGAAGCCAAGGCGGAGGTGCTGCGCTGGCTCAAGCAAGGCCACCGTCCCCGATTTATGGAGTGCGCCGGCAGAGCGAAGCGGCGACGGCGCTGTGGGCTGGCGCTTTGCCTTCGGCAACGTGAAAAGCGGTGTCGCGCTGCGCTTGCCACCGCACTCCACAGGCGGGGCAAGACATGGCCAGGTTCACTGCCGCACAACGCGGCCTGACGGGTGGGCGCTCCACCCTCCGGCCATATCGCTTGATCTTGATCCGCAGCGCCAAGCGGCGGGCACAGCGGTTGGGCTTTCAATAGAACACGGATGAGTCTTCGCTCGCTTGAGGCAGTGACTTGATCGAGCACCGGCGCCAGCGTCCCATTGCACGGCATCAGCCCTTCAATGGTTGGCGTACAGGAGGGCGCACAAGGACGCGTTCTAGTCCTCAACAAAGCGGCACTTCCCCTCTTCGCGCAATCGGGCCGCCTGGGTCCCCACATAGGATTGGGTCGGATACGGGGTCGTGCGGATACGGGGTCGGTGCTTGGTATTGTACACTCATGCGGCTCTGGCGTGGCGGTCGGTGTGGGCGCCCTGCCGCCGCGCAAACGGTTGGCCACGATGTTGGTCCACAGCGCCGCGCTCCGCAGGTTCAGCCCATTCTGGCCCCCGCCCGCCGCGCTTCTGCCGGGACACGCCTTCGTCCCCGGCGCGACCCACTCACGCAACCCTCTGCGACTGTGCAACTTCAAACCCATGGCAGACCCTATCACCCTCCGCTTCTCCACCGTCCCTGTCAAGCCTCCCGCCACGCGTTGACCCGCGACCCCACCTCGCTCCGTCTCGGCCGCCCTATGGAATGCGGTGGCTAGCGCAGCGCGACACCGCTTTGGCCCTTCCGGGCAACCGACCGCCTCCCCCTTACGCTTCACGCCCTCTCGCCCGCCGCCGGCGCGCCCGCCGACCGCCTCTCAACCACGCCGACGGCGTGGACGCGTACCAGCCCGGGGTAACACCCCGGGAAGATCGTCCCCACATACCTCTCCCGCCCTGCAAGTGGCGGGAGCACTCCGGCCCTGCCAACCCAGCGCCGATCCTGCCGTGCGCAATACCGCCCGCCGCAGGCTGACACTACCCCCTCGTCGCGGAGCGACGA
>CAYYMW010000196.1:0-13023 GCA_964472515.1 uncultured Verrucomicrobiota bacterium | reverse complement strand
CCCTCCCACCTTGGCCCAGGATATGTCAGCGCGCGGCTACTTGGCGGGCGCTTTCGGAAACGGCCCGTTGAAGCCGACTTTAGCAGGGTCTACGCCCAGCCCCTCGCCACGCGTGGGGACGTCAACATAGTTCTCTGGGTTGGATATGGGGTGGAAGTGGACTTCCGCCTCTGGTTCCTCCCCGGGCGTGAGGTCGACGATTCCGCCTCGGCCATTGCTAGCGGCAGGGTCGAACACCTGGCGATCTGGGATCGAGACATCCTGTGACACTCCGTTGCCAGCAGACATATACTCAGCCTTCAACACATCGCCAAAAGAAGCCTGCCTGCCGCAAGCACTGAGTCCAAATCGAGCAGAGTTCGCTCCCGAAAGCAGGTAGACCACCGTCGGAGTCTCCAGTCTGTAGCAGGAGTCCTGAGACCTCACGCGAACGGCCCCAGATATGCTGCCTTGCGACAAAACCAAGACCGTTGTGAGGCTGATCTCGGCATTCCCTCTCATCTCAAACCTCAGCGTCTTCAACGAGAGCTTCCCAGATGGAGCCAGTCGGACCACCGGGCCATTCTGCTTTAGGAACAGGTCCACTATCGCGGAGACGTCCGTTCTTATCCAGGTCCCAGACTTGAGGACCATGCCCACTCTTAGGCGCTCCCAAGTGGTCCCGTTGGTAGAGAATTCGCATACTCCTCCTCGGACTTGTTGCACCTTCGCCGTGCCTTCAGCGGCGTGGCCGACAGACCCAGCAATCACCAGAATGGCCAGTACAGCCAGACCCACGCTGGTTCGCCCGAGGTGGCCAGCAGTCTTGCGTATTGGGTTCATGCGGAGGATTGTGCCGCAACGGCCTAAAAAGGCGAGTCTGAAAATGGACGGCCACCGCGCTCTCATTCAACCGCACTTGAGTCAGTCACCCGCCCGGTGCCCCCACCGGCAACACAATCTCCACGCGCAGGCCGTTGGGTTTGCGGTTGAGGGCGCGGACGCTGCCGCCGCAGGCTTCCACACAGGTGCGCACAATGGCCAGGCCCAAACCGACCCCGCCGCTCTCCCGGCTGCGCGAGGCTTCCACCCGGTAGAAGGGATCGAAGATGCGCTCCAGCGCGTCCTCCGGCACGCCGGGGCCGGAATCCTCTACGGAAATCGTGACCTTCCCGTGGCTCACGGTGGCAGCCAGGCGAATGGGACCGGCCGCACCGGCATAACGCACGGCGTTGCGGAGCAGGTTACCCAGCGCGCGGGCCAGCAGTTCAGGTTCCGCCTGGACGACGCGCGTTTCGTCCACCGGCGCCTCCAGCGTGATACCCTCCCGTCCTTCGCGGGCCACCACCCGTTTCACGATTCCGGCCAACGGCACGGCTTGGAGGCGAACTTCCTGTTGCAGGCCCGCCCGGGTAAAGGAAAGCAACTCGTTCACCAACTCCGACATTTGTTGCACCTCTTCCCGCAGGTCCTCGAGGTGGGCCTTCTGGCGCTCGTCCGCGCGCTGTTCGAGGATGCCCAGCGACATCTGGATGCGGCCGATGGGGGAGCCGAGTTCATGGGCAATGTCCCCCAGAAAGCGCTTCTGCCCGTGGACGAACCCTTCCAACCGGCCTGCCATGCGGTTGATGGCACGGGCCAACCGGCCCAACTCATCGCCGCGTTGCCCGGGCACACGGGCATCGAAGCGGCCCTCCGCAATGGCTTCGGTGGCCTGGTGCATTTGCGAAACCGCATGGGTGATGCCCCGCACGATGGGAATCCAGAACAGCACGGAGACGAGCAAGGCGACGAACGCCACGACCACCCAAGGCGTCAGGTCCAGGAACAGCCCGCCGCCGCGCAGCGAATCCGACACTGCCAGCAGGATCAAGGGGGCGGGGCGCGGCCGCTCGGTCGTCAGCGGCAAGCGCACCCCCACCCAATAGCGGTTCGGGTCACTCGTCCGTTGCATGAACTTGGGGCGTGGTTCCGGCACATGACGAAGCCCGGTCCCCCGGCCCGGCCCTTGCGGCGGCGCTGGTTCCTCGTCTGCGGTTGGCGCTACTCCACTGTTGGGCCCGGCACCTGGCGGAGGCCCCAGGCCACGCCGGAAGCCTCCGGGCCGTTCGCCCATGCCCAAGGGACCGATGTGAATCGGGCGTTCGCCCACCCGGCGGGCCACTTCGCGCGGCAGGGTGATCGGTTGACCCGCTTCCTGGGTGCCGTCCGCGCGGAAGAGATAGAATTGCAGCCGGTAGGCGCTGCAAAAACGCTCCAGCACAGTGTTCCATTGGTTGCGCGGGGTGTCGCTGAGTTCAAAAGAAATCAGTTCGCTGACCGCCTGGATGCGGTCTCCCGCACGCCCCACCAGCAGGGAATCGAGTCCAAACCGGAACTGGACACGGAAGAACGCGTAGAACAGCAGCGCCAGCACCAGCAGGTTGAGCACCAACCAGCCGAGGATGCGGGCGTAAAGCGGCCACTGGACGCGCGAGGTTTCAGGCGGGTTCATGGTCGGGATGGATGAGCATGTAACCGGCCGAGCGCAGCGTGCGGATGAACCGGGGGCTCTTGGGGTCGTCGCCCAGCTTCTTGCGCAGGCTGGAGATGTGAACATCAATCGAGCGGTCGAAGATGTCGTAATCGCGCTCCCGAATCTGTTCCATCAACTGCTCCCGGGTCTTGACGCGTCCGCGCGCGCGGGCGAGACAGACGAGCAGGTCGAACTCGACCGGCGTGAGCATCAACGGTTGGTCGCCCAGGATGGCCACGCGGGCCTCCGGCTGGATGCGGAGTTCGCGGATGACCAGTTCTTCCGGGGCCCCAGCCTCTCCAGTGGCTGCCCGACCTGTCCGGCGGATGACGGCCCGCAGCCGCGCCAGGAGTTCGCGAGAGGAGAAGGTCTTGGGCAGGTAATCGTCCGCCCCGATCTCCAGGCCTACAATCCGATCCGCCTCGTCGCCCCGCGCCGTCAGCATGAGCACGGGCACGTCCGATTTTTGCCGCAGGCGGCGGAGAATCTCGAAACCGTCCATGCCCGGCAGCATGACGTCGAGAATGATCGCCTGATGCTCGCCAGCCAGCGCGCGGTCAAGCCCTTCCGGGCCGTTGTGAATGCTCTCGACCGCGTAACCCATCGGCTCGAGGTACTCGCGCACCAACCGGCAGAGTTTGCGGTCGTCATCGATCATCAGAATGCGCAGGCGGGCTTCGCTGGCATTGGCGGCGGCGGTCGTCAGGTCGGTGTCTGGCATGGCAACGGACGCCCGCCCCGGAGTCAGGTTGGCCGGCCTGTCGCAGAGCGTCGTCAGGGGCACTCTAGGTGAAAAAGGTGGCTTTGGCGGCAACTTTTACACTTCCTTTACAAATCCCCCCCTCCGGGCCAACCGGGCCTTTACGTTCGAGGCGTCTGATCAAGTGAACGGACATGAAAACGATCGGTAACAACAGTAAGCGGCAGGCGGGAACGGGCGGCGGAGAGACCGCCGCCGCCCGCCGCCCGGCTGCCCACCGCATGCCCGTTCAAGACAACAAACCCGCGCTGGCGGTCTTCGCCCGGCGCACAGCCCACACAGGAGTTATCATGAACACCAAAGCGATCATCATGGCCCTCACCCTCACCGTGCCCACCTTCAGTCTGCTGGCCCAGGACGCCTCCACCGGCCAGGCCGCCCAACCGCCCCGTCACCGTGCTGGCGGCCCGCAGATGATGTTCCTCAAGACACTGGACGCCGATAAGGACGGTGTGCTCAGCGCGGCCGAAATCGATGGCGCACCGGCGGCCTTGAAGGCCTTGGACGCCAACAACGACGGCCAGCTTACTCGTGACGAACTGCGGCCTGCAGGCAGGGGCGGCCAACCGGGCGACGGCAAGGGGCCGCAGCACCGCGGCGGGCGCGGCCCGGAAGCCAAGGACGGCGCGACCACCGGCACGGACAGCAACGCTCCGGCTCACCGGCCAGCCCCGCCGATCCTCAAGGCGTTGGATGCCAACGGTGACGGCGTGCTCGACGCCACCGAGATCGCCAATGCTGCCGCCACCCTGCGGACTTTGGATGCGAACAATGACGGGCAACTCACGGTCGAGGAAGCCTGCCCGGCTCCAAAGGATGGCCAGGGCGCGGGTGCCGGTCTCCGTCATCGTGGTGGCGGCCGGGGCGGCGCTGCCTCTGGAACCGCAACCGCGCAGTAGATTTGGGACGCAGGTCCAGCACCTGCGGATGGGTTGCACGGCCAGCTCGATGGGCAACTGTCGAGCCGGCCTTCTGCTTGGAGACGAGCGCCGATCAACCAGGTGCCTCCCACCCTCAAACCGGCAAAGACGATCTGACGGGGCCCGGATCGCCGTCGCTAACTGGTTGCCTTCATCCCCGGTGCGGCGCATAATCGCAGGCATGCAAAGCCACAACCTGCCAGTGTCCCTATGAGCCTCTTGCGAAGCCTGTTTGGCGCCAGTACCGAAGAAGTCTGGCGGGAGCTGGCGGCCCAGCTCGGTGGCGACCTCGTGGACGGTGGCTTCTGGAAGAGCGACAAGGTTGTCGCCCGGGTGAAAGAGTGGACCATCACGCTGGACCTCTACACCGTGTCCACCGGTAAGAGCCACGTTACGTATACCCGTTTGCGCGCCCCCTACGTTAACAGTGACGGCTTCCGTTTCACGATCTACCGCAAGTCCATCTTCAGCGGCTTGGGGAAGATGCTGGGCATGCAAGACCTCGAAATGGGGGATCCTGAGTTCGACGAGGCTTTCATTCTCCAAGGCAATAATCCGGAGAAGGTGCGGGCGCTCTTCGGCCACGAGCCCTTGCGCCAACTGATTTCCGCGCAACCCCGGTTCAGCATGACGGTGCGCGATGACGAAGGCTGGTTTGCCGCCCAGTTCCCCGAGGGCGTGGATGAACTCTGTTTCCAGGTGCCCGAGGTCATCCGCGACGTCCAACGCCTGCGGGATCTCTTTACCATCTTTGGCCTCACCCTGCATCTGCTCTGCCACCTGGGCTCGGCTTAGGAGGACGATCCCCGGCTTCAACTCTAGCCCGCCCCACGTGTACGAGCGCGCCGAAAAGGGCTCCGGCTTCCCCGGCCAGCAGCAACTGCGCCTGCCCGCGCCAACGCTGGCGGCGCTGCTAAAGGGGAAGCCGTTGCTGAAGGGTCTGCTGGCGGCCGGGGCCGGTTTCTACCCCAAGGCGGCCGGGCACTTGCGCCGGCGTCCAAAGGGAAGCGATGAGGCGATCCTGATCTACTGTGCAAGAGGCGGGGGCTGGTGTGAACTGGCTGGCCACCTCCACACGGTCCGCCCCGGGGAGTTGGTGGTGGTTCCACCGGGGGCACCCCACAGCTATGGTGCGCATGCATCGAACCCGTGGACCATTCACTGGGTCCATGCCGCCGGAGCCCACGTTCGGGAGTATCTGCGCGAACTGGGGATCACCTTGCAGTCGCCCAAAGTCTGGGTGGGGGAGGACCTGCAGGTGGCTCTCTTGTTCAACGAAGTGGTGAAGGGCCTGGAACGCGGCCCCGCGTACCCCAATGTCCTGCTGGCCTCCCAGGCGTTAGCCCATCTCCTGGCGCTGCTCATCCACCGGCGGGGGCGTGGTGATCCCGGAGCTTCCGACACGGTGCAGAAGGTGGCCCAGGCCATCGTGTACATGAGTGAGCATCTGGGGCAGCCGCTGCGAATCGGCGAACTCGCGGCGCTGGCCCACCTTTCGCCCGCCCATTTCACCGTTCGCTTCAAGGAACAGACCGGATGTTCTCCGCGCGACTACCTGCACCTGCTCCGCATGCATCAAGCCTGCCGGCAATTGCAGGACACACTCCTGAGCGTGAAGGAAATCGCCGCACGGCTGGGTTACCGGGACCCGTTTCATTTTTCCCGCCAGTTCAAGGCCTTCCAAGGGGTCTCCCCCCGCGCCTATCGTGCCGCTCCCGGGGCTGGCGCCGCCCTCTCGTCCCGTTGACGGGCCCGGGCGGCATCTTCGATTTCTTCATGTTCCTCCGGGGTTCGTCCATTCTGCCCGGAGATCCTGGCAGGTAGATTGAACCGATGACCCGGACTTGGCCGCCAACGTGCCAGGAACGGCCGCTGAGCCATGTCGACCATGAACGATGCCAAGCCCCTCTTCGAGGCCGTGCTGAACGGCGACGCTGACGCCGCCCGCGAGTTTACCCAGCAGGCCCTGGCCGCCGGCGCGGATCCCCTCGTGCTGGTGCAGGAACAAATGATGCCCGCCATGGCCGAGGTGGGGCGGCGCTTCGAGGGCAACGAATACTTCGTGCCCGAGTTGTTGATCTCGGCTTGCGCGATGAAAGCCGCTTTGGAGCTGATCCGCCCGCTGCTGGCGGCCCGGGGCGCCGAACCCGCCGGGCGGGTCGCCATCGGCACGGTCAAGGGCGATCTCCATGACATCGGCAAGAACCTCGTGGCCGCCATGCTGGAGGGAGGCGGGTTTGAGGTGGTAGACCTCGGCGTGAATGTGGCGCCGGAACGATTCGTTGCCGCCGTGAAGGAGAGGAACGTCAACATTGTTGCCATGTCGGCGCTGCTGACCACCACGATGCCCGCCATGCGTACCACCGTTGAAGCGCTGGCCACCGCCGGGGTGCGCACGCAAGTGAAGGTGTTGGTCGGCGGCGCGCCCATTACCCGAAAATTCGCTCAAGAGATCGGCGCGGACGACTACTGCGAAAGCGCGGCGGGAGTCGTGGCGGCGGCCAATCACGCCCTCGGCCTCTGAGCAGGAACCCACCCCTCTCCGTTGCTTCCATGGACATGCTCAACGATTTCGTCTTCAACCGCCCCGAGCGGCTGGCTCTGCCCATCGCGACCTACCCCGGGCTCGCCTTGACGGGCGCCACGGTGCGCGAGGTGGTTAACGACCCCCAGGTACAGGTTAAGATCCAAGCGGCGTTGCGGGATCGGTACCAGACGCCGTTTGTGCTCTCCGCGATGGATCTCAGCGCCGAGGCGGAGGCGTTTGGCTGTGCTCTGCATTTGGCGGACAACGAGATTCCGTCCGTCACCGGGCGCCTGGTCACCAACGTTGAGGAGGCCCGCCAACTGCGCGTGCCCAAGCCGGGGGCGGGGCGCACCTGGGTTTACCTCGAAGCCGTGCGGCGTTTGGCGGCGTTGCCAGGCAAGCCGATGGTTTTCGCCGGCTGCATCGGGCCGTTCTCGCTGGCGGCACGGCTGGTCGGCGTCAGCGAAGCCATGGAACTTACCCTGGCCGATCCGGAGCTGATGCACCTGTTGCTCGCGAAGAGCACGGAGTTTCTCGGCACCTACGCCGGCGAGTTCCGCCGGGCGGGGGCCAACGGCCTCATCATTGCCGAACCGGCGGCGGGACTGCTCTCACCCCGGTCGCTAAGCGTGTTTTCCTCGGCCTATCTGCGGCGACTGGGCGAGACACTGGCGGGGGATGGCTTCTCGATGGTACTCCACAACTGCGCCGCCCGGGTGGCCCATTTGCCGGCCATTCTGGAGACCGGCTTCAAGGCGTTTCATTTCGGCGCGCCGATGGACCTGCCGACGGCGCTGGGAAGAGTCGACCCCTCCGTGCTGCTCTGCGGGAACCTGGACCCTTCGGGCGTGTTCTGTGGCCAACCGCCTGAAGAGGTCAGGTGCCGCGTCACACAATTGCTGCGAAGCACGGCTGGCCATCGGAATTTCGTACTTTCCTCCGGCTGCGACGTGCCCCCGAATGCACCGTTGGCCAGCCTGGACGCGTTTTACGAGGCCCTCAAGAACTGGAACGGCCGATAGACAGTCCGGCTGGCATTCCCAGTGCCTCCCGAGGTTGTCGGTGGATTTAAGTGGCGGCGGGGCCATCCCGCCGGGCGCAGCACCGCCCGCTCCTCCGGGCGACGTGGCCGTCGCTCCACCGGCGGGCTCGGTTACCGTCAGCTTGTGGATGCACCGGGCATTTCGCACGAACGGCCGATCCCTTGACGCTGAGGCCGGGCAACCCTATCGTTACGTTGTTTCGGGGAGCCGACCGTGGTCGCGCTGGGCGCGGCCAGAAGGCTGAGAGGGTCACGCGGGGGCGTGGCCGACCCGTCGAACCTGATCCAGGTAATGCTGGCGAAGGGATCGCTGCTGCTGCCGCTTTTCTCCGCCTCCCCTGGTGACGATCATGTGTCTGTGTTGTTATGATCGCGCCCAAAGAGACCATTCCGGCGCCCGCCCAGGGCGCCTCGCAAACGAGCCGGGTGTACGTGTCCGGCACGCTTCATCCTTCCGTGCGGGTTCCCTTCCGCGAGGTGGCGCTGGCACCCACGCGCGCTTGGAACGGCCAAACGACCCCCAACGACGCCGTCAGGCTCTACGAGACGAGCGGACCTTGGGGAGACCCGGCTTTTCAACGCTCGGTGGACGAAGGGTTGCCGCTGGTACGGGAGCAGTGGATTCGAGCGCGGGGCGACGCCGCCGAATACGCCAGTCCCATCTGGGAACGGATGTCCCAGGGAGCGCGCATGCCCAAGGCCCGGCGGCGCCCTTGGCGGGCAAGCCAGGGGCATCCGGTGACGCAGCTCTGGTATGCCCGCCAGGGTATCGTCACGCCGGAAATGGAGTATATCGCCATCCGGGAGAACCTGGGCCGGCAGGCTGCCGCGGCGACCCAAAGCCGCGCTGACGCCCCGCGCAACTCCGCCCTCCACCAGCACGCCGGCAACGCCTGGGGCGCACGGATACCCGAGTTCATCACGCCGGAATTCGTCCGCGAAGAGGTCGCGGCCGGCCGGGCGATCATCCCGGCCAACGTGAACCACCCGGAACTCGAGCCGATGATCATCGGGCGCAGTTTCCTGGTGAAGATCAACGCCAACATTGGCAACTCCGCGCTCGCTTCGTCGATTGAGGAAGAGGTGGAGAAGATGCGCTGGGCCACACTCTGGGGCGCGGACACCGTGATGGACCTCTCCACCGGCAAGGACATCCACGCCACGCGCGAGTGGATCATCCGGAATTCGCCCGTGCCCATCGGCACAGTGCCCATCTACCAGGCGCTGGAGAAAGTGGGCGGCAAGCCCGAGGAACTGACCTGGGAGATCTACCGCGACACCCTGCTGGAACAGTGCGAGCAAGGGGTCGATTACTTCACGGTCCACGCCGGGGTACTGCTGCGGTTCGTGCCGCTGACTGCCCGAAGGACCACGGGGATTGTCTCGCGCGGCGGAGCCATCATGGCCAAGTGGTGCCTGGCGCATCACCGGGAGAACTTCCTCTTCACCCATTGGGACGAGATCTGCGAAATCCTCGCCGCATACGATGTGGCCTTCTCCATCGGCGACGGCCTGCGGCCCGGCAGCATCGCCGACGCGAACGACGAGGCCCAATTTGCCGAACTCCAGGTGCAGGGCGGCCTGACCGAGCGCGCCTGGGCACGGGGCGTCCAGGTCATGAACGAAGGGCCCGGCCATGTTCCCCTCCATCTGATCAAGGAGAACATGGACAAGCAGGTGGAGTGGTGCCATGCCGCCCCCTTCTACACCCTGGGGCCGCTCGTGACCGATATTTCACCCGGCTACGACCACTTCACCAGCGCCATCGGCGCGGCGATGATCGGCTGGTACGGTTGCGCCATGCTCTGCTACGTCACTCCGAAGGAACATCTGGGGCTCCCCAACCGCAAGGACGTGAAGGACGGGGTCATCGCCTACAAGATCGCCGCCCATGCGGCCGATCTGGCCAAGGGGCATCCCTCCGCCCAGTATCGCGACAACGCGCTGAGCAAGGCGCGCTTCGAGTTCCGGTGGGAAGATCAGTTCAACCTGAGTGTCGATCCCGATACCGCGCGCGAGTTCCACGACGAAACCCTGCCGCACGAAAGCGCCAAGGGCGCGCACTTCTGCAGCATGTGCGGGCCGCAGTTCTGCAGCATGCGCATCACCGACGACGTGCGGAAGTACGCCGCCGAGAAGGGCCTCACCGAAGCCGAAGCGCTGCAACGGGGCCTGGATGAAAAAGCTCGCGAATTCGTGGCCAAGGGAGCAGAAGAATAATCAGCTTGCGCTGGCAGACAAGCCGCGCTAGCCGTCACATACCGTGACCTCCAACAAGCCAACCATCTACGTGATCGCGGGCTGTAACGGGGCGGGCAAAACCACCTTCGCGATGGAGTTCCTGGCGAAGGCGGTGCGGTGTCTGCGTTTTCTCAATCCCGACGAGATTGCCCGCGGACTCTCGCCGCTGAAGCCCAGCGCTAGCGCGTTTCAAGCGGCGAGGCTGCTGCTCGCACAAGTGAAGGAGTGTCTTCGCCGACGGGCTACTTTCGCCTTGGAAACCACTTTGAGCGGCAAGACCTATATCCGTCAGTTACAGCTGGCCCACCAACTCGGGTTCGAGATCGAGTTGCACTATCTGTGGCTCTCGAGTCCGGCGCAGGCCCTAGCCAGGGTGCGTCGGCGCGTCAGGCTTGGCGGACACCATGTGCCGACAGTTGATGTGCGCCGACGATTCGGGCGAAGTCTTTCGGGGCTGATCAACGATTACCTGCCACTCGCGACTCGGCGGGTAATCTGGGATAGCCGGGTGCTTCCTCCGAAACAACTGGCAATTTCCTCCACCCATGATATCCAGTCTGTCCGGAAATTGACCGGCATATGAAAGTCAAAGCGAAGACCAGTTCCAAGTCGGCGCGCACACCTGCTTTCGTGGCTCGGGCCGAACGCGCCATGCGCCGGGCTGCACGGAAAGTCCGAGCCCAACACCGCGCTTATGGCCTGTCGATCATCGTTTGGGAGGATGGAAAAGTGGTGGAAAAGCCGGCGTAGTCCGTCAACGGCTATGCGAAGCCGACCGCAGAATCGTCGTCCAACTGGAGGCAGTGGGGGACGCGCGCGAAGCCGCACCAACCTGATTCAACCGGAGGATCTGGTGGGACCGGAGTGGGCGGAATGGTACCGGCTCACCCCGCAGGAACGATGGGTCGAAACCGGAAAACTCTGGCAAAACTACCTGGCCTTGGGAGGCTCCCTTGATCCCGAACCCGATACTCAAAGTCCTTTCTTCGATCCGGAAGCACCTTGTTCGAGCCCTCTTGATGGGCGGACAGGCGTGCGTGTCCTGCGGCACGGCAAGGTGTAACCGTGACCTGAGGCCATCCCAATTGCCCCATGCGCCTCGGTTCCCTTGAGCTGGCCTCGAATCTGTGTCTCTCGCCGTTGGCGGGTTACACAAACCTGCCCTTCCGGTTGGCGTTGCGCGAACTGGTCCCCTTTGGCTTGGCCACCACGGACCTGGTCAACGCCCGCTCCCTCATCGAACGCAATCCCAAGGCGCTCAAACTGATCGAAACCCGCCCGGCGGACCACCCGTTGTCCGTCCAGTTGTTTGGGGCGGTGCCGGAGGAAATGCGGGATGCCGCGCGCCTGCTGGAAGACCTTGGCTACAATGCCATCGACATCAACATGGGATGCCCTGTCCGCAAAGTCTGCCGGCTGGGCGGAGGGTCGGCGATGTTGACCGATCTGGAGCGCACCGCGCGTTTGGTGAAGGGGATTGTGGAAGCCGTGAAGCTGCCGGTTACGGCGAAGATGCGCTTGGGCTGGGATGGCGAAAACCTCACGGCGCCGGACTTGGCCAAAGCGCTCGCGGATGTGGGGGTGGCGGGCGTCTTCGTCCACGGACGCACGCGAGCCCAGGGCTTCGGCGGGGTGGTCAACCTCGAAGGCATACGCAAAGTCGTGGAGGCCGTGCCGGGACTGCCTGTTATTGGCAACGGTGACATTGTCTCGGCGGAGGCGGCGGCGAAGATGCTGGCGGACACGGGCTGCGCCGGGTTGAGCATCGGCCGGGGGGCGTTCTACAACCCGTGGGTTTTCCAGCAGATTCCGCATCATCTGGCCACCGGCCAGTTTCGGCCCGAGGCGAGCTACCAGGAACGGGTGGCCTTCATGCGCCGGCACCTTGGCTGCATGGTGGAGGTGTTCGGCGAGCATATTGGCTGCCGCATGTTCCGCAAGATCGGCCCGATGTACGCCCGCTGCTTCGGGCCTTCCAAGCTCTTCATCAAGCACATCACCATGCTCGCCCATTCCGGCGAGTTGGATGCCATTTTGGCCGAGTTTGAGGAATGGCGGAAACCGTTTCTGGGCGAAGACGGCGAACTCAAGCCCGCCTACCGGCCCGTGCCGCTGCACTGCTCGTTCCTGCACCCGGAAACCGCCGCGCCGCACGATGGCATCGGCGTGCCCAAGGGGCCGGTCGAACGCTGGTAGTAGTCAGGGATTGCCCGGTCCAGACACCCGCGCCAAGTCTCATGGAGCCGGCTCCCCCGCCACGCTCACCATCCAGCCCACTCCGAAACGGTCGGTGACCATGCCGAAGCAGGGCGACCAGAAGGTCTTCCCCAGCGGCAACTGAACTTGCCCGCCCTCCGCGAGCCCGGCAAAAGCCCGCTGAGCCTCGGCTTCCGTAGCCAGGGCAAGGGAGAGTCGAAATCCATCGAACCGCGACTGGCCATCGCAGCCGTCCGACAGCATGAGCACCGCTCCACCAATCCGGATGGTGGCGTGCATGACCTTCTGCTCAAAGCCCGGGGCGAGCATCCCCGGCGGGTGAGGGTCCGGGCTCTCGGAATGGCGCATGAGCATTTCCACCTGCGCCCCAAGGGTCTGCCGGTAGAAGGCAATCGCCTCCTCGCAACGGCCGCCATAGAACAGGTAGGGTTGGATGAGTGTCGTGGTCATTGTGGAGCCTTCGTTTTGAGGGTCTGCCGACTCAGGACGGCGAAACGCCGTCAACCTGACTAATCATGTCCTGCGAGACGGACGAACGCAACCGGCAGCGCCGGCTTCCGAGCGGCCCGACGAGGATCAACCCTTGGAACCGCTCCGGGCAGTCAACCGGGGGCCCTCGTCCAAACCAAGAGAGGTAGACGACATTCACTAGCCGAAGGGCGAAACCGGATGGTTCGGGAACAGCCAAGCACTCCGCAAACAAAAGGGGGACAGCAACGCTCGCGCGAGGGCAGTCGGGAACCGGCGTCTCCGGTTGTGACCGGGATCGGAGCGGAACCGCCCCCGCAGCGCCCCCCTGCTCCACCTCATCAACTGCCGACC
>CAYYMW010000195.1:0-13111 GCA_964472515.1 uncultured Verrucomicrobiota bacterium | reverse complement strand
CGCCCGCTCCGACCCGGTGGGAGGCAGACTCAACGGGGTTCGAGCGGGCGGGGCGGGCCTTTATCTTGCCAACGGCAGCGAGGCGCTCCTGGGATCGATTTTGGAGCGCTTGCTCGAACCCGAGTTTCGGGTTGTCGATCCACGAGCTCCCTTGCGCCTCACCCACCGCCGGGCCGAAGGACACGACCTGTTCTACGTGATCAACGACAGCGGCCAGGAATGGTCCGGCACCGTCGGCGTAACGGCTCCCGGCCAGGGCGAACAATGGGACCCTGGAACCGGCTCAGCGAAGCCCATCGCCAGCCCAGGCAGGATCCCCCTTACACTCCCGGCCTTCGGCGCGACGTTCCTCCGTTTCCCGCAGGTGGTGCCCCCGGCGCGGTTGTCATGGCAAGGGTCAGGCCTGCCCGGGTTGCAGACCAGCGCGCTTCCGGTGGTCGAACCCGCCGTGGGGCGGGGTGAATTTGTGCGGGAGGAACTCCAGCGGCAGGAAGCCACTGGCCAGGGACCGGCATGGCGTGCCCGGGCCAAGTTGACGAAGGGTGACGTGGACACGTTCCTGTTCCTGCGGTTCCCGCTGCCAGAGGTGCAGGACTGGAGCCGCTCTGAATGCGTGGTGCTCAAGAGCGTCGTTCCGGCGGGGCAGGGGACTCCCTCGCAATTGCTCGTGATTCTGCAGGAAGACGGCGGCGGTGATTTCATCGCGCACACCGGCCGTTCGCTGGCGGTCGCTGGCAGCGAGACCACGTATTTGCCCTTCAGCCGGTTTCAGCATGCCGGTTGGTCCAAGGACGCGGACGGCGTACTTGATCTGAAGCGCATCAAGGAGATCCGGGTCGGTTGGGGCGGTTACCTTGGTCACGAAGGCGAGACCGTCGAGTTCTCCGTGACCATGCCCGGCCTGGCGGGTCAAGAGATACCCCCGAGCGCAGCCCGCTGACGGGCGGCGTGCGCCGTTGGCGTACCGGTCAGGCGTGTTTCAAGGCGAGCGCATGCGTCTTCCCCGCTGCCAATCGGTACCGGGCGTGTCCGGTCGGGGCGGTTCCGGAGAGCTTCTCCAACGTGACCGTTTCCTCACGCTTCAGCACCAGTTCGCCTTCGCATCCCGCGGGCAGCGTGATCTCGACTCGGCGATCTCCCAACGTCCCTTGTGCGGCAAAACGGATGGGACCGTGGGGCGTGTGCGCTGTGAAGTCCAAGGAAGGCAGCGACGCCAGTTGCGGGCGCAGTTCCACCCGCCCACAGCCCGGCGTCAACGGCCGCAGACCCGCCAACCCCATGTGGGCGATGTAGATCGGGACAACCGCGCAGTGGCTCCACTGCTGGCTGGAATCGGTGCGCGCTTCCCAGTCCTCCTGCAGCACCTTGTTCTGCACCACCGAGCCCATGGTAGCCCAGCGCTGACGCAGGTCCTGCACGATGACATCCGCCCGCCCTCCTTTGCCAAGCGCCCACAAACGCCAACCGGCGTTCGCTGGATAGCTGAAACCCATCTCTGGCGGGCATCCGGCGAGTGCCGCCACCGCTTCCGCAGTCTGGCCATCCGGGCACTGGTCAAACAGCACCGCCGTGGCCAGTGAACGATCGCACAGGCGCGCCCGTTTCTCCTCGGCGAGCCAGGGCCGGTTGACCACGAACACGCGGCGCTCCGGATCCCAGAAGCGCTGCTGGGCCGCCTCCAGCAACGCTTCCCCGAACTGGCTCGCCGCCCGGGCCGCCACGGTTTCGCCCATCGCCTCGCAAATCGGCGCCAGGGCGTGGCGCAGCATGGCGGCGGCGTAGAGGGTGAACGCGCACTGCTTGTGGGCCTGCTTTTGGTACGCGTTATGGTCGATCCAGACCGACGGAATGCCCAGGTTCTCCACCGGCAGCACTCCCTCCGCCGTTACGATGGACCGGAGGTATTGCGCGAAGCGCAGCAGGCGGGGGAACGGCTCGCGCAGGGCTTCGAGATCGCCAGTGTAAAGGTAGTGATGCCAGCAATCGAAGTTGAAGCCGATGCCGTGGTCCAGGATCGGCCCCCAGCCGGTGAGCTGAAGTTGGCGCTCCATCAGGCGCGCCAGCCGGTCGTACGCGGGCCAGCAGTCGAGGAAATAGCCGTCGAGCGTCAACCCTTGGCTGAAGGTGGCCAGGTAGCGTGCCGGCAGGCGCTTCTCGCCGAACCCGAAATAGATGGCGTGGGTCTGGTGGCCGCAATCGCCGCTGTACTGCTGCCGCTCGCGGGCCATGCCGTCCACCAGGGTTTCCTGGGCGCAGTTATGCAGCGTGTTGAACGACGCCTCGAAGAGCCGCTGCAACGCGGGCTCGGAAGTGCGGAGCGCCGGTTCGTTGGGCCAGGGAAACTGGCGGCGGCGCACGCCGACCTCCCGCACCACCACCTTGCCCGCTTCGCCGCGAATGAGCAGTTGCAGCCAGCGCAGGCTCTCGAAGTCGAACGTCTCGAAGCGGTTCACGCCCTCGCGGCAGGTAAAACGCGTCCAACTCTCGAAATGCGTGTTCAGCACCGCCGGGCCGGACGGCGCGTGCGCCTCGTGGACGAGCAGTTCCACGACCGTCCCGGCCGGGGCCTCGAGGGTAAACGCCGGCCAGCCGACGACGTGGTCGGTGAACTCGAAGGTGAGTCCCGCCGATTCGCCCGGTGTGAGCGCCACCTCCCATGCCCCGGGGTCCGTGGCGCGCGCCACCTCCTGTCGTTTCGCCTTGAAGGCGTTGGGCACGCGCATGGCGAAGTAATCCTCGGGTGGGCGCAGCCATTCGATGGCGTGCTGCTCGCTGAGCTTGGCCACGGGCACCCAATTCTCCCGGAGCATGGGGATGCTCCGCGGGCGGAGTTCGGCGTCGGCGTTCTGGCTGCCGATGTCCAGCATGTACTCGTAGAAATTGGTCGCCAGGGCTGGTTTGTCCGCGCCCCCCTCCAAGACCATGGCCGGGAGCCAGTCCCCGGACACGGAGAACCCGGGTTTGGACCAATCGTAAGGATACTGCCGCGCGTCGAATTCCTCCTGCAACGCCCGCAGGTACCAGCGCTTGTAGTGGCCCGGCTGCCAGGCCTTGGCCAGCAGACACCGCCAGGAGTCGTCCGACACCACGGTCTGGCGCTCGCCGTTGGCCATTTCGAGTTCCAGTTTGAAGAGAAAACCCGGCTTGCCCACCGGCCAGGTGCCGTCGCCCGCGCCGTAGAAAAGCACCGTGGCGCCGAGCACATTCTCCCCCTCGTGCAATAGCTGGGTGAGGTCCAGCGGATCGGCCTCGGGCCAGCGCGGATCGTGCGGCGCGGGTCCCCACTGCACCCGCTCGCCGTTGACCTCCAGCCGGTAACGGCTGTCCGCCGCGATCCAACCGGTGGCTTTGACCGGTTTCGCCGACAACGTCACCGCCCGCCGGAACAAGATGAACGTGCTGGGCAGGCAGCGGCCGGATGGATACCAAAGCCAGCGCGCCGGGCTGAGATCGAGGCGGCGGGAGGGCACCTTGGCGCGGGGCGCTTGCCATTCCGTGGCGGCGGGCAGGGCCGGAGTGGCGGCGACGGCTACCTGGGGAACCACCGCGCAGGCGCCCCCGGCAGCGCCGGTGCTCAGGAGAAATTCGCGACGTGTCATGTGATCTTAGAGTCACGCTTGGCGTACCACTTCGGCAGGGTATCGCGCAAGCCGTGAATACAGTTTGCGTCTTGTGCCGGTTTCTTGCAGTTGGGTTTGGCGGACAGGCGGACCGGTTGCCATACGCAGGTGTTTCGGTTGCGCCAGGCAGGGCATAGCGCGTTTCAGAGTGTGGTGGCGCAAACGGGTGCCACCGCATGGGGCTTGTGGTTCTCCCCGACGGGACGTTTGTCCCTTCGTCGACGATCCTGGAGATGGCTCAGCGAGAGGCGAGGCCCCAATGGACTCCGTGGACTCGGTTAAGGCCAGGACAGGTACCGTGCCCCATCGGAAGACTCTGTCCGGCCCGCTCGATGGATGATCGAGCAGAATGAGCGTCGAGTTGGCGATTCCCGCCATCCGATCATGCTGTGAGATTGCGGTTCAATCCCCAGTGTCGACTTTCTGGCTTCGAAGCTGTTCGGGAATCCTGTCACGCCAGGCCGGCTCAACTGCCGTATCGAGGGTGTATCGGGAGATCAAACCATCAAGCTGCTGGTTTAGCCCGACCAACTGCAGCTTTTCAGTGAAGTGGAGGCTTGGAGGGAGGTGCTTGTTGTAGACGTCGATGATGTCGAAGAGTTGTGGAACGTAACGGTTCTCAACTTCGAAGCAGCCCGACTTGCTTGGGAGAGCAAACTCGAACCGGAGTTTGAAGCCGTCTTCGACATTCGGGTTGCAGTAACGAGTCTCGAGGTCCTCGATAGCCGCGTCCCGGACAGTCTGTAGGAGGGCTTGGGGCGATGCCTCATCGAGCGGTATGCGAGATAGGATGCGTTCTTCGTCGACGACGGTGAGCTCACTTTGGGTCAAAGAGTAGGTAAGGCTCCTGCAAGAAGGCAACGCGGTCCTAACGATCCGCAGCAATGGAGTGCTGTTGCGAACCGTCTTGAGTGCAATCAACCCTGCCAGTCCTAAGGTTAGGAGACCGCCGATAGCGAAGCCAAGCGTTCTGCGAATTGCAGTGGGGTGTCGCCAAGCCATGACATCGTCTCCGCTCTATCGTGCTGATGTACAGAATTTCGAGGCTCTAATCGTGCCTGTCGAGCCCCGGTCCGGGATTTGGAGGCCATCGACTCTGGGTCAGCCTTCCCAAAGGGAGAGACAATCCATTCGCTAGATCTGTTCGAAGTAGCGGAGGCGCTCCCAGTCGGTGACGGCGTCGGCGAAGGCCTGGGCCTCGAGACGGGCGGTGTGGGTGTAGAAATCGACGACGTCCGAGCCAAACGCCTCGCGGGCGACGGCGCTGCCTTCAAGCAGGCTGGCGGCAGTGCCCAGGCTGGCCGGCAACGCCTGCAACTGGGGATCCACATAGGCATTGCCGACGTAGGCGGCGCCGCAATCCAGTTGTTCGCGCACCCCCGCCATACCGGCGGCCAGCATGCCCGCGAAAGCCAGGTAGGGGTTGGCGTCCGCGCCGGGCATCCGGTTTTCGATGCGGAAGCCGTTGCCGTGGCCCACGATCCGGAACCCCACCGTGCGGTTGTCCGTGGACCAAGCCATCTTGGTCGGCGCCCAACTGCCGCTCTGGTAGCGTTTGTAGGAGTTTACGGTGGGGGCGTAGCAGTAGCACAATTCGGGCGAGTACTTCATCAATCCGCCCAGGAAGTGCCGGAAAAGGGTCGAACCCTCGCCCTTGGAGCGATCCCAGAACAGGTTGCGTCCCCCTTGCCACAAGCTGATATGAATGTGGCAACTGCTGCCGGCTTCACCGGCGGAGTACTTGGCCATGAACGAGACGGACTTGCCGCGTTGCTCGGCCATTTCCTTGAGGCCCTGCTTGAACACGACGTGCATGTCGGCCATCGGGAGCGGGGCATCGTAGGTGAAGTTGATCTCGTGCTGGCCGCGGCCCCACTCGCCCTTGCTGCATTCGACCGGGATGCCGGCGCCGGTCATCTGGTTGCGGGCGGCGCGCATGAGATCCTCGTCGCGGGTGGGCTGCATCGTGTGGTAGTCGATGCGGTAATCGCTGGAGGGCGCAAGGTCCCGGTAACCGGCCTGGAAGGCGGCGTGGTAGTTCTGGTTGAAAAGGTAGAACTCCAGTTCGCTGGCAATGCCACAGGAATAGCCCTCACCGGCCAGACGTTCGAGTTGGCGGCGCAAGACCGAGCGGGGCGCCTCCTCAACGCGCGAGCCGTTGTGATGATGGAAGTCGCACAAGACGAGGGCAGTGCCCGGTTGCCAGGGGAGCACTCGCAGGGTGGACTCGTCCGGCCGCATCTCGAAGTCGCCGTAGCCCTGGTCCCAACTGGCCAGCTTGAACCCGTCCATCGGGTCCATCTCCATGTTCACGGTCAGGAGATAATTGCAGCCGTGGGTGCTGTGGCGCACCACGCTCTTGAGGAAATAGGGCGCGGTGAATCGTTTGCCCATGAGGCGGCCTAAGGCGTCGGGGGCGGCGACCAGGACGGTGTCGATCTTACCCGCGCGGACCAGCGAGGCCAGGTTCTTGAAGTTCATGCGGAGCTAGTCAGCTACATAGACGTTCTTCAGTTCGGTATAGCCTTCCATCGCCGCCATCCCCAGGTCGCGGCCCACGCCGCTTTGCTTGAAGCCGCCGAAGGGGGCCTCGACATGCACGCTGCTGTGGCTGTTGACGCTCAGGACGCCGCTTTCGACCTGCCGCGCAACGCGGAGGGCGCGCCGGAGATCGTTGGTCCAGAGCGAGCCGCTCAGGCCGTAGGGAGAGGCGTTGACCTCTTCGATCATGGCGGCTTCGTCGTCGAAGGGGCGGAGGCACACGACAGGACCGAAGATTTCCTCGCGCCAGCACTTGTCCGAAACCTTCACGTCCAGCAGGACGGTGGGCTCCAGGTAGAAGCCCTTGGCACAAGGACGTCGGCCACCGGTAGCGAGGCGGTTACCATCGGTCTTGGCGGCCTCAAGGAACGCCTCCACGGAGGCGCGCTGGCCAGAGGAGACGAGCGGTCCGAGCTGGGTTTCGGGTTTAAGCGGATCGTCGACGACGAGCTTCTTGGTGGCCGCCACGAACCGGTCGACGAAGCGATCGAAGATGGAGCGCTCGATGAACATGCGGCTGCGGGCGCAGCAGTCCTGACCGGTGTTGGCGAAAACGCTCATGGGTGAGGTCTCGGCGGCCTTTTCCCAATCGGCGTCGGCGAAGACGATGTTGGGGGACTTGCCGCCCAGTTCCAGGGAGACGCGCTTAATGTCCTTCGCCGCCAGGCTCATGATGCGGGAGCCGATCTCAGTGGAACCGGTGAACGAGACCTTGCGGATGAGGGGGTGAGTGACGAGTTGGTCACCGACCAGCTGGCCTGAGCCCGAGACGACTTGGAGGACGCCCGGAGGCAACCCTGCTTCGACGGCGAGTTTGCCGAGTTTCAGGGCGGTCAGGGGAGAGAGGGAAGCGGGCTTGAGTACGACCGAGTTGCCGGCCGCCAGCGCGGGGGCCACTTTCCAGCAGGCAATCGGGAAGGGGAAATTCCAAGGCACGATGGCGGCGACCACACCCATGGGGGTGCGGAGGGTGAAATCGAAGCCGCCCCGGGCCACGGGGATGGTCTGGCCGTAGAAGCGGGTGACCCCCCCGGCGTAGTACTCGAAGATGCGGGCGCCGAGGCCGATCTCGTCGCGGGCATCGCTGATGGGCTTGCCGATGTTGCGGCATTCGAGTTCGGCGAGGGTTTCGAGGTTCTGCCGCAACACGCGAGCCACGGAGAAGAGAATTTCGGCGCGTTTGCCAGGGGCGAGATCGCGCCAGCTCTTGCGAAAGGCGTCGTGCGCCGAGCAGACGGCGCGATCGACATCCTCCGGAGCGGCGCTGGCCACCTCGGCGAACACCTCCTCGGTGGCGGGGTTGGTCAAAGCCGTTTTCCGGCCGCCGGTGGCATCACAGAGCTTACCGTCGATAAAGAGCTGATTGGGGATCATAGGGGCGGGTCCTTGAGCTGGGTTGAACTAGAGGACTTCGAGGTAAAGCTGGCGCAAGTCCTGGCTGGTGAGGGGCACAGGATTGGTTTGGTGACAGGGGTCGTCGGTGGCCTGCGCGGCGAGAGCGTCCAAGTGGGCCTCGGTGACGCCGTGCTCGCGAAGCTTGGAGGCCAGCCCGAGACTGGCGAGGAAGGCAGCGATGAACTGGATGGTCTGATGATCGGCCTCGGCGTCGCTGGCTTTCACCACCTCGAGCCCGCAGGCGAGGCCCACGCGGCGATAGAGCCCCGGTTTGCGGGCGGCGTTGAAGCGCATGACAGCGACGAGACAGAGGGCGTTGGCCAAGCCGTGGTGCATGCCGCAAATGGTGGACAGCGGGTGGGCCAGGGAATGAGTGGCGCCGAGGTCCTTCTGGAAGGCGACCGCACCCATGGAGGCGGCTACCAGCATCTTGCCGCGCGCGTCCAAGTCGCCGCCGTTTTGGCAGGCGACCGGGAGGGCTTCAACGATCAGACGAACTCCCTCCAAGGCGATGCCGTCGCACATGGGATGGAACTGCGGGCAGACGTAGGACTCGATGCAGTGAGTCAGCGCGTCGGCACCGGTGGCGGCGGTCAGCTTCGGAGGCAGACCCACGGTCAGTTTGGCATCGAGAATGACGAGCTTCGCCAGGAGTTCCGGCTGGAAGATGACCTTCTTGCGGCCCGTGGCCGCCAAAGTAACGACGGAGCTGCGCCCCACTTCACTGCCCGTGCCGGCGGTGGTCGGGATGCAGACCAGCGGGGCGAGGCCGGTCCAGTCGGCGGTCCAGTCGAAATCAGCGAGTTTCAACTCTGGGCGTTTGACCAGCAGCCGGGCGGCTTTGCCGGCATCCAGCGGGCTGCCGCCGCCGAGGGCAATCACACCATCGCACTGGCCGTCGCGAAAGGCTTGGGCGGCTTCATGGACATCCTGCTCGACCGGGTTGGGGTGGACGCCGGAGTAGAGGCGCCAAGCGTCGTTCTTGCCGCCCAACGCGGCTTCGACTTGGCGAAAGGCGTCAGTCTTGAGCACGCCGCCGTCCGTTACGACCAGGGGGCGTTGCACGCCGAGGCGACGGAGACGTTCCGGGAGTTGGTTGACGGCGCCCGGCCCGAACAAAATGGGAGTGGGAAAGGAGAAAGAGGTCACGTTCATGTCACAATGTACTGGGCAAAGTTATGGAGAATGCTACCGGCCAAAGGGGTGGGGGTCATGCGATCCAGGGTGGCGTCGAGGTCGAACTTGACGCGGGAGCGCCAGAGTTCGCGCCGGGGCTGCCAGATGAAGCGCATGGTGTCCGGATCGGTTTCCGGATGGAACTGCACGCCGAAGAGTTGCTGACGCCAGTGGAAGCCCTGGTTCAGGGTGTAGTCGCCGCGAACCGTCAACTCGGCCCCGGGCGGCATTTCCAGAACGGCGTCGGCGTGGCTGGAGATGACCTCGAACCGGTCCGGGATGCCTTCAAAGAGGCGTGAGGCGCGTCCGGCCGGAGTCAGTTCGACCGGAGTGTTCCCCAGTTCGAAGCCTTCCGGGTGCCGGGCGACGACACCGCCCAAGGCCCGGGCGAGGATCTGGTGGCCATAGCAGACGCCCAGGAGGGGAATCGACTGAGTCTGGCAAAGCCGGACGAGTTCGCAGAGGCGGTCGTTGACGGGATCGTCCTTCCAGGCATCGCGGGGAGACCCGCTGATGATGATGCCGTCAACGCCTTGGCTTGCCGCGCTGAGGACGTCGTCGGCCGCGGATACGCGGGCGAGACTCGCGGAGGGCAGGTCCGCCAGCCAGCGGACGTACCAGGAATGGACGTTCAGACGGGAATCGGCGGGGTCGTAGGCTGTTGACCAGACTACGGCGTCCACCAGAAGCAGTCGTTTCGAACCCGGGGCGGCGGTCATGTGAACCACGAACGGGCCAGAGGGTCGACAAAGCGGGCGAGGGTGTCGAGCGAAAAGGGGAAAAGGAACAACTGAACGAGGTGGAGGGCTTCCACGGACCGCCGATCCGTTCTGGTTTCCGGCGGTTGAGGGCGGTGATTCTCGAATTCCGCCACGGCAGAGAGCGACCGAGGCGGTGCGCGTCAGCCTTGGTCGGGCTTGGATTTGGAGGGTGGTTGCGTGGCCAGCGAGCTGGGTTGCAGGCGTTCTTCGTGGTCGAGCTTGGCGGAGACCTTGCCATCGAACCACGCCCAGTTCATGGGGTAGATGTCAGGGTCAAACATGACGTGGTAGAAATGGCAGACCACCACCGCGGAGACAGCGAGGATGGCCTCGTAGTAGTGGATGGCCAAGGCGGCCTCGAGCACCCAGCGGGGCAGGAGATAGGTGACCGGGATTTTGACCCAAACGATGATGCCGGTGACTCCCATGATGATCGTGCCCCAGACGACGGCCCAGTACTCGAACTTCTCGATGTAATTAAAGCGGGCGAACTTGGGTGGGGCGGAACGGCGTCCCCACAGGTACTGGAGATTCTGGGCGATGTCCGACAGGTCCTTGCGGCGGGGGAGGAAATCGAGGACCAATTGGCGGCCCTCGCGCGTGAAGGTCACAAACCACACATGGTACGCACCCACGCCGAGCAGCAAAGCGCCCACGATCCGGTGAACCCAACTGCGGATCATTTCGTCGGAGCCAAACAGAAAGGCGAGCCAGGACTCCGGGAACTTGAGGGCGAAGCCGGAGAGGGAGAGGATGAAGAAGCTCAGGGCCAGGAGGAAGTGCTGGGCGCGAAACGCCGGGCTGAGGCGCACGACGGTGCGGTCCGGATTCCGCCGGGCGAGCATGGTTTTGCGACCGAGGATCAGCAGGACGTAGCTGCCCAACAAGGCCATGGTGCCGCCGATCAGCAGGTAGTAGAAACGCTTGATCCAACGGTTCACCACCGCTCCGACGTCGTTGCCGTTGTCGGCATCCACATGCACTTTGCCGCCCGCAAAGTTCGCGGTCGCGCCCGGATGGCACTTGCCACAGGTGGCGACCAGGTTGTTGGTGTGGATCATGGACCGGGGATTCGAGGAGGGCAGGACCAGGTGGAAGCCGTGGCAACTGCCGCAGTTGGCCACGCGCGTGGAGCGCCCCTGCACGGCCAGACCGTGATAGCTCTCGAAGAAGGTTTTCACGCGGTCGGCCGGGAGCCGGTACTTGGTGCTGAGCTTTTCCGAGGCGTGACACTTGCCGCAGACCTCCGCCGAGACCTTCAGCGAGGCCTCGCCGCGCAGACCTTGGATGTTGTGTTCGGAGTGACAGTCCGTGCAGGTGGGCACCTCGCGAAGTCCCTTGGCCAAGGCGGTGCCGTGGACGCTCTCCTGAATCTCGGCAGCCTCCTTGGCGTGACACTCGCCGCACATGGCGGCCAGGTGCTGTTTCCGGACGGGAGAGTCCGCGGCGGCGACGCGGGGAATGTTGTGACCGCCATGGCAACTGGCGCAGGTGGCGGCGTTGGTCACCCCCGCGCGGAGGGCAGCACCGTGGACACTGGCGCCATACGTTTCAATCTGACGTTGATGACAGGCGGCGCACGAGGCGGGTTTGGCGGGGACGTTGTCGTCGGGATGTTGCTCGGTAACATCGACGTGACACGAGACGCATAAGTTCGTGGCGTGGACGGAGTTGGTGAGCTTGGCGAGGTCAACGTGGAGGGACCTGCCCACTCCGGCGGCATTGGTCACCACCATGGAGGGGTCTTCATGACAATCGAGACAGGTCTGGTTGGCGATGGGCTCCGCCGCCTGGAGGAAACCGGTGCCCAAGGTCAGCGCAAGCCAGAACGCCACTATGAATACTACGGATGACCGCATAAGCTACAGTTGTGGTGATCTTAGGAGAGGGCAGGGGCGGGGAACCAACCAAAATTTGTCCAAATGCAACCCTATCGTGCCTGCCGCGGACCAGCCTCGGAAGCAGGGCGTTGGCGTCAGAGTTCCGGCTCCGCTTCGGGGAGCCAGAGGGCGAGCCAGGCGGCGGCCAGCAGGAGCATACTGGCGAAGAGCAGGGCGTGGCGGAAGCTGCCCACCTGCGAGAAGAGCCCGAAGAACACGGTGCCGAACGCGGCAGCGAGGCGGCCGAGGTTGAAACAGAAGCCGGCGCCGGTGGTTCGCAGGAGGACGGGAAACAACGGAGGCAGGTACATGGTGAAAAGGCCAAACACGCCGGAAAAGAAGCCCACCGCCGGGAACCAGCCCCAGACCAGCCAGGCATAGGGCCAGGATGTTACGAAGGCCCCGGCCATGGAGAGAAAGAAGCCAAGGAACATCAGCGCCAGCCCGCGACGGTAGCCGAGTCGGCGAGCCAGCCAGGACGCGAAGAAGTTACCGGCCATCGAGACGGTGATCACCAGGAAGAAGGCCTTGCTGACCAGCTTCTCCCGGGCCAGGGGCGGCCAGGCGGCCAGCTCCGGCAGGTTACGCAGGTGTTGGGCATGCCAGAACATGAAGGCCCACCAAGCCGTAAGGCCCAGCGCGCAGACCGCGCATGACTTGAGGGTGATCCAGCCGAGGGAACCGGAGAAGAGTTCGGCCAGGCGGGGTGCGTGGGCGAGGCGCTGGGAGGACTCCGCGCGCCAAGTCTCGGGCTCGGGCACCTTGCGTCGAATCCAGAACACCAGCAGGGCGGGCAGGACGCCTACCAGAAAGACCCACCTGGGCTGGTACACCAGCGAGAACGCTTCGGTGATCGCAGCCAGCAGGTAGACCGCCAGGCAGGCCAGCAAGACGCCCAGGTTGACGCCGGTCTGGAGCACGGCGGCGATCCAAGGACGCCAAGCCTTGGGCCAGGTCTCCGCCAACAGGGCGGAACCCACACCCCATTCGCCACCGATGCCAAGGGCGGCCAGGAAGCGGAACAAGAGGAGTTGCCACCAGGTCTGGGCAAAGAAGGAAAGACCCGTGAAACCCGCGTACGTGAGAATGGTCAGAGCCAGCGCCCGGCTGCGCCCAAGCCGATCACCCAGTCGGCCGAAGAGGGTTCCCCCCAGTGCCCACCCCACGAGGAAGGCGGCTTGGATCCACGAACTCTTCGCCCGGACCTCCGGGTCTGCGGGGCCGGATGCGTGCAGGAGCTGCATGACCAGCGGGGCGGCCACCAAAGTGTAGAGGTGAATATCCAGCCCGTCGAAGAGCCACCCCAGCCAGGCGGCGATGCCGGACCGCCACTGGGTGGGGGTCAGTTGGCGCAGACCGGCAGCCGGGGATGGGCTGGAGGTGGGGCCGCAGGCAGACGGGGCGGTCATGGCAGGATGGGAGAACGACTGGGGACGGAAAGCAATGCTAAAGGCGCTTGACAGTTAGTGTTTGGGTGTTACCGTACAGATAATATCTGGCATGCAGCGTAGCTTACATTTCCATCTGGACCATCGGTCCGGCTTGCCCGTGTACCGGCAGCTCATGGACCAGATCAAGTACTACGTGGCGGCGGGGACGCTGCGGGTGGGGGATCTGCTGCCGTCGATCCGGGAGTTGGCCCAAGCGCTGGTGGTTAATCCCACGACGATTGTCAAAGCGTACGGAGAGTTGGAGCACGAGGGGGTCATCGAGATGCGGCAGGGCAAGGGGGCGTTTG
>CAYYMW010000194.1:0-13138 GCA_964472515.1 uncultured Verrucomicrobiota bacterium | reverse complement strand
GAAAAGAAATCTGCCTCCCCGCCTGAGAACTCCCCACCAGTCTGCGATGCACCCCTACACGACAGCTTCGCGGCAAGAGTCTTGACTTTGACGGTCGTATGGGCATGATAGAACCGGATTTGCGAGGAAAGAGGTTCGCTACCCAGTGCCTCCGAGGCGCTGGAGGTCACCACGCCTGTGACCGGCCTGTCTTCCGCGCCGATGCCATACCGGTTTTGTTTCGCAGTCGCACATTCTGGAACTGCAGAGAGCGCTTCTTGCTTTCTGCCACTACCTACTATGCACACACGTCTTCGCGCTCTCGGTTGGCTGCTGGTTCTGCTCATCGCTCCGCTGACGTTTGGTCAGGGGACAGTGGTGTTCAATAACCGGGTGTTGGGGGACGGCGGGGTAGATGCTCCCGTATACGATACCGACGGCGTAACGCCGCTGGCGGGTGACGCCTACCTGGCCCAACTTTATGCCGGCCCCAGCGCCGACCTGCTGGCGGCGGTGGGAGCCGCAGTGGCGTTTCGAACCAACAGCCCCAAGTTCACGGCGGCGGGGTACTTCTATGTGCTGGACCCCAGCCGGAGCATTCCATCCGTCCTGCCGGGGGCGGTCGCCGCGGTGGAGGTTCGCGCTTGGGAAAAGGCGGCGGGGCTGACCTATGAGGACGCTGTCAATCATGGCGGCAAGCACGGGCGATCAGCGGGTCTTACCGTCAAGACGGGCGGTTTGGGGGAACCTCCCAGCCTGCCGACGGTGCTGACAGGGCTGCGGTCGTTTCAGCTGGTCGTCACGCTGGCCCCGAAGATCGAGAGCCAATCCGGCCCTCAGACTCTGGCTCTGGGCGCGCCGCTGCAACTGGGGGTCACGGCTTCCGGGACCGCGCCGCTGGGCTATCAATGGTACAAGGATGGGGTTCTGCTGGCGGGGGCGACCTCGGAGCAGTACGAAGTTGGGGCCGTCACCGCGGGTGACGCCGGGAGTTACACGGTGGCGGTCAGCAACGAGGTGACCCAGGTCACGAGCGCCCCGATGGTGGTGACGGTGGTTCTGCCCCCCGGCTTGCCGGCGCCGTTGCTCTCCAAGACCGTCATTGCGGGCGAGTCGTTCGAGTTGGTGGCCGCCCCCAACGGCACGCCGCCTTTCCAGTATCAGTGGCGGTTGAACGGAACCAACCTGCCGGACGCCACCAACGCCACGCTGAACCTCGCCACGGTGAGCGGTGCAGCCGCGGGCGAATACACGGTGGTGATCAGCAACACGGCGGGCGTCTTTGTCAGCGACCCGGCGACGCTGACGGTCGAGTACCGTCTGGTTCTGGAGGAAAGTGAGGGCGGCCTGATCACCGCGGAGCCGGTGCGGGCGTCCTACGCTCAGGATGCCAGTGTCACCCTGCAAGCCACGGCGGAGGCGGGATACACCTTCGTGCAGTGGGCAGGCACCACGAACATCTCGCTGAATCCGCTGACCATCGCCATGGAGCGGAACCATGAGGTTTTCGGGGTCTTTGCGCCGGTGGCAGGCACGGTGTTTTTTGCGAACTACGGGGGTGACTTGAACGCCCCGGTGTTCGATACAGACGGCACGACCTTGCTGGCGGACACCAACTTCCTCGCGCAACTCTACGGTGGGCCGACGGCGGAAGCGCTGGAGCCGGTCGGCGCGGCGGTGCCTTTCCGGACCGGGCTGGCGGCGGGGTACATCCATGGAGTGCAGCGGGTGATTCCGACGGTAGCACCGGGCGGCACGGCCTACGTGCAGATGCGGGCCTGGGCCGCCACGGGAGGCGCGAGTTATGAGGCGGCGCTGGCGTCCGGCATGGGCCACGGCACGTCCGTGGTGGTGCAGGTGGTGACTGGCGGTGCGGGCTCGCCGCCCACGCTGCCGGCGACGATAACCGGTTTGCAGCCGTTTCAACTGATGCTTGGACAGCCGCCCGAGATCCTCACTGCTCCCACGAACGTCGTGGTGGTGCTGGGCGCGGAGGCGGCCTTTGAAGTAGTCGCCCGCGGCACCGAGCCGATTTTCTACCAGTGGCAGCACAACGGCGCACCCGTGGCGGAGGTCACTGGCGCACGTCTGGAGATTCCGAGTGTCACCCTGGGCGATGCGGGCGAGTACCGCGTGGCGGTCAGCAACGCGGTTGGTCAGGTGCTGAGCGATCCCGTTTCCCTGACGGTCCTGGTGCCACCGACCATAACAGTCTCCCCGGTGAGTCAGACGGTATTGGCTGGCACCGCCGCCGAACTTACCGTGCAGGCTGGCGGGACGCCGCCGGTACATTACCAATGGTATGCCGGCCTCGTGGGCGACCTGAGCCAGCCGGTCGGGAGCGACCAACCCAGCTTTCAGACTCCGGAGTTGCTGACGGCGTCCACCTATTGGGTGCGGGTGAGCAACGTGGCAGGCTTCGCTGACAGTGAGGCTGCGGTGGTGACGGTGGAGAAGCGTTCCCAGACCATCGCGTTCGCGCCGATCCCGGATCTGCCTTACGGCGGCAGTCCCTTCAAGCCGGCGGCCACCGCCAGCTCGGGGCTGCCCGTGAGCCTCGCGGTCGTTTCGGGCCCGGCCGCCTTGGTTGAAGGCGCCTTCGTGTTTTCGGGGATCGGCCCGGTGGTGGTGGCAGCCACCCAGCCAGGCGACGCTCTGTTTGCGCCGGCCGTCGGCGTGGAGCGGGTCTTCGCGGTGACGAAAGGCCAGGCGACGCTCGAGTTGGCCGGCTTGCACTCTGTCTACTCCGGCTCGCCTCAGGCGGTGACGGTTAACACCGTGCCGGCGGGTCTGGCGGTGGCGCTCACCTATGACGGTTCGCCCACGCCGCCCACGCAGGCGGGGACATACGCGGTGGTGGCGGCGATCAACGATTCCCTGTACGAGGGAAGCGCCATGGGTTCCCTGGTGATCGGCAAAGCCTCGGCCACCGTCGAGCTGACGGGGCTCACGCAGACGTTTGACGGTGCTCCGAAGGCTGCGGTGGGGACCACGTCGCCCTTGGGCCTGAGCCTGGCGCTGACCTATGACGGGAATCTGCAAGCCCCCAGCCACGCTGGAACGTATGCGGTGGTTGCCACCGTGCAGGATTCGAATTACGAAGGCACGGCCAGCGGCAATCTGCGGATTCTCAAGGCGGCACAAACCCTGAGCTTCGAGCTCCCGGCGTCGGCGGCTTTCGGGGATCCACCGATCACGCTTACCGCCTCCGCGAGTTCCGGCTTGGCGGCCGGCTTCGCGGTGTTGAGCGGACCCGCGGCCATCGAGGGGACGCTGCTGACCCTTCAAGGAGCGGGTGCGGTGGTCGTCCGGGCGAGCCAGAACGGGGATGACGACCATGAAGCGGCTCCGGCCGTCGAACGCACGCTGGTGGTGGCGAAGGCCAAAGCCGCCATTCAACTGGGTGAGCTGCAACACACGTTCGACGGTACGCCCAAGGCCGTTTCGGTGGCAACGACGCCGGTCGGCCTGAAAGTGACCGTAACCTATCCGGACGGCCAGCCGCCGGTTCACGCGGGCGACTACGAGGTCACGGCGACTTTGGAAGAGGCCAACTACGAAGCCACGGTCACCAGCACGTTGCACATTGCCAAGGCGCAGGCCTCGGTGCAATTGGCCGACTTGGAGCAGATCGCCGATGGCCAGCCCAAGCCGGTTGTGGCCACCACCACGCCTGCGGGCTTGCGCGTGGTTTTGACGTATGACGGCCAGCCGGCGGCCCCCAGCAAGGCCGGTCAGTACGGGGTGCTGGCCTCGGTGGACGAGACGGACTACGCCGGGTCGGCCAGCGCGGTCTTGCGGATTCGGGACATCGCAACGCTGGCGTGCTGGATCTTCGAGGATGCGAATGGAAACGGACGCCGGGACGAGGGGGAGACGGGGTTGCCTGGCGCGGCGATCCGGTTGACCCAGGAGGGTCTCGAACACACGGCGACAACGGACAAGGACGGCGTGTGCCGGTTCGACGCACTGGAGATGGGGGTCTACAACCTCAGCGCCACGCCACCGGCGGGGTACACACACACCTCGGTCGGAACCCAGATCCTCAGCCTCACGCAGGGCGGCGAAGTCAAAGCGGAGTTTGGGGTCCAGTTGGCGCAGACGATCAGCGGGTTGGTGTTCGCCGATGTGAATGGCAATGGCTCGCCGGATACCGGCGAAGCCGGAATGGCGGGGGTGACCATTCGCTTGTCGGGAGAGGCTGCCCGGGAAACCACCACCGGGGCTGACGGTGCCTTTCGCTTCAGCGCGCTGCCGGCCGGCGTCTATACGGTGGCGGAGACTCACCCCACCGGCTATGTCAGCACAACCCCGGCGCTCCAGATGATCACCTTGGGCCTGGGCGGTTCGGCCAGCGCCAACTTCGGCGAACAACCTCTCCAGACGATCGCGGGGACGGTTTTCGACGATCGCAACGGCGATGGCGTGCAGGGAGCGGGCGAGCCGGGCATCGGCGACGTTCGCTTGCGATTGGTGCGGGCGGCGGATGCCACCGAGGTCGGCGCGACCGTTAGCGCTGGCGACGGCACTTACGCTTTCACGGATGTGCAGCCGGGCAATTACCTGGTGGAGCAGGAGGTTCCCTCCGGCTATACGGTGCTGGCCACCTACTCGACCACCCCGGCGGCGGCGCCTGCGGCGCGTCTCGCGGGGCTGGAACCGGCGCCGGTCTTCGCCAACAAGCAGGTGGATTTGCTGCTTGGCAAGGCGGCCAACGTGAGCTTTCCGCTTTACCTGCAAGGGACAGTGTCCGGCGAGGTGTTTCTCGATCTGAACGGGGACGGTCTGCGCAGCGGGAGCGAAGCAGGCCTTGCGGGAGCAGAGGTGGAGTTGACCGAGGCGGACACCGGAGTGTCGATCGCGTCGACGGTCTCCGGGGCCGGCGGGTCGTATCGGTTCGAGCAAGTGCAGCCCGGGCATTACACGGTGCGCCAGGCCGCGTTGCCGGGCTACTTGGCGCTTCGCCCGGAGGTTACCGTGCTGCTCGATCCCATGGGCGCGGCGGCGGCCAATTTCGCGAACCTGCCGCAAGGCACCGTCTCGGGCCGGGTCTTCCACGACGGCAACGGCAACGGGCGCCTGGAGGCGGCGGAGTACGGGTTGGCGGGCGTGCCGGTGAAACTGACCAACACGGACAACGGACAGACCATGGACGGGACCACGGCGGCGGACGGCAGTTTCCTGTTCTTGAGGGTGGCGAGCGGCACGATTGCCATCGAGGAAACCGATCCGGCGGGATTCCACAGTACCACTACCAATCGGGTGGTGCGCGTCCTGGAGTTGGGAGGCGCGCTGGCGACGAGTTTTGGCGATCAGAGCGACACCCTCCGCGCGCCGCTCATCGTGAAGCAGCCGGCGCGGTTGCGCCTCGCCCCGGGCGCGGAAGGCACCTTTGAGGCCGTGGTCGAGGGCACGGCGCCCTTGGCCATCCAGTGGTACAAGGACGGCGTGCATCTGCCGGGAGCCACCAACACCTCGCTGACGGTCAAGGCGGCCGCTGCCAGCGATGCGGGCGCATACACAGTTGAGGTATCGAACCTGGCCGGAACGGCTGTGAGCGACCCGGCCTGGCTGACACTCTCGGCTGTCGATCCGTACCGGCAGTGGGTGGCGGTTCAGTCGATTGCCTCCGAGGTGGCCAATCCACAGGACGATCCCGACTCGGACGGGGCGGCGAACTTGATCGAGTTCGTGCTGGGGAGCGATCCGGCCAGGCCGGACACCGGCCTCGGTGTGCGGGTGGTGACGGTGCAGAAAGGAGATGGCCTCCATCTGGCGGTGAACTTCCCACGCGCCGCCGCCGCCGCCAGTCAGCGGTACGGCCTGTCGGCGTCTTCGGATTTGGTCCAGTGGACGGACGTAGCTTCCACTCTCGAGGTGGTCGGCACGCTGGACGCGACGAAGGGCCTGGACTTGGTGCAGTTGCTCGATCCTCAGCCCATCGACGGAGTCACCCACCGGTTCTTGCGGCTCCGGGTGGAACTTGCGCCCGTGGTAACCGTGCAGGCCCGCCTGCGGATCGTGCAAGCCCCGCTTGCCGCCGCCGGGCTCCGGTTGGAACTGAGCGGCGAACCGGGCACGCGGTATGCGATCGAGTACTCTTCGAACCTGCGCGACTGGTCGTACTTGCGGGCGGCCACCCTGGGCCTGAACCCGGTGGTGGTGGACGATCCGGCCAGTTACGGCAAGGAAGCGAGATTCTACCGCGTTCACCAAGCGGAGTGACGTCCGGGTACTCCGGCGCGCGAGCGCGGGACGCGGCGTTGACTGGTCCGGCCCGCTGATTCGTCATCGGGCCGACTCGTCGGGCCTTTGAAGTGTCCGCGGGGCTGGTGTATGTTAGGGGTGTGAAACGAGAGACAAAAGCGCTCGCGGGGCTGGTGATGGTCGCGCTCGGTTTGCTGGTCGGGACCGCTCTGGCAGGAGACTCGAAGGAGCCCAAGTTCGGCGACACGGCCTTCATGGCCTTTGCCGGCAAACAGGAACGCTGGCCTACGGCCAAGAACGCCCAAGTCATCAAGGAGTACTCGGTACCCATCTACCTGGGGCTGCCCGACGAGAGGTACCAGATTCTCGGCCGGGTATACGACGGACGCACCACCGGCGTGGGCGTCATTGGAAGAGGCGTGGCCAAAGGGCTGTTCTCCGAGAAGGACCGTCAGAAGGACTGCGCCAATCAAGCCAAGTTCCGCGGCGGCAGTGCGGTGGTGGTGACCAAGGATCCGAAGATTATCGAAGCTTTCAGCCTCAGTGAAGAGGTGCTCAAGAAGACTACGCCATTGTTCGATCACCCGGACAAACTGGTGCTTGTGATCAAGTTCAAGTAGGCCGCCGTTGGCCGCGTCTCAGTTCGTGGTGGCACCTACCCCAATCTGGCTCGCGAGGGCAGGGGAGAGGCGGGTTTGCACCTTGCCGGTGGCAGCCCACTCGCAGCCGCGCAGCAAGATCGCCGCAAATGCCGGGGACTCCATGGCTTTGGCGTCGTGGCCCATCAAGGTGGCGAGCACCCGGCCGTTGCCGTACGGTGCCGTCCAAATGATCGGTTCGTGCCTGGCCGTGTCAGCGGAGTAGGCGGTGGCGATGATGGTGAGGCGCTCCGCTGGACCGCGGGCGCGGTACCAGAGCTCATCCGGGCCGTGCTTCCACTTCGTGGGAAAACCCGCCATGATCGGGTGCTCCAGCTCACGGGTGGTCACCGTCCATACGAAAGGGGCCCCGTGACCGGTGGGCTGCCCCTCGCCTTTGGGGGTGCGCTGGAGCCTGCCGGCGTCGTCCAGGCTGAGTGCTTCGCCAAATCCCGGCTGCAGTCCCCACGCCAGCCCCACCATCCGGGTCATCTCGGGATAGTGGAAGAAGCCGGACCCGCCTGCATGCACGGCTACGAAGCCGCCGCCGCCTGCCACAAACCGCGTCAATTCCGCGAGGAGGTTGGTGGGGGCCGGTTCAGCGCCCCAGTCGTTGTAGTTGCCGATGACCACTTGGTGGTCCTTGAAGGCGGGCTTGAACGCCGCTTGTACGGCGGGTTCGGCGTTGGAGGGCGGAAGCGTGGCTACAGTCACCTCGAAACTGCCCGCCGCCTGGAGGATTTGGCAAAGTGCGGGGGAGGTGGTCCTCCAGTCGTGGTTGTTCCGCCCATCCAGCAGTAGAACGCGAATCCGGCTGCTTTCCGCCGCAGTGGCTGAGGTCAACAATCCAGCAAGGGCGATCCAAAACAGATACGTTCTCATGGTCAGACTGAGTATTGCCTACCAGATTCTACAACGTCTGTCGCCAACAAGTTCGCAACGGTGGACTTTAGAGGATCGTCGCAAGGTTCGGAGCCCTCTGCCGAAATAAAGTCGAGGCTGTGAAGGGGCCATACTGCTCGGAGTGTGGGGTTCGCGCTTCGCACAGGCCGCATTGGCTGCGAAAGCCCCGGTGTTTTGACTGCGGCAAGGTGATCCACATGGGAAAGGGGTCTCACTGCAAGCTGAGGGGATGCAACCGCTGTGGTGTAGTGTTGGATGAGGCTGGGCTTGTTACGTGATCCGAGTTGGTTCGGTGGATCGAACATCTGTCTCAGTCCAATTCCCAGGGCATGGGGGCGCAATCGCAGTGGATGATTCCCGGATCGACCGAAGTCACCCAGCCCTCGTCGAAGGGCCAACCGCTTCGGTGACGCTCGCGGTGAAGCATGAAGTACGCGAGGTGCAGGGCATCTGAAGCGACCGCATAGCAGAGCGCGACCGGGTTTTCAGCGGTATCGATGAAACAGGCGAACTCGCCGCTCGGTTCTCGTGGGACGATCACGTAGTAGTTGCCGCAGCCATCTGCCGCGACGGGGATCCAACCCAAGCGCTTCCACTTAGGGCAGATAGCCCAAATATGAAAGATGTCCAAATTGGTTTCTGCGCGTCCAACACCCAGCAGGCCGCCTTGGGCGGCAAGACTGCCGTTGCAGATGGCCAGCCAAGCGCGCAACGAAGGTGGGAAGCTGACTCCGTGGCGCCCCAGAAGTTCGTCCAACTCCGCCGCACCAATCCCGACGGCGGCTGCATCGAACTGGTTCAACAGCGTCTTGACGTCTTGTGCAAGGTCCTTCATGAGGGGAGGGCGGCAGTTCGAGCAACCGACGTGCTCGTTCGGTGAGGCGCGGTTGCCAGCGGTCAGTCTACTTCGCTTGCTTTCCGGTTGCCCACACGGCGCGGATGGCCCTCGCCCGAACGCGCCGGTGCGACTGGCTGCTTCATCGGCAGGTTCCTAAGGGACCGCTTGGACACGCCCCCGGAAGAAGGCGCTCGGCAGACCGGGAGCCCCGAGGTCCAGCATCAGCGGGCCGTCGAGCCGATTGGTCTGGATCGGAGTCCAGTTCTTCAGGTCTGGAGAGACGTCGAGGATCACGTTCAGCCCCTCGCCTTGGAGGAGCAGACCCAGGCGGCCGTCCGGCGAGAGTTGCGGCTGGTGAAGAACCAGGTCGGGCACGGCCACTTCCGCGTTCAACTCAAGGACGAACTCCCCGCTACTGGCCGAGGTGGACTGGACCATAATGGCGTAGGCCTTGCCCTTGGTAGCGAGAAAGGCGGCCTTCCCAGATCCGTTGAAGCCCCAACCCGGAGCCGGGGTCAAGATGGCGAGCGATTCGCCCTCGTAGACGCCGATCCCGAGCGAAACGCTGGTCGTCAGCCCGAGATAGACCGGCCCGCTGCGGGGAGCAAGCCAGTGAAACCAGACCGAGCCGCGTGGGTTGCCGTAGATCCAGGGCTCGCTGGTCTGCCGGGTGGCGTTGACCGTCGTTCCCGGCGCACGCAGGCGCGTACCGCTAACCTCGATCCGGTACTCGAAGTCGTCGTTGGGTGGAGGAGTCCCCGCGAGGGTGGGCGTGAAGGCCAACGCCAACTGCACCACCCCGCCCAGCCCTTGGAACGCATCCACCATGACGGTGTAGGCGTGGCCAGCGAGGACATCGACGGCGACGGCGCTGGTGAGGCCGCCGGTGGGGTCGTCGTCATTGAGGGCGATGTAGCGCAGGGAGCTCAGATTGGCTGCGCCGTCATAGACGACGAGCAGGGTGTCGCCAGCGCTGCCCCGGGTGGTGACGCGGAGCACGCCGTTGGTGGGCGCGGCCCACCACCACCAAGTGGAGCGGTTCCCGCGCGCCACCGGGAGACTGGGCTCGAGCGTTTCGCCGGTCGCGTAGGTGTTGTCGCTCAGGACCACCGTGTTGGTGCCGACGATCTCGACGCGGTTGGCGAAAGCATCGTTCGCGGGAGGGGCCGGGAAGATGTGCGTGTAGGCCAGATCTAGGGCGACGTCGCCGACTTCTCCGAGGTCACCATCCACCGCCAAGTGGTAGCGCGTGCCGGCCTGGACGCGCCACTTGACGCGGGCAGACGGGATCTGTCCTGGAGTGTCATCCACCGCCGCGACGGCGCTCAGGGTGAAGATGTTCGTGCCGGTATAGACCGCCAGGACGGTGTCGAAGCCGCTGTTCTCTGTGGAGGCGACCACGACCCCGCTTGTGGGCGCGACCCAATCCCACCAGAGCGAGTGAGCCGCAACCCGCTTGGCATGCAGCGGCTCGCTACTCTGGCTGGAGGCAGAGGTGTTACTCACGCGGGCCGCCGGGTTCATGCCCGTCAGGAGCCAGGGCCAATAGAAGTCGTCGCCCTGCGCGCCCAACACATGCACACGCATATAGACCGCCTCGGAATCCACGCCGTGGTTATCCGTGGCAATGGCCCATAGGAGGCCATCCCCGGCGAGCCCGGCGAGGCTCACCTGCCAAGGGGCGTTTGTGACCACGCCCACCACCCGGCCGGGCATGTCCTGCACCCACGTGAACTCCACCTGCGCCACCGCTCCGTCGGGGTCGCTCGGCGCGACCTTCACGGTCAGCGATTCACCCGGGGCGACCGTCGCTGGGTCGAGCAGGGGATCGAAGACGACCTTGGGCCGCCGGGCGACGTTAAACGTGACCGTGGCGGTGACACTGGTGGCGCCCAAGTTGTCAATCACGTGCGCGGTCAGTTGGTGAGGGCCGGTCGGCGGGCTGGCGAGGTTGGTTGCGAAGGGCAGGGTATCGAGGTCGGCGACTCTCGTTCCGTCCAGATAGATCGTTGCCTTGACCGGTGCTCCGTCGGTGTCCTCGGCCGTTAAGCGCACGCTGATCGGTGTGCCCACCGCGAAACCGGCGCCTTCCACCGGTTGTGCGATGGCCGCGAGGGGTGGGAAATTGCGGCCCGGCTCGGCCGCCGGGAAGCGCCGCCGGGAGATGAGTGTCTCCGCCCCCTCGATACCCAGAGCATAGTGGAACTCCCCATGCCCACCCACAAAGGCCGCTCCGTCGGGCACGGGGAAGGTGGCGAGGAGCGTCAGATTGTTCGCCGTGGCGTAGGCCAGACTGTTGCCTGTGGCCGCCACAACGGCTTGCCGATCCGGCAAGGCCGCCACGCTTGACACATAGGCCGGCCCCAAGGCCTTGACGAAGCTGAGGGTGCCTTGGTTGTGCAGACGGCCGTTGCTGGTCATCACCATGTTGGCCTCGGGCAGGGCGAAAACCCGCCCGTATCCTTGCCAAGTGCGGTCATAATTGGCGTACGGGCCGTCGGTGAGCGCGCCGGTCTGGGGATCGAAGGTAAAACGCCGCAGGCTGAGGGAATAATTGCTATCGCTTTCCGTGCAGAACACCGCTTGGTGGAGGGGATCAAACGCGAGGCCGCTGCGGAACTGCACCCGTTCCAAGCGGGAAAGCAGGGTGCCGCTGGCGAGGTCGTACACCTCCAAGGCAGTGTCCTGAGTCCCCGACCCTGCGTTGGCCAGCAGTCGGCCTTCTGGAGTCACGATGATCTCCCACGGATCCAAACCGAGCCGGATGGTCCGCAGCAGGGCGTCCGCCGTGACGTCGAACTCCGCCACGTAGCCTTCCGTCAGCCGTTCGGCGTAATTGCGCGCCTTGGGTAAGACCACGGCATAGAGACGGTGGCCAGACGGGCTCATCGTCAACCGCTCCACGGGCATGGGCAGGAGCCAGCGCCGGGCGATGCGCCCCGTCGTCAGATTCACCCGCACCACGGAGTTGGAGTACGAAAGAAAGACGTTTGTGCCCACGGGATCGAAGGCGGCATCGAAGGCCGCAAAAGGCAACCGGTAGGCCGTATGCGCCTCCCCGGGCAAGCCGGGGTCCGGCACCACTTCGATCTCGAAGGTGAGGCGGGTCACCGAGACCTCCCCGAGGCTGTCCCGCACCCAGAGGGCGACGGTGCGGGTGCCGGGCGTCAGCAGGCGCAGGGTCAGTGTGGGGGCGTTGGTGGGCTGGGTGTCGTAGGCGCCGTCGTTGTCGAGATCCCAGCGGAACAGGAGCGAGCCGATGGGGTCGCGGTCGTCCGTGCTGGGGCTGGCGTCGAAGGTGATCGGGTCGCGGGTGTTGGGCTGGGCCGGAGAGATGACAAAGCGGGCCACCGGCGGTTGGTTGGTCTCCGCTCCGGAGGCCGGATTGGGCAAGCGGCGAATCAGGGTATGCCCGACGACGAGCGTCACAGCATAAACCTGCGCCGGCTTGACACCGACAAAGCGCGTCCCTAGCTCCAGAGCCGTGCTGCTGACGAGTTCCCAGCTCCGGGTATTGTAGTGCTGCAGTTGGTCCTGCGCCGACACTGTGAACAAGGCGCTCCGTTCGGGCGCGTCGAAAACCGCATCCCAGAAGCCCCCGCCCGCCAGGCGCGCGGGCGGTTCCACGATCCGGTTGTCTTCGCCGCCCAAGCTGAAGACCGAGCCATCCGAGGTGAGGATGCCCTCGCCCGACGGCAGAACAAACACGGCCGGGCCCAGGCCCGGAGAGGCCGATTCGATGTAGTTCCGCACCGCGTTGGTGAGCGCGCCGGTGGCCGGGTCCAGGTCGTACTCCGTCAGGTAGATCGTGTTTTCCACCGCGTAAACCCGCCGCCCTCGCGGGTGCGCGGCGAGGTGGCTCAGCCCCCGAATACTGGCGGCGCCCACGACCGCGCCGGTGGCCGGGTCCAACGACTCCAGGGCGGCGTCCACATGCGTTCCTCCCGCCACGAGCAGCCATCCTCCCGCACCCACCGCAAGATAGCCTGGGTCATGCGGGAGTGGGATGTCGCCGAGTTTCACCCCGCGTTCGAGATCGAACTCCGCGAGGAACCCGCTTTGCGCTCCAGTCCAGATGATCTCGTGGTTCATCGTCAGCAAGGCAACGTACAGGCGGCGGCCATCGGGGGTAACGGCCAGTGAATCCGGCGGATAGGCAAACGCGTATTGGCGCTCCGCCAGCCCCGTTTCCAGGTTGACGCGCACCAGGCGTCTCCCGGCGGCATCCGTGGCATAGAGCAGGGGGCGCACCGGATCGAAGACCACCGCCGTCGCGGCGAAGGGCAGGTCCCAGGTCGGGTGCTGCGGCCCCGGAGCGCCCGGGTCCTCTTCCGCCTGCACGTCGAACGAAAGCCGCGCCAAACCGACTGCGCCGAAGCCATCCCGGACCTCCACCCCGGCCACCTTGGTCCCCGGCAGATTGTAGAAGTGCGTTCCCTGTGCATTGGTGCTCCAGGCCGTATCGAACACTCCGTCCTCGTTCCAGTCCCACCGGAATTCGAGGCCGACCAGAGCGTCCCGATCGTCGGAGGTGGCCGACGCATCGAAGATCATCGGCGCGATGGTGGTGGGC
>CAYYMW010000193.1:0-13151 GCA_964472515.1 uncultured Verrucomicrobiota bacterium | reverse complement strand
CCCCCCGCCGTTCAGGCTTGGGCACGACGAAGTCGGTCGGCAATGCCGGCCCACGCCCCTTCCGCCGGCACAGCTTCGACAATGACCGTGCGGGCGTGCGCGGCATCGCAGCGATGCAGGGTTCCGTAGAGCGCCCGGGCAAAGGCCTCGGGATCGTGGGGAACCACCCAGACTTGTCCGGCGGCACTGGCTTGGGGAATGCGGGTATGAGCGATGATATGGCAGTGGGCCGGAGCCAGTCCCTTCCGCGCCATTTGCGCGCCAAGGTCGGCATCGTCTTCCCATGACCAGAGTTGAAGGTGGGCCTTGGGGGCGTAGTGCTTGGGTAACTGGCCCGGGCTGCGCAGCACCCCCTTGCCCGCGGCTTCCGTCGTAGCCAGACGCCCGGTCACGGCGGCCAGCGCATCGCCGTGAATCATGCCCGGACGCAGGACTCGCGGCGGAGTGCTGGTCAGGTCGAGCACGGTGGATTCGATCCCCACCTGGCATGCACCCCCGTCCACCACCAGCGGAACCAACTCTCCCAGCGTGCGCGCCACGTGGATGGCTTCCGTGGGCGACACCTGGTTCGACGGGTTCGCGCTGGGGGCGGCCAGAGGGAAGCCGCACGCCTGGATCACCGCCTGGATGAAAGGATGACGCGGCCAGCGAATGCCCACGGTCGGCCCCCCGGCCGTCACGATTTCCGGAACGCCCGCCGCCTTGGGCAGGACCAGGGTCAACGGTCCCGGCCAGAACGCCCGGGCCAGGCGATCCGCCAGCTCCGGCCAGACCGAAGCGCAACGACGGGCCATGGCCAAGTCGGCCACATGCACGATGATGGGATTATGGGTCGGCCGGCCCTTGGCGGCAAAGATGCGTTCCACCGCCCGCGCGTCGAGGGCGTTCGCCGCGAGGCCGTACACGGTCTCGGTGGGCAGCGCGACTAGTTCCCCGGCGCGGAGCCGTTCGGCGGCTTGGGCGACGGCAGCCGCGAACAACTCGGGCGTGTGGGTGCAGAGAATGCGATGCATGCTCAAAGCAGGCAGCCGCGCCAGGTGGGCGCGGCTGCCAGTGCAAAAGGGGATGCCGCCTGACCGGCGGAGCATCTCAGGAGATCATTCCTCCTTCGGCTTCTTGCTGTCGGCAATGACCTTCTGTTCGAGTTCCTTGGGCATTTCCTCGTAATGGTCGAACTCCTCGGAGTGGACCGCCCGCCCGCCGGTCAGCGACCGGAGCACGGTGGAGTACTGGTAGAGTTCCATGGCCGGAACCGTGGCCTTGACGATCTGGAACCCGCCGGAGGAATCCATGCCGAGAATCTTGCCGCGCCGGCTCGAAAGGTCGCCAATCACCGCGCCCATGGCGTCATCCGGCACCTTGATCTCGACCGTGTGGATCGGTTCCAGAAGGCAGGGCCGAGCGGTCATGAAAGCCTCGCGGAAACCTTCCTTGCCGGCAATCTGGAAGGCGATGTCCTTCGAGTCGACCGGGTGCATCTTGCCGTCGTAGAAGTCGATCTTCACGTCGACCACCCGATACCCGGCCAGGACGCCTTCCGTGCAAGCCGACGTCACGCCCTTCTCGACGGAAGGGACAAACACGCGATCCACGTTCTGGCCCGTGAGGGTCTGGGTGAACTCCACCCCCTCGCCGCGCCGCTTCGGTTCGATGCGCATCCAGACCTCGGCAAACTGGCCGGCGCCACCGGTCTGTTTCTTATGGCGGTACTTCGATTCGGCCTTCGCCTTGATGGTCTCGCGGAAGCGAATCTTGGGCGCGATGAGATCGAAATCGACCCGGTAACGGCTCTTGAGGCGCTCGGAAATCACCTGCAGGTGGAGTTCGCCCTGGCCCGAGAGCACGGTTTGGTGGAGTTCGGAATCCACCTGATAGACGAAGGTGGGATCCTCGTTGTGGAGGCTGGCCAGGCCGGCGGCCACCTTATCTTCCTCGCCTTTGGACTTGAGCCGAAGGGCCGCGTGAATGCTGGGGCGCGGGAAGTTGATCTTGGGTAGCGTCACCGGCTTGGTGCCCCCGCACAGCGTATCGTTGGTATGCGTGTTCTTCAGCTTCACGACCGAACCGATGTCGCCCGCCACCAGCGAGGTCACGTTGGTCCGGTTCTTGCCGTTGAGGATCGAGATCTGGCCGAATCGCTCCGTGCTGCTGCGGAGGGGGTTCGCCAAGTCCTGGCCCACCCGTACCGTGCCCGAGTAGACGCGGAAGAAGGAAACCTCCCCAATGTGCGCCTCGTTCAGCGTCTTGAAGATGAAGACCACGGGATCGGGGCCGGCCAGCGGCAGGCTGACCTCGGCCTCGTTGGCATCCAGCGCGGCAGTTGTCGGCTTGTCGGTGGGCGCGGCGCCGTATTTCGCCAGGTAGTCCATCAGCCGGGAAACGCCCACGTTGGTTTCCGAGGAAGTACAGAAGAGCGGAATGATGCTCTGCTGTTGAAAGGCCTTGTGCATCCCGGAGCGCAATTCCTCCTCCGACAAGCCCCCCTGCTCGAAGAACTTCTCGAGCAGGGCGTCGTCCGATTCCGCCACCTTCTCCAGCAATTGCTGATGCAGTGCTTTGACTTTTTCATCAAGTTCGCCACTGGCCTTGCCTTCCGTCGCCTTGCCCGTGCCGTCGGTAGTGTAGGTGATGAGCTCGCTCCGCATGATATCGAGCACTTGGGAGAAGCCGGGCCCGGCATTAACCGGCAGGGTCAAGGGAATGACTTTGTCACCGAACCGCTCCTTGAGCTTGGCGATCAGCGCGTCCGCATCCGTGTGCTCCTTGTCGAGCATGTTGATCACAAAAACCTTGGGCAAACCATACCCCTCCGCCACGTTGATGACCTCCTCGGTCCCCACCCCGACGCCGTCCAGCGGATGGAGCACGACCACCGCCGTGTCGGAGACGCGGAGCGCGGCTTTGGCTTCCGAAATGAAGTCCATGTAGCCCGGCGTATCCAGAATATTGAACTTCTTGCCGAGCCACTCGGTGTGCAGCAGCGAGGTGTGGATAGAAATCCCGCGCTTGATCTCCCCTTCGTGGTAATCGGAGGTGGTGGAACCGTTGGCGACGCTGCCGAGGCGGCCAATGACGCCCGCGCAGGCGAGCATGGCCTCACTGAGCATGGTCTTGCCGCAAGTGGCATGGCCGACGAGAGCGAAGTTCCGAATATCACCGGATGCGTACTCTTTCATGTCAGATGTGTCGTACTCTATTTGTTGCGATTTCCTTTTGCTTTTACGGAAAAGCAAGGGGTCTGTCACCAAAACTCCGTCTGATGGCGCAAAAAAAACGCGCCCTCCGCCACGAACCCAACCGCACCTGCCCGGCAGACGCTCGATAAGTGGTTGGTGTTCAAGGGGTGCACACGGGAACGACTACTGCGGCAAGCCCCAACCCGGTCGTGAGGCCGGATGCAGGAGAGCCTCCGCCTCGGGAAGGTTGGTGATGCGTCCGGCTTCGGCCTCCCACTCGATCCTTCGGCCGGCAAAACGCTTGGCCAGAACCCCCAGCAAGGCAATTTCGGTCAGCGGCCCACCGTAACTGAAGGGAGAGCCGTTGGGCGCTCCGCCCTTGCAGGCCTCGACCCACTCCTCATGGTGGCCCTTCGAGCGGGGAAGCGTGGCTGCGGGCCGGGTGTACTCCCGGTCCTTCCGGGCCGGTAGCAACTGGGCGCTGGCAGCGCCATGGGAACCGTATAGAATCTTGCCCTTGTCTCCCACGACTACCGCTCCGATGCCCGGGAGCGTGCGATTGAGCTCGAGTTCCTCCGGCCGGGGGCCCAGTCCGCCCGTATGCCAGTGCAGGGTCACCGCCGGACGAGTGCCTTTCGCCGCGAATTGGTAGGTGATCTGGCAGGTCTTGGGATACGTCTCGGCCCGGACCTGCGGATCGTCGTACTCCTCGGCGCGGGCGATGATGGTGCTCGGCGCGCCCAAATCCAAGGCCCAGAAGACCGGATCGATCACATGACAGGTCCAATCGCCGATGATCCCCGTCCCGAACGGCACCCACCCCCGCCACTTCCCCGGCAGGTAGACCGGATGGTAAGGCCGCTCGGCGGCGGGCCCGAGCCAGAGATCCCAGTTGAGGGTGGAGGGCGCGCGCGGGGTTTCGGAGGGGCGCAGACGGTAGTCGCGTGGGCGGTACGAATTCTGGCACCAAGCGTGGACTTCGCGCACCGACCCCACGGCCCCATCCCAGATCATCTCGCAGAATTGCCGGATCGAATCGGAGGCATGCCCCTGATTGCCAAGCTGGGTGACCACCTTGTATTTGCGGGCGGCGGCGACCAACTGCCGGACGTCGTGCAGCGAGTGGGCCAGCGGCTTCTCGCAGTAGACATGTTTGTGCAACTGCATGGCCGCCATCGCCACCACGGCATGGGTATGGTCCGGGGTCGAGACCACGACGGCATCGATTTCCTTGCCGATCTGGTCCAGCATCACGCGATAGTCCTGGAACGTGCGCGCCTTGGGATACCGCTGGAAGGACTCCTTGGCGCGGACTTCGTCGACATCGCACAAGGCCACCACATTCTCGGAGCCCAGGCCGCGCAAGTTGTCCCGGCCGCGCCCGCCGACTCCGACAAAGGCCAGGTTGAGCTTCCGGCTCGGGGGTGGCTCGCCGCCCAGGCCGAGGACGCGCGCAGGGATGCAGGTGAAGGCAAACGCAGAAGCCGCCAACGTGCGCCGAAGAAAGGCGCGCCGGGGCAGCGTCAAGGCCGAACCAGACCGGGCGAGGTGCTTGGATTGCATAGGCGACGGCGGCACTCTAGCCACGCCCACCCCGGCTCGTCAGCAAAAACCTGCGGGCCGGCTCAGATGGGCTCGAACACCCGGATCTCAAGCTCCCGCGTCATGCCTCGCGTCCGGTCGAGGAAGGCGGCAACATGGGCGGAATCCAAATGGGCTTGCAGCGCCGCCACATCGGCCCATTTCTCGAAGACCGTCACGGTGTTCGAACGGACCAGCGGCTGAATGGGAATGGTCGTGGGGGCGTCGCCAGCGGCGGTGTACTCGAGGCAGCCCGGTTCGGCCCGCACCCGCATCGCCAGTTCGCGAAACAGGCGCAAGAACTCGTCCGCTCGCCCTGCGTGCAGACGGATGGTGGCAATGGCATGGATCATGGCGGTATGGCGCGCCAGCGGAAGGGAAGCGTCAACCACGGAAACGCGCCGTCTTCCATGCCTAGGCATCAGGGTGCAGTAAATTACTCATCATAGATACTAATGCAAGACTTTTCTTTCATGTCGAGTTGACGCCACCGGGGCAGTATCCGTAGAGTGTCCGCCCGTTAACGGTACTCACCACCGTTCGACGCCCGAGCCGCGTGGTGCGGCTCCGGGCGGTGCAAAACCAACGGGCGAACACGGGCCGGGCCGTGACGCCCGGAGTCAAAATGAAATTGCTGCAACGCTTATTCGAGTCTTCGTTGGGAAAGAAGTACGTCATGGCCGTCACAGGCTTTGTCCTCTTTGGCTTTGTCTGTGGCCACATGGTGGGCAACCTGCAATTCTTTCTCGGCGCTGAAGCCATCAACCGCTACGCCCACTTCCTGCAGAGCAACAAGGAGTTGCTCTACCCGGTGCGCCTCTTCATGCTGGCGATGGTGGGACTCCATATCTGGTCCGCGGTGCGGTTGACGATCGAGAACCGGGCGGCCCGCCCCATGACCTACGAAGGCGCGAAGTTCCCGGGGGCAAGCTACGCCTCCCGCACCATGATCTGGTCGGGGTTGATCATCGCGGCCTTTGTGGTCTTCCACCTCCTGCATTATACCGTCAAAGCCCAGGCGGTCACCCTGCTGGGCAAGGACATCGGCGGTTTCCAGTACGAACTGCACGGCACCATGGTTCCGGATGTCTTCAAAATGATGGTGCTCGGGTTCAGCCAACCGCTGGTCTCACTCTTCTACATTGTGGCCGTCTGGCTGATTTGCCTGCACCTTGGCCACGGCGTTGGCGCCATGTTCCAATCCCTGGGGATCAAGACCAAAGAGTGGGGTGAACTCATCAATCGGTTTGGCCTGATCGCCGGCTACGCGCTGGCCATCGGTTACACCACCATTCCCGTAGGAGTGCTGCTCGGTTTCGGGAAGGAGGCGTTGAAGTAATATGAATTTGGATGCCAAAGTCCCTTCCGGCCCGCTGGCGCAAAAGTGGGAGAAACACAAGTTCGAGAGCAAGCTGATCAATCCCGCCAACAAGCGGAAGTTCGAGATCATCGTGGTCGGGTCCGGCCTGGCTGGCGCCTCGGCCGCCGCCACGCTCGCCGAACTCGGTTACGGCGTGAAGTGCTTCTGCTACCAGGATAGCCCGCGCCGTGCCCATAGTATTGCGGCCCAAGGCGGCATCAACGCCGCCAAGAACTACCGCAACGACGGCGACAGCGTCAAACGCCTCTTCTACGACACGATCAAGGGCGGTGACTTCCGGGCCCGCGAAGCCAACGTGCATCGCCTCGCGGAGGTGAGCACGGCGATCATCGACCAATGCGTCGCCCAGGGCGTCCCCTTCGCCCGCGAATACGGCGGGTTGCTGGACAACCGCTCCTTCGGCGGTGCCCAGGTTTCCCGCACGTTCTACGCGCGCGGTCAAACCGGCCAGCAGCTCCTGATCGGGGCCTATCAGGCCTTGGCCCGGCAGATCGGCCTCGGTGCCGTCAAGATGTTCCCCCGCACCGAGATGCTTGACTTGGTCGTGATTGACGGCCACGCCAAGGGTATTGTGGTGCGCGACATGGTGACCGGCCAGATCAGCTCGCACTCCGCTGATGCCGTCATCCTCGCCACCGGCGGCTACGGCAACGTCTTCTATCTCTCCACCAACGCCAAGGGCTGCAACGTCACCGCCACCTATCGCGCCTACAAGCGCGGCGCGGCGTTTGCCAACCCCTGCTACACGCAAATCCACCCGACCTGCATCCCCGTCAGCGGCGACCATCAGTCCAAGCTGACGCTGATGTCGGAGTCGCTGCGGAATGACGGCCGCGTCTGGGTCCCCAAGAAGGCGGGCGACAAGCGCGCCCCGGGCGACATCCCGGAAGGCGATCGCGATTACTATTTGGAACGCAAGTATCCGAGCTACGGCAACTTGGCCCCGCGTGACATCTCCAGCCGCGCCGCCAAGGAAGTCTGCGACGAGAAGCGCGGCGTGGGCCCGAGCGGCTTGGGCGTTTACCTGGATTTCGCCGACTCCATCAAGCGCCTCGGCGAGGCCACCATCCGCGAGCGCTACGGCAACCTGTTCGAAATGTACGAACGGATTACCGGTGAAGACGCCTACAAGGCGCCGATGCGCATCTTCCCGGCCGTCCATTACACGATGGGCGGGTTGTGGGTCGACTACAACCTGATGAGCAACGTTCCCGGTTTGTTTGTGCTCGGGGAAGCCAACTTCTCCGACCACGGCGCGAACCGCCTGGGTGCCAGCGCGCTCATGCAGGGCCTGGCCGACGGCTATTTCGTCATCCCCTACACCATCGGGAATTACCTGGCGACCAACAAAGTCGGCCGGCCCGCCGCCAGCCACGCCGAGTTCAAACGGGTGGAAGGCGAAATCACCGCCCTGACCCAGAAGCTGCTCTCGATCCAAGGCAAGCGCACCACTACCTCGTTCCACCGCGAGTTGGGCAAGATCCTGTGGGGCAACGTGGGCATGGCCCGCAGTGAGAAGAGCCTCAAGGAAGCGCTCAAGCGCATCCCCGAACTCCGCGACGAGTTCTGGAAGAACGTGAAGGTCACGGGCCAGAACGGCTCCCTGAATCAGGACCTAGAGATGGCCGGCCGGGTGGCGGACTTCCTCGAATTCGGCGAATTGCTCGCCTTGGACGCCCTGACCCGCGAGGAATCGTGCGGCGGCCACTTCCGCGTCGAGCACCAGACCGAGGACGGCGAGGCCAAACGCAACGACGAGCAATTCTCCTTTGTCAGCGCCTGGGAATTCAAGGGCGTCGGCAAGACCCCCGAATTGCACAAGGAACCGCTGGTCTACGAAGAGTTGAAGATGGCCACGCGGAGCTACAAATAGTTTTCGAAAGCGGCACCGACCGAGCTTATGGATCTTACCCTCAAAGTCTGGCGGCAAGCGACCGCCTCCGTACCGGGAGCCTTCGAGACTTACCCGGCCAAAGGCATCATCCCGGACATGTCGTTCCTGGAGATGCTCGACGTGGTGAACGAAGACCTCATCGCCCAAGGACGCGAGCCCATCGCGTTCGACTCCGACTGCCGGGAAGGCATCTGCGGCACCTGTTCGCTGGTGATCAACGGCATTCCGCACGGCGGCCACAAGGGCACCACGGCCTGCCAATTGCACATGCGGCATTTCAAGGATGGCGAGACCATCACTGTAGAGCCTTGGCGCGCCAAACCGTTCCCGGTCATTCGCGACCTGATCGTCGACCGCGTTGCCTTCGATCGGATCATCCAGGCCGGCGGCTTTGTCTCCGCCAGCACCGGTGGCACCCCGGACGCCAACGCCATCCCCATTCCCAAGCAGATCGCCGACATGGCGATGGACGCCGCCTCCTGCATCGGTTGCGGCGCCTGCGTGGCTGTCTGCAAGAACGCTTCCGCCATGCTCTTCGTGGCCGCCAAAGTCTCCCACCTCAACCTCCTGCCCCAAGGCAAGGCTGAGAAGGACCGCCGCGCGGTGCGGATGGTTGCCCAGATGGACAAAGAGGGCTTCGGCTCCTGCACCGTCACCGGCTCCTGCGAAGCGGTCTGCCCCAAGGAAATCAAGCTCGACAATATCGCGCGCCTCAACCGCGATTACGGCTGGGCCATCCTCAAGGGCGAACCCGGTAACTAGGCCGCGTCCTGGAGGTCCTGAAGCTCGTCAGGCTGAGTGGTTGCACGCCGCTCAGCCGGGTTAAGCAGGCTCACTCCCCGGCCCCGCGGGCAGCAGTCCTTAAGCCGCCACTTCCTCGCACACGCTCGGTAATTCGAGCGCATATCTGCTTCCGCCCCCGGCCCCGCGCAGGCATACTCGCCGGGCATGACGATGTCGTCCACGGAACCCACCGTTCCGAAGTCTGGCTCTCCCGCATCGCGGAAGGCGGACCGCCTGGCCTTCTTCCGGCAGAGCGGTTGGATGGTGATCGCGACGACCTGCGGCGGGGCGTTCATGTACCTGGTCCATACTCCCGCGTCGAGGTTCATGCCCACATCGGAGTACGGCGTCTTCGGGGCGTTGCTCCAAGTGCTGAACCTCATGATGATCCCGGCGATGGGTTTGCAGACGGTATTCGCCCAGCAATGCGCGGCTGCGGTGACGGACCAAGGTCGGCGACAGCTTCATCAAGTTGTGCGGACCATCCTGCTTGGGACGTTCGGCTTGTGGCTCGCCATGGCCGGGGTAATCGCCATTGGTCACGACAGCGTTCTTTCTGCCCTCAAGATTGCCAACTCCGGAGCGTTGTGGGCCACGCTGGCGATTGGGTTGGCCATGCTCTGGCTGCCCATCATGCAAGGTCTGCTGCAAGGGGCTCAAAACTTCCTGTGGTTGGGGTGGGTGCAGATCTTCAACGGCTGCGGTCGGTTCACCGCGGTGCTGGTGATCGTGGCAGTGCTCGGGGGGCACGCGGCGGGAGCCATGGTCGCGGCCATGATCGGGTTCTGGCTGGCGTTGATTGCCGGCGCCTGGCACGCCCGTCCGTTCATTTTCGGCGTCGGTGAGCGCGTTTCCTGGCAACCATGGCTGGCCCGAGTAATCCCGCTCACGATCGGCATGGGTGCCTGCCAATTCATGGTGGGGGCTGATCAGATCCTGGTCCAAAGCATGTTCGACAAGGAGGTCACCTACCTCTATGCCACGGCCGGAACCATCGGACGCGCTCTGGTCGTCTTCACTGCCCCCATGGTGGCAGTTATGTTTCCCAAAATCGTCGCTGGCGTGGCCCGGTCGGAAAAGACCAATGTCCTGGCACAAGCCTTGGGTGCCACGTTACTCTTAGGTGGGGGAGCCGCGCTCGCCTGCACGCTTTTCCCCTCCCTGCCGATCCGGATCGTGTACTTGGGCAATCCGGCCTACCTGCTGGCCGCGCCGCTCGTGTCCTGGTTTGTTTGGTGCATGCTGCCGCTCACCCTGGCCAACGTGCTGGTAGGCAACCTTCTCGCCCGCGGACGCTACGAGGCTGTGCCTTGGCTCTTGCTGGTGGCCGGGACCTATGGTTGCGCCCTGATGTGGCGGGCCACCGAGTTTCCCAAGGTTGAGCAGATCGAGGCCTTCAAGATGATCGTCCGTACGGTGGGTACCTTCGGTCTCTGCTTGCTCGCGGTCAGCGTTTGGTTCACCTGGGGCAAGGATTGGCTGGCTCGCGCCAAGCATCGCAACGCCCCCCAGCCATGAGCACGGGTTGGTCCGGCTTCCTGGCCCGGGGTGGACGATGGGTCCTGGCCCAACTCGCGCTGATGACGGCCGTGGCGGCCCTTGGACCTTGGGGGCAAGGCAGTTGGTCCAGGAGTTCCGCGAGCCTTCCCGCCATCGCCCTGCTGCTCGTGGGTGCGTGCTGCGGAATAGCCGGAGCCTGGGTGCTGGGACCTAATCGGACCATTTTTCCCAAACCGCATGCCGGGTCGGCGTTGATCACCCACGGCATCTACTCATGGATGCGGCATCCACTCTACACCAGTGTCATGCTGCTGTCGGTGGCTTGGGGTCTCCACTGGGCTAGTGGCCTGGCGCTGGTGGCCAGCGTGGCACTGGCCCTCCTCCTCAATGCGAAGGCCCGCCGGGAGGAAGCCTGGCTCCGCGAGCAATTCCCCGGCTACGTCGACTATCAGCGGCGCGTGAAACGCTTCCTGCCCTGGGTATTCTGAGCCAGTATCAGGGCGCGGGCCCCACCCGGGGCGACTCGCCGCACGTTCAAGGCACCGCCCCGCTTGGGCCAAGAATTGGCTCGCCAAGCAGGCGCTATTGGCGGTACGTCTTACGCGGCTGGGCGGCTGGCAAAGGTCCCGGCACGTCAACTGCATGGCACTCAAAGACCTAAAGCAGCAACAGGTGGTGGAGTTGCTCCAAAGAAGCTTGGAGCGAGGCCGGTTGGGACATGCCTATTTGTTCTCTGGCAGTGACCTCGAGGAGTTGGAACTGGCCGCGCTCAACCTGGCGAAGACCCTCAACTGCACCTCGCCCGAACGAGCCGGCCAGACCGGGCCAACCTTGGACTGCTGTGATAAGTGCCTCAGTTGCCGTAAGATCGGTGACCACACGCACGCCGACGTGCAGTGGATCCGGCCCGAGTCCAAGATTCGCACCATCTCGATCGACCAGATTCGCGAGATGATGCAAACGATCCATCTCAAAGCCACCGAGGGCGAGTACAAGGTGGGCGTCATCGTCGCGGCGGATCGCATGATGGTGGCGGCCGCGAATGCCTTTCTTAAAACCTTGGAGGAACCGCCCCCAAAATCGGTGTTCATTCTCTGCACCATTGAGCCGCAGCGGTTGTTGGAGACCATCCTCTCGCGGTGCCTGCGACTATCGTTTTCCTGCACCACCCTGCCTGCCCTTGGAGTGGAAGAAGAGGGCATTTTGAGCACATTCTACTCCGGTCTGGCCACCGCCAAGGGCGGGTTGATCGAGCGTTACCGTCTTCTGGGCATGCTGCTCAACCACTTGGCAACCGTCAAAGAACAGGCGCAGGCGGAACTGCAAGCCAAGTCGCCCTTGGAGCGGTACGAAGACGTGGAACCGGAACTGCGCGAAAAATGGGAAGCCGAACTTAGCGCCGCTATCGAAGCGGAATACCGCGGACGGCGGGCAGCGCTGCTGCGCCTGCTGGAATGGGGGTTGCGCGATATCTGGCTGCAGACCCTGAAGAGCGGCACGGAACTACTGGCCTATCCCAAGCTGAGCCAGCATACTGGCCACATCGCCGGACGCCTCTCCATCGAGCAGGCGTTGCAGAACCTGCGAGCCTTCGAGCGGCTTCAGAAGATGTTGCACACCAATGTTCAAGAGGCATTGGCAATGGAAGTTGGCTTATTGGGCCTCAGACTCTAGACTAGAACTCGGATGTTTCTGGCCGGCGATGCCGTCTCGCTGAGGTCCGGGCATGTGAAGAACAAATCGTCAGCGAACCCCGGCGTCGATAAGTCGTCTCAGCCGACGCACCTGTCAGAGACGGTGTTTGGGCTGGCGGCGGGCGTCTTCCTCGGGGTGACGGTGCTGAAGTTCCCCAATCCCGGCCTGCTTGACCGGCATACGGAACCGCCCAATGGCTTCTGGGAGTTCCTGTTCCAGCCTTGGCCGGTGGCTTGGGGGTACGGCGCGCTGGCAGTCCTGATCTCGATCTGGGCATGGATGTGGCTGGAGCAGAAGGATAAGCGAATACGCTTATCGTGGCTGGCCGGCTTGCCGCTGGTCTGGTTTGGGTGGCAGTGGCTGGCGGCGCTCGGCTCCATCTCACCGGTGGCCACCCGGATTACAGTCACCCACTTCACCACTGTGGTCTTGGGCTATCTCCTGGGCTGCTTCGGTTTGGCCAGGGTACGCGCCATGAACTGGTTCTGGGTGCCATTGCTCGGCGGTTTCTTGTTTGTGCTCTGGCTGGGCTTCAACCAGCACTACGGGGGACTCGAAGCGACCCGCCAATACGTCTTCTCCCTGCCCGGCTGGGAGCAACTCCCGGCGGAACAGATCAAGCGGCTGAAGAGCGAGCGCATTTTCTCCACGCTATTCTATCCCAATGCGTTAGCCGGTGCGATCCTATTGCTGTTGCCGCCGCTGGTGGCGTGGCTCTGGCAGCGCGGACAAGGCTGGCCGCACATCGTGCGTATGGTAACTTCCGGGTTGCTGGTCTACACGGCGGTGGGTTGCCTCTTCTGGACCGGCTCCAAGGCTGGCTGGCTCATTGCGATCATCCTGCTGGCGGTGGTACTCTGGCACACCGCGCTGCCGACCCGCGCCAAACCGTGGGTCCTTGGTTTGGTGGTGGTGCTCGGTCTAGTGGGCTTTGGCGTTCGGTTCGCCCCCTACTTCAGCAAGGGCGCGACGAGCGTGGGCGCGCGCATGGAATACTGGAAAGCGGCGGCGGTCACCGCCTGGCGGCACCCGCTGCTGGGCACCGGGCCGGGCACCTTCTCGATCAATTATCGTAACCTGAAGCCGCCCGAAGCGGAAATGGCCCAACTAACGCACAACGACTATCTTCAGCAGGCTTGCG